>NZ_CP106735.1:2638154-2948808 GCF_025639805.1 Reichenbachiella carrageenanivorans | reverse complement strand
TTTCAGAACATCTTCAAACTCATTTTTTCTCAACAAACCATTGTCTACAAAAATGCAATGCAAGTTCTTACCTATCGCATGATGGATCAGCATGGCAGCCACAGAAGAGTCCACGCCTCCAGACAATCCAAGTACCACTTGGTCATTGCCCAACTGGTCTTTCAACTCAGCCACTGTAGCATCCACAAAGATGTCTGGCGTCCAATCTTGGCTACACTTGCAGATGTGGACGACAAAATTTCTTAAAATGATTTTGCCCTCCGTAGAATGCGTCACTTCTGGGTGAAACTGAATACACCAAACAGGGTGAGATTTGCTATGAAATGCAGCCACTTCTACATGCGGTGTACTGGCAATGACTTCAAAATTGTCAGGAATACTTTTGATCGTATCACTATGAGACATCCATACTTGAGAATTGATATCTACCTCTTTGAGCAATTCATTAGTTGAATCTACCTTAGACAGGTTTGCACGTCCGTATTCACGAATCTTGGACGGCATAATCTCGCCTCCAGATTTATGAGCGATCAGCTGAGCACCATAGCAAACGCCCAAAATGGGCACTTCACCAATTAACGCTCCTAAATTGATATCTGGATGATCTTCTTGCCGCACAGAGCAAGGACTTCCTGAAAGGATCAAGCCTTTTACAGAATCGTCAAATTCAGGGATTTTACTAAAGGGGTGTATTTCACAATAAACATTCAGCTCTCTGACGCGACGTGCGATCAATTGGGTGTATTGAGAACCGAAATCGAGGATGATAATCTTTTCTGCCATGCGCAAAATTAACACAGCAAAACAGACCTGCAAGTGGTCTGGTCAATTAAGTTTAAGCTTTTTTAATTCAAGTAATCAAGGAGCTATCAAAAACGCTCCAAGGCATACTTCAAATACAGATTGAGAGCAGGAATAGATCGATCGAACGTACGCCCATAACCAGGAATAGAATAAACATCCAACGGCTCCTGTTCATCGTATTTATCCATAATGCGTAGGCGCAAATGAAACCCTGCATACAGCCCTTTCCATAACCTAGCCTCCGAACTCATAGCCACTTCAAACCATTGAGCAGAAAGATCTCTTCTATAAAAAGACTCCATGAGATCGTCATAAATACCCGAAGCACTCGCGATGTCGATCGTACCTTTATCACTATAGGCTGCTCTTGCATAACGAGCGGAGAAATAGATGTTATTTTTAGCACTCATGTCAATTTTATACCCAAGCCCTACTCGGAAATAATTGCCCTCTGACTGATAGTCAGTATTTTGATACGCTCCATTCGGGTTGAGCGTAGCAAATCCATATTCTCCTACTAGGATCAACTTATTTCTAAACTCCAACTGTCCTCCAAACTCAAACTTAGATTCTGTCTTTAAAAATTGTCCAAACAATTTTCCATAATCTAGCGAGACGGCCACAGACGAAAACAGAGGCATCTTCTTCTCGGTCATTTCTTCAGTTACGAGTGTCTCTTTAGCCAACGCAGCCTCCTGTGCCTGCGCAAGCGAAGCTGTCAGCAACAATATGACAAATGATATGCATTTAGAATTCGACATATATGGTCGTTTGGCTATCGATACAATCTCCACAAGTCACGCTTGCAGAATTAAAAGTCGTCGATATAATTTCAAAATCCGAAGTTCTAATAATTACTTTATTCTTTTCATCCGTAACGGTAGACCTACTATAACCCACTGCCAACCGATATGTACGGTCAGCAATTTTAATATCCAGATCAACATCATTCGCTCGCATATCCAATGGCAATTTCCAATTAGAGGAACTTTCTTCATATACAATACTGCGCCTCTTTTTAGTATTCTCAATAGAAGTCACTTTCAGAAACCCTGATGAAATAGTAGCTGCTGTAGAGTTCCAACCACTCTTCGTTGCATTCACCACTGAATCTTCTCGTTCTATTCCTGTCAAATACAGGTTCAAAGTATCCAAATCATGAATAATCTGTTCTCTCTCTTGATCCAAATCTCCTCCATTCGCAATGGAATCCGTAATAACAATCAATCTATCCACCAACTGGTCGGCACTAGTTTCCAAGTTAGTAATTACAGTATCATACTTCACTTGCTCTTCGGACAGAGAATCAATAATCACATTAACCTGATCTAGACTGTCTTTATTCAAAAAGAAAATACTAACCGAAGGGTCGCTGATTAGTGGCTCAACCTCTTCTTCACAAGCCACAAAAAAGACAACAGCAAGTGCATACATCAGAAGTATTCCTATACTTTTCTTTTTCATCAAAGATGTGGTACTTATCATGCTGCAAACATAAACCCAAAATCGTCATTAGAAAATCTATTACAAGCATAAATCACTTCAAATCAGTCGCTTCAATTCAAAGTTTAAACAACAAACTGGAGCTATATCTGACCTTGCATTTTCAATACAATTTTCACAAGAATAAATAAAACAAATATTGAGATGCTTTATAAATAGTACCCGATGGGTATATTGCATTTATGGTCAAAAATGGAACTTTATTGGGAGCATTATGGCTCCTACTGATCGTATCAGCACAGGGTCAGAATATGGTGATCAACTCTGGTTTCGAAGAAATCTGGGAATGCCCATTCACCATGAATCAACTCAAATTCACTAAATCTTGGTTTCCATTTGGTACAGCAGATCCATCTCCTGACTTTTTTCATTCTTGCTGCATCAATGATTTTATGGGTACACCTGAAAATGTATTCGGTGAACAACCTGCGCATGGTGGCGAGGCTTATATTGGCTTAATTTCTTACCTCACCTCAAAAAGTGGCAGAGGCTGGCACGTACCCGAAAATCACCGAGAATATGCCATGATTCAACTCACCAAGCCACTAGTAGCTGGTCATAAATATTATGCGGAAATGTGGGTAAACCTAGCCGACAACTGTGAGTTTGCCATCAACAGTATCGGCATGTATTTTACTAGAGATATGCCCAATTTTGACTGGCAAGCTATGAACTTCAATCATTACAAACCCCAAATCACTAACCCTAAAGACCGCATGATAGACGATCATGAGGGATGGACTAAGGTTTCTGGTACATTCACAGCAGAGGGCGACGAGCTTGCACTTACTATTGGTACATTTGCCCCAGACTCATCACTAAAGATTAAAAAAACCAAACGAAAATTCTCACAGGTACGTGACAAACGCACCCCAAAACACTTGCAACCTCAAATTGCTTATTATTTCATAGACGATATATTGGTAAGACCCGTAGATCCAATGGAGTCTATTTATCCTGACCCTCAAATTTCCATCACCGAGCCAGAAGATGACTATTTTGGTCCTGCAGAAGTCGGAAAGAAATTCACCTTACAAAACATCTATTTCGAATTTGACCAAGCAACTCTTCTCAGGTCGTCTTATCTGGAGCTCAACAAGCTTTTGACTTATTTAGAAAAACACCGAAGGGTGAAAATTGAAATAGAAGGACATACTGATAATGTGGGGTCGCGAGAATATAATCTATTGCTTTCCGAGGCTCGCGCAAAAGCAGTGGTAGACTATCTGGTTGCCAAAGGCCTGAATGAATTCAGACTGGAGTACAAAGGATATGGCAGCAATCAACCCATCGTACCCAACAACAGCCCGCAAAACCAAGCATTAAACAGAAGGGTTGAATTTCTAATTCTAGAAAACTAAAAAAGGACTAAATCAATTCTATTTTTCACACTTAAAAAGGAGCATCTCCCGAAGACGCAGCACCATCTCCATCATTGGCTTTGGAAGGGAATGTTACGGTATTAGGTACGCTATCAAACTCCGCTGGAATACCTGCAGAAGGGAATCCTCCTCCGCTATAATCCCCGCCCATGATAGACCCATCCAGATCTGCAAACTTGGTGAATCGACCAATAAACTTCAATTTTACATTTTCTAGCGAGCCATTCCTGTGCTTAGCTATGATCACTTCTCCAGTACCTGCTGTAGGCAAACCATCCTCATCCTCTGTGATATCATAATACTCTGGGCGATAAAGGAACATTACCATATCAGCATCCTGCTCGATAGATCCTGACTCCCTCAAATCCGACAACTGAGGACGCTTATCTCCACCTCTGGTTTCTACGGCTCTACTAAGCTGTGACAGTGCGATCACTGGCACATTCAATTCTTTTGCTATTCCTTTAAGTGCTCTTGATATAGAAGCAATTTCCTGCTCCCTATTTCCAGGACCACCACCCGCTTTCGAAGAATCACCAGACATCAGTTGCAAGTAATCAATAATAATCATCTTGATGTCATGCTGAGCCTTTAGTCGTCTACACTTCGCTCGCAATTCAAGAATACTCAAACCTGGCGTATCATCTATAAATATGGGGGCTTCTGTGAGTCTGGCTGTTTTGTGAACCAGCTGCTCCCACTCGTGATCTGCCAGGTTACCTTTCTTGATTTTATCACTCTCCAATTCTGCTTCTGCAGAAATAAGTCTATTGACCAACTGAATAGCAGACATCTCCAAAGAGAAAATAGCTACTCCCTCGCCAAAATCCACTGCTGCATTTCTCATAGCCGAGACGACAAAGGCCGTCTTACCCATGGCAGGACGGGCTGCTATAATCACCAAATCCGAAGGTTGCCACCCTGCAGTCACCCGGTCGAGCTCTGTAAAACCACTAGGTACACCAGTCAAACCATCTTTATGCTCTTTTCTGGCTTCTATTTCCATAATAGCCTCATGCATCAACTGCTGCATTCCAGCATAATTCTTTTTTATATTGGATTCCGAAATCTCAAACAAGGCCTGTTCTGTCCTATCCAATAGCTCAAATACATCCTCTGTATCCTCAAATGCATCTTCTTGAATCTTAGCCGAGATTCTAATCAAATCTCTTTTGATCGCCTGCTCAGTGATGATTCTGGCGTGATATTCTATATTAGCTGCTGAGTTGACTCTTGTCGTCAGGTTAGCAATATGATAAGCTCCTCCTGCCATCTCCAACGTGCCATTCTTACGCAATTGAGCCGTAACAGTCATGATATCTACTGGTTCTGACTTATTAAAAAGCTGAACAATAGCTTCATATATTTTGGCATGTCGATCATCGTAGAAACTTTGTGGCTTGAGAATATCAATGACTGTGGTCAAAGCATCTTTTTCTAACATCAATGCACCTAGCACCGTCTCCTCTATATCTACAGCCTGAGGCTGCAATTTCCCCAGTGGTACTAAACCCGCTTTGGACGAGTTGCTCTTTCTAGCACCTGCTTTACTTCTGACATTTCCTTGATCTGGAGAATCTATATTGGCCATAATTGTTTATAAAAGAAATCTAGGATTAATTTCTAGTGTGTATTCGAAAAGCAAACTTATGCAAACAGATGATGTATTCTCTCAAAACCTAGGGTGGTTTAATAACAACATTTCCACAATGAATTTCACAACGTATATCATTCCATTGCTAACCCCACTTAGACAAGAAACATCATCTACTTAAGTCATTGAAAACCTATCTACTATGGAAGCAAACCATAAAATGGCAGACTAATGCCTAAGCCACTAAAACATATCATTTGAACCAGCTAGTCCATTAATAAACGTAATACAATCATAATATTGTTGATGAAATTTTAAGGAGAGGTTTAATTTGTACACCTTACTAATTGTCTTATTTTTGAAAAAATTCAAAACCTGCATGAGTCAAATTCATCAAAAAATTCACATTATTGCCATTGGAGGCGCAGTTATGAGCAGTTTGGCTATAGCCCTAAAAAAGAAGGGCATGACGGTAAGCGGCTCCGACGACAAGATATATGACCCTGCGGCTTCTTTATTAAATGAGAACGGCTTGCTACCCACACAAATGGGATGGAACGCCAATCTGATCGACAATTCGCTAGACGCTGTGATCGTGGGCATGCACGCCAAAGCAGACAACCCCGAACTACTCAAAGCACAGGCACTCGGCATTAAAATTTGGTCTTACCCTGCATTTATCCGATCACAGTCTGACGACAAACAAAGAATCGTAATCGCAGGCAGTCATGGCAAAACTACCATCACAGGTTCCATCATCCATGTATTAAATTACTGGAATCGAGATTTCGACTATGTAGTAGGAGCCAAAATCAAAGGCATTGAAGAGACAATCAAACTTTCTGATGCGCCAATCATCGTAATAGAAGGTGATGAATACTTCACTTCCCCACTAGACCTAGAACCCAAATTTTTAAAATACGACCATCACATTGCCTTGATCAGTGGTACTGCATGGGATCACATCAATGTGTACCCTACCGAAGATAGCTACCTTGCTCAATTCGAAAAACTTGCTAATCAGACACCTAAAGCAGGATCATTGATCTACTGCACAGAAGATGCGTATGCAAAAAAAATAGCTACCAAAGAGCGCACTGATGTAAAAGCTGACCCATATGAAACGCCCAATTACAAAGTGAAAAATGGGCGGTTTTATTTGAATGAAGAAACTCCTGTCAAACTCTTTGGCAAACACAACATGCAAAACCTTGAGGGAGCCAGAACACTACTCAAGAGAATAGGCATCAGTCGCGCACAATTCTACGAAGCAATAGCCTCCTTCGAAGGAGCATACAAAAGGAACAACCTACTGTCTGAAAATTCAAATACTGCTGTTTATACTGATTTTGCCCATGCGCCATCTAAACTAGAGGCTACTGCAAACGCACTCAAAGAGCTGCACCCTAATAGAAACCTCATCGCCTGTTATGAATTACATACTTTCAGCAGTCTAAACAAAGCTTTCCTAGGCAATTACAAAGACACATTTAAGGCACCAAACGAAGCCATTGTATTCTTTGACCAAAAGCTAATCGAAGAAAAAAACTATACTGCCATCAACGAAGAAGATATCAGAAAAGCCTTTAATAGAAAAGACATTCAGGTATTTACCGATAGCACCCAACTACAGGCACATTTACTCCGTAAAGACTGGAAAAACCAGAATTTGATTTTCATGAGTTCTGGCACATTTGGCGGGTTAGACTTAGGCTCTATCGCCAACACTATTACTAAATAATCAGACATACTGATTCACCATCATATAACTAACAGCAATGCAATTAAATCTAAAAAATCCACTGGCAGTTTTCGATTTGGAAACAACAGGAACCAACATATCTACCGACCGCATTGTTGAGATCTCTGTGGTGAAAATCATGCCTGATGGCGAAGAAATCATCAAGACGATGAAAATCAACCCTACGATTCCTATTCCTGTCGAAACCAGCATGATTCATGGCATATACGACAAAGACGTAAAGGACGCCCCTACTTTCAAATCCATTTCTAAAAGTCTATCTGAATTTCTTCAAGGTTGTGACTTGGGTGGATTCAATTGTTTAAAATTCGACATTCCGCTTTTGGTGGAAGAATTTTTAAGGGTAGATGTAGAATTTGATACCTCTAATAGAAAATTTGTAGATGCACAAAAGATTTTCCACATGATGGAAAAACGGACACTAACAGCCGCTTACAAGTTCTATTGTGACAAATCTCTTGATGGCGCACATAGTGCCGAAGCAGACACCTTAGCTACAGCAGCAGTCATCAAAGCTCAAATAGAAAAATACGACGGACAAGAAGTAGTAAACCCTATGGGCAAAGTAATTGGCAAAATCTCCAATGACATGAAAAGCCTCCACGAAGTATCTGCAGCAAACATGGTAGATCTAGCAGGCAGATTCGTGACCAACGACAAGGGCGTAGAGGTATTCAACTTTGGAAAGCACCGCCACAAGCCCGTAGAAGATATTCTCAAAGCAGAACCTGGCTACTACGACTGGATGATGAAGGGCGATTTTCCTCTCGATACCAAAAGGAAATTGACTCAAATAAAACTGAGAGGATTCAACGCTAGATAAACTACTAGCGTTTATTTGACACTCTTCTGCTTGAGTGCAATCATTTTATCCAAATTTTTGATATATGCATTAGGTCCACCAGCAGCATACCCAGTTTTTCCATATGCTTCGATTTGAAAACGCTCGCCATCGGGTCTATCCAAATCAAACATCCAAATCGTAGGAAAACCTGTCACACGAAAGGCTTGTTGCAATTCAGCATTTTGCTTCACTTGGGCTTCAGGTAATGCGGCTCTTCTTGGGTAATCCAATTCTAACAGAATTACATTCTCTTTAGCCCATGATTTAAACTCAGGTTTACTAAAGACTTCACTTTTCAATTTTTTGCACCAACCACACCAGTCACTCCCTGTAAAATTAGCAAGAATAGGCTTGTTTGTCTTTTCCGACAACTTATAAGCCTCCTCTACATTCACCATCCATCCTTCATTGGGAGAAGCTACAAAACCCTTGCTGTCTTGAGCTGCAGCTTCTAATACTGCTAACACACCAACTACTACTAAACCGATACTCAATAGAAAAGTCTTCTTCATTACTTGATATTTTTTGTAAAACCGAGCTTCACAAAGCTACTAATTTTTATAAAGCACTCATACCCTAATACTACCATTCCCTTATGAAAGTTCCTTTTGTTTTAAATTATTTCATCAAAACACATTTAATCTACACGAACAAAAAAGATGTGTTTCCAATTATTTATTATATTTAGAACAAACAAGAGGAATCATGCATAACTGTAATAAATGTGAGAAAAGAGCTACTCTACATTGCCGATCATGCGGAAGATATTGGTGTGTAAAATGCCAAGAAGAACATGGCAAACCAGGCTTATTCGCTGGGAAATGCGCGGTTTGTGATGGGATTGTGGTTCGTCTCGAACACGCTTAGACTATCCACCTACTATTTCCCGAAGATTAGTCATTAGACTCTCCCATAAGTCTTGGAGTTCATTTTCATCATCCATATCTGAGTAATCGGTCACTCTGATAAACACGGATTGGGTCATCTCATTCATATCTACTTTGAACTCCACATAACTAGGCTCTTCATCATCCGATACAAATTCAAATTTTACTTGAGAATTGGTTCGATGCGAAACCATCTTAGCTTTATTCTCCTCCCCGTCCCAAATAATGGTAAAGGTTTTGTCTTCATCAATATTTACATCGTCAGCAAACCACTGGGCGAGCCCACTTGCTGTTGACAAGTATGGATATAGCATTTTTTTCGATGCTCTAATCTCATATTCCCCTACAAATTTGAACTTGCTCATATTCTAAATATCAATTTCTAATGTTCTCAATGTATTAATTTTATACGAATGTATCAAAAGTTTTTACAAAGACTTGCTAATAAACAAACAATGGCTAGATTTGCACCTCGAAAAATCACACGGCGAGGTAGCTCAGTTGGTTAGAGCGCAGGATTCATAACCCTGAGGTCACGGGTTCAACTCCCGTCTTCGCTACTAGATTCAGAAGGCAGTTCCTTTAATTAGGCAACTGCCTTTTTCATTTTATTGAATCCACTGGAAGATCATATAAGCTAGAATTAGCACCAGAAGGTGGCATTAAAAACCACCCAAACACCTACGCTAGACTACAAGCATAATCTAACCAATAAATTCAATAAACCTATTAATTTTGCGCACTTATACCAAACAGTACCAACAGACAAATGGCATCATACGAGTTCCAAACCATTGAGAAAAAATGGCAACAATACTGGCAAGAGCAGCAGTCTTTTAAGGCTGAAGTAAAACCAGACCAACCAAAATTTTACGCTTTGGATATGTTTCCTTATCCATCTGGAGCAGGGCTACACGTAGGCCACCCTCTGGGCTATATTGCTTCCGATATTGTCTGTAGGTTCAAAAGGTCCAAAGGATTCAACGTCCTACATCCTATGGGCTTTGATGCTTTTGGCTTGCCTGCCGAACAATACGCCATCCAAACGGGGCAGCACCCAGCCGTAACGACCGAAGAAAACATCGCTCGATACAAGGAACAATTAAAAAATATAGGCTTCTCCTTCGACTGGAGCAAAGAAGTACAAACCTGCGATCCTAACTACTATAAATGGACACAGTGGATTTTTCTCCAGCTCTTTGATAGCTGGTATGACTACAATACAAACAAAGCCAGAGCCATAGATGAGCTTACTACACTATTCGCACAAAACGGAAACACGGGCGTAAATGCGGCTTGCGATGAGGACATAACTCATTTTTCTGCTGAAGATTGGACTGGATACTCAGAAGCTCAACAACAAGAGATATTACTACGGTACCGACTCACTTATCTATCCGAAACCACTGTAAACTGGTGCCCAGAAATGGGAACCGTGCTATCCAACGACGAAGTGAAAGATGGCTTTTCTGAAAGAGGCGGGTTTCCTGTAGTAAGAAAAAACATGAAGCAGTGGAGCATGCGCATCACTGCCTACGCCGAGCGTCTACTCGAAGGACTCAGTACAGTCAATTGGCCTGAGCCACTCAAAGAAATGCAGCGCAACTGGATAGGCAAATCCAAAGGAGCTGAAATGGACTTTGCCATAGAAGGGCATGAGGATAAAATCACAGTATTCACTACTCGAATTGATACCGTATGCGGAGTGACTTTTCTGGTACTTGCCCCAGAGTTGGATTTGATCCAAAAAATCACAACAGACGAGCAGCGCAAACATGTACAAGACTATGTAGAAGTGGCCAAAAACAAATCTGAGCGTGATCGCATGACCAACGTGAAGACTGTCTCTGGTGCATTTACAGGTGCGTACGCCATCAACCCGTTCAACAATGAACGTATGCCAATCTGGATCGCAGACTATGTACTCGCTGGATATGGTACTGGCGCAGTAATGGCGGTACCTGGTGGTGACCAGAGAGATTTTGACTTTGCCAAACATTTTGACCTGCCCATACTTCCTGTATATGACGGAATGGATGTAAGCGAAATAGCTGACCCTACCAAGGAAGGCAAGATCATCAACAAAGGCATATTGGAAGGCCTTACTTTTCAAGAGGCAACTGACAAGGCAATTGCTTACCTGGAAGAAAATAGCATTGGTAGTGGCAAAATCAATTACAGAATCAGAGACGCCATCTTTGCTCGACAGAGATATTGGGGAGAACCTGTTCCGATCTATTTCAAGGATGGTATTCCATATCCTGTGGCACAAGAAGACCTTCCAATCGTATTGCCAGAGATCGACAAATACTTACCTACCGAAGATGGCGATCCTCCATTGGCTAGAGCCGAAGGATTTACCTATACACCGAAAGGATCTAGCGAAGCTTATCCACTAGAAATGAGTACGATGCCTGGTTGGGCAGGGTCGAGCTGGTATTGGTACAGATACATGGATGCACAAAACGACGGACAATTTGTATCGGACGAAGCTCAGAACTACTGGAAAGATGTGGATTTATATATTGGCGGCACTGAGCACGCCACAGGCCACCTACTCTACTCTAGATTTTGGAACAAATTTCTATGCGACAAAGGATTTGCAAAGGAAGAGGAACCATTTAAAAAACTGGTGAATCAAGGCATGATTCAGGGACGATCAAATTTTGTTTATCGTGTGAAAGGCACCAACAAATTTGCATCCTTAAACTTAAAAGACCAGCACGACACCACGCCAATGCACGTAGATGTCAGTTTAGTAAATAATGATGTGCTCGACACCGAAGCATTCAAAGCGTGGAGACCTGACTTGAAGGATGCAGAGTTTGTCCTAGAAAATGGCAAGTACCTGTGTGGCTACGAAGTAGAAAAGATGTCGAAATCGAAATACAACGTAGTGAATCCTGATGACATCATAGAGAAATACGGCGCTGACACACTCCGCATGTACGAAATGTTCTTGGGGCCTTTAGAGCAATTCAAGCCTTGGAATACACACGGCATCGATGGCGTATTCAAATTTCTAAGGAAGTTTTGGAGGCTATTTCACGACAGTGAAGAAAACTTCGCCGTATCTGACGACAAGCCTACACAAGAGGAACAAAAAATCATCCATAGGACGATCAAGAAAGTAGAAGAAGATATCAACAACCTGTCGCTCAACACTTCGGTAAGTACGCTCATGATTGCTGTGAATGAACTGACTTCATTGAAATGCAACAAGCGAGAAGTGCTGGAGAAATTGGTGATTGCGCTATCTCCCTTTGCTCCTCACCTAGCCGAGGAATTATGGGAGCAGCTAGGACATACTGGCGGCGTGAGTTTGGCACAATTCCCTGCATTTGACGAAAGCTTCTTAACAGAGAGCTCACATGAATATCCGATATCAATCAATGGCAAAGTGAGAGCTAAAATCTCCTTCCCGATAGACAAGTCAAAAGAAGAAATAGAAGCAGAAGTATTGGCACACGAAGCCGTGCTCAAGTGGACAGAAGGCAAACCACCCAAAAAGATGATTATCGTACCGAAACGAATCATCAATGTGGTTGTATAATCTGGCTATAAAATAACAAAAGCGGCACATGGATCTGATCAGTGTGCCGCTTTTATTTTGACGCATGAATAGTTATATTGGTTAAACAAATACACTACTCATGAAATACACTGTTGACATACTCATAGACCTACCAAGAGCGAAAGTCATCGAACTGTTCGACAACCCAGAACTCATGCCCAAATGGCAGCCAGACTTGGTTAGTTTTGAGCCATTGAGTGGAGCACCCAGTCAGCCTGGATCCAAAGCCAAATTACACTATAAAATGGGCAAACGAGAAGTAGAGATGATAGAGACCATTGCTAAAAACACGCTACCAGAAGAGCTTGTAGCTACCTACGAAACCAAAGGAGTGTATAACCTCATTTCTAATAGGTTTGTGGCCACCAGTGATCATCAAACCCAATGGGTCTCTGAAAATGAGTTTCAATTTTCTGGATTTATGAAATTGATCGGCTTTTTTATGAAAAGTGCTTTTCCTAAACAGACGCTTAAGTTTATGAATCAATTCAAGACTTTTGCTGAAGCAACAGAAAGTTAAGCCAATATTTCCATCGTTTTTTGAAGCATATCATCGGTATAGTTGAGATGTGTCACTAGGCGCACTTCATTAGGACCAAACGGCACAGCCAGTAAGCCTCGCTTTTTCCATGCCTCAAGCAGTTGCTTCATAGGCTTATCTTTAGCCAGAGTCACTATAACGATATTAGTCCCTGCAGACACGATATTTTCCACATACATTTTATCCTCAAACAAATTGGCCAATTGCGTGGCTCTCCGATGGTCGTCTTTAAGGCGATCCACATTGTTTTCCAAAGCATATATACAAGCTGCGGCCAAATAGCCTGCCTGTCTCATACCTCCCCCCATTACTTTCCTGACCCGACGTGCACGACCGATAGCCTCTTTAGAACCAATTAAAGCAGATCCTACTGGCGCACCCAATCCTTTGGAGAAACAAACCGAAAGTGTATGAAAACATTTACCATGATCTAGGGCGCTTTCGCCTGAGCTCACCAGCGCATTAAAAATCCGTGCACCATCCAAATGCATTTTCAACTTATTAGCTACGGCCACTTTGGCAATCTCTTTGATGACATCTAGCGGAAAAACACTACCCCCACCTTTGTTTACAGTATTTTCAATAGCGATCAAAGAAGTACGCGCATAATGAATGTCATCAGGATTGATATTCTTTTTCACATCATTAGCTGTAAAGCGGCCCAAATCTCCATGCAGTAATTTGATAGACACCATAGAATTGTATGCTGCTCCTCCTCCTTCATAATTATAAATATGAGAAGTTCGATCACATAGGATCTCATCCTGTGGCTGCGTATTGATCCTCAAAGCTATTTGATTAGCCATGGTACCAGAAGGACAAAACATAGCTGCTTCTTTACCGAAATATTTGGCAATTTTATTTTCTAACATCAAAATGGTAGGATCTTCGCCAAACACATCATCTCCCACTTCGGCAGCCATCATGACTTGTAGCATTTCATCAGATGGTTTAGTTACGGTATCACTTCTTAGATCTATGATCATTCTTCTATTATAAAATGGAGTATTGGGCTGAATTCAACCAAAAAATAAATATAACAATCACAGCCATCAATCCTATTGGAATCAGGAATTCAATCGGTCTAATTCTGATTGAATGATGTGATGTACGTCATTTTGAAAATCTTGCAACTGATCTAGTGTATAGCCTCTAGGGTCGATGGGTTCATGAATGACCATTCTACATTTTTTCCTTTTCAGCAGAAACTGCCCGTCGTCGGGGAAGATATGCCAATTATCGGCTAATGTGACTGGCACCAAAGCCGTTCCTGTCTCAATAGCCATACGAAATGGTCCTTCTTTAAAATTTTCCATCTGAGGAGGCTGGCTGGCCCTTATCCCCCCTTCTGGAAAAACGGTTAAGGAAAACCCCGACCGAAGTGCATCGATGCTTTTCTGATAGGTGGCATACCGATCTCTCAACCTAGTCCTATCTACAGTGATATGAAATCGCTTAAACACAAGCCCCAGCAAGGGCACTTTCACAATAGACACCTTTCCCACAAACTTGAATGGCACAGGTACAAAAGGCATGGTAGCAATATCCAGAAAAGAAAAATGATTGGGACAAAAGATATAATTAGCCTGATGATCTAGCTTGCCTTTACGGACAACCTGAATCGGGACGCCAATAAGCAAAAAGAAAATATGCGCCCAGTAGTGATTGACCAACAATGCCAATCGATCTGTCTTTAACAAAAAAGCAAGTAAAACTATAGGTGTACCCAGCAAGAAAGTGAGTATAAAAACCAAGCCCACATAAAGGACATAAAGTCTATTTACAATCAATCGGAAAGGCTTAGTTTTTACTTTATCTGAATTCATTTGGTGCATAACAACTGCGCGCAAAGCTATTAGATCTAAGAAAAGATGTAAAGTGATTTAGCCTTTATAGCCAAATTTTTTGAGTAAGCTATCTTTCTTGCGCCAGTCGGTAGCCACTTTCACAAAAGTCTCCAAAAAGACCTTCTTGCCGAAAAATTTCTCCATTTGCAATCGAGCTTCTGTCCCCACCTTTTTAATGGCCTCTCCCCCTTTACCTATGATGATTCCCTTTTGCGATTTTCGCTCTACATATATTTCCGCACGCAGGCGAATGATCTCCTCGTCTTCTTTGAAAGACTCAATCTCAACCTCTGTACTGTAGGGCACTTCTTGTTTATAATTTTTAAATATCTGCTCTCTAATGATCTCAGAAGCAAAAAATTTCTCTGGCTTATCCGTCAGGGTATCCCCTGGGAAATAAGCAGGATGCTCTGGCATCAATTCTAATATCCGAGCAAACAGTAGGTCTATGTTTTCTTTATTCAGAGCAGACACGCTCATTATTTCCACCTCTGGATATAGCAATTGCCAATAGTCGATTTTATCAGTAAGGCGAGAACCTTTGTTGAGGTCAGACTTGTTGATCACCATGATCACTGGAGAACCGCTGGCAATGATACGATCTAGCATCTCCTCGTCCTCTTGCTTTTCCATCAGCTCCACCACATAAAGCACCAAATCCGCATCTTCTAAGGAAGCACTTACGAACTTCATCATAGATTCTTGCAGGGTATATTGCGGCTTCAATAAACCAGGCGTATCTGAATAAACTACTTGAAAATTGTCTCCAGTAAGTATACCCATTATCCGATGTCGGGTGGTTTGTGCTTTGGATGTGATGATGGATAAATTATCACCTACTAATGCATTCATCAAAGTAGATTTTCCTACATTAGGCTTACCCACGATGCTCACATAGCCTGACTTAAAATTAGTTTCGCTCATATTAGAAAATAAACCCAAAGGTACTTGTTTTTTAATCAATAGACTTCTACTTTTGCATCGCAATTGAGGGAAAAACTAGTGAATTTATGACTTTCTAGCCTTGATTCAACACAAATACAAACATCGCGGGATGGAGCAGTTGGTAGCTCGTCGGGCTCATAACCCGAAGGTCGCTAGTTCGAGTCTAGCTCCCGCTACTAGAGAGGATTTTAACGAATCTCACCAAACCCTAAAGCACTATACATTAGAGCTTTAGGGTTTTTTATTGTTCACTAATATACGTGGAAATTCGCATTTTTGTTATTAATTTTATTATTAATAAAAAAGTGCATTGAAAAAATATCCTTCCATATCAGTTGTACACAACAGACTTAATTACAAGTCCAAATCAGGGCTATCCCCTGTATATCTACGAATATATCACAAAGGAAAAACAGATTATGCACTGCTCGACATAGTCCCTCCTATTCACAAACGGGATTGGATTGGAGACACACATCAAGACTTGTATGTGTTAAAGCCCGAAATCAACCGTATCATCCGAGATATTCTTTTCCATACAAGAGACTGGGTTCAGGATAGAATCTTAATGGGACATCCATTAACTGTAAAAGAAATCAAGGAACATCTTCAGCTATCCAAAACCAATGAAACTTTCAACGAATTTATTGATAGATACATTCGTCATATCAATAAGCGCAAAAGTGACGAAGAAAAACTTTCACCACTCACTGTACAGACATACAGGAGTTTTGAAGTAAGGCTCAATGAGTTTAGACCAGACATTCGATTTGACGACCTCACACCTACATTTATTTACGAATTTGAGCGCTTTCTTGCCGTGGATTGCAAACTACGTGGTGTTACACGTGTCAAACATTTTGATAAGTTCAAAATATGCTATAGAGCAGCTTTAAAAGAAGGTCTGGTGAAATTGGATGTGAAATTGATGTTTGATGATCTTAAAATTAAACAAGAAAAGAGTCGTAGGGTATCACTCACCCAGGCTGAGCTTCGCGCTTTACGAGACACTACATTGCCTGATCCCAGAGATGAATTTTTCAAAAACATATTTCTCTTTGGCTGTCTGACCGGGCTATACTATTCGGACATTCGAAACCTTACTCACGCCAATATTGAAGAAATAAAACTTGAAGACAATGAAGAATCAGTTAGGTATATAGCAGGACACAGGTCTAAGAATGATGAAGAATTCGTTATTCCAATCTTTCCAGACACTCAAAAGATTCTAGATCGTTTTTCCTCCTGGAATAAGGATAAGAAACCAAGTAAAATACTATTGTTCAAGGAGCTCATCTCTGATCAAAAATTCAACTTAAAACTAAAGTCAATTGCGAGTCAGTTGGAAATAGATAAAGAAATAAGTGCAAAAGTCGCACGACACAGTTTTACAGAAATGATGGTATCACTTGGGGTACCCATAAAAAAGGTAGGTAGAGCTCTCGGTCATCAAAAAACATCGACAACTGAGATCTACGGTCGTCAGAGCAAAGCGAATGCCATGCGTGGATGGATAGATTTAAAATTATGAACAAAAAGATAATAGGTATAAAAGAAGATATTGAAAGAAATAAAAAAATTGGTTTCTATAAAAGCGAATATTTTGATAATATATATGAAGACTTTCAACTAGATGTAATGAAAGTCATAACCCGAACCTTCGTCCATAATGAAGCCATTGAATGGCTTCAGGCATTAAGAAAGATAAATTATATTTTCTCACAAGGACGTCCACTTTTTTATGATCAAATATCTATTGAAGAAACAGGAAAAAGATTTTTTCGTGTTGAGGACATAATCCCCAATTTAGAATTACTTACATCATCCTATCAAAACAATTACTTAATAGAAATTATAAAAACCTACTTCAATGTTGATGAATACACTCCAGAAGATCAACTGCTTAACCCAAACCTTTTTAAAGATTTAGGTGACTTTTATAGATTTAATGAAAAGGCACAAAAATGGCTTTTGCATTATTTAGAAATTCTCGATGCAAAACAGATAGATATTTGGAAAATAAATGAAGCTCTGAAACACATAGAGAACGAAAAAAAGCCTGTCCCGCTAAAAAGAAAAGATTTTGCTAACCAGGTTTTAAACACCAGCTATGATACCTATAATAGGTTCATCAATGAAGCAGGGTTAAGGAACAAAATTCCAAAAAAAGGAAATCTTGACCCAGATCTTCAAGATTATTTAAAGGAAGTCTTCAATTCTTGGCGCTATAAAAAATAATTCCTTGCAAAACATTTATAAACATTGCAAGAGACTTGCAAACACAACTTTTTCTTGCATCCAAACAACACTGAACGTTACTCTTGCTTTGTAAAATTAAAGCAGAGAAAATGGAACATACATTAATAGCAATTCCCAAAGAGGCTTATCAAGAGATTCAACTCATGAAATCTGATATAGCAGAAATAAAGCATTTGATTCTTCGAGAGAATAATGTTCTTCAAAAAGAATACTTAAGTATCAAAGAGACATGTAGTATTCTAAATTTTGGAAGGACTAAAATCCACAAACTCATCAACGAAACCCGCCTAGATCGAGTGAAACGAGATCGAAGAGCCTACATCACGAGAGAGTCAATCGAACGATTCCTAAAGACCCCTACCAACAAATAAAGCCGCCCAAATAGGCGACTTTCCACTTTTATGATTTCTTATGCGTGGTATTACCAGTACCACGCCATCACAAAACAATTATGGCTAATTTAAGCAATTTTAGACACTTTTACGGTATGCGTGCACTTTTCTATGCACGCAAGCACACCCACTTCCACGCATCTTTTATATCTGAACCATTGGAGGGGGGGCAATATGTCTGACGCTACCAAACTACACACCTACTACTTCAAACATCATCTGAACATGTTAGAAAGCATGAACATCATACAAATGATGGAAAAGCACGGATGGGAAGGTTATGGTATTTTCATGGCAGTGCTTGAATTATTAGCAAAGCAAAAAAGTTTCTCTTTGACTCTGGCGCAAATTAATGCATGGTGCAAACGCAATGCTATCGATATTAGAGTTTGCAAATCAATTATAACTAAATACGAGATTTTTGTCTTGGATGAGAATCAGTTTTATCATCATGATCTTAAAGCAGATATGGAGGGGATACAAGATTATAGAGAAATGCAATCTCGCCATGGTAAAGAAGGAGGTTTAAAATCCGCTGAGAGTAGAAAAAAAAAAACAAAATTAAACCTAATTCAAGCAGTGCTTCAACCACCCCTTCAACCAACGCTAAGAACGCTGCTCATACCACTGCCCAAGCCAGTAAAGTAAAGGATAGTAAAGTAAAGGATAGGAAAGGAAAGTATATGTACACAGAGATTAAGATTGATATTCTTGAAAATGAACAATTAATCAAAGATCTAATTTCGGCTACTAATGCCTCCGAGGGAGCTATCAAACGCAAACTCTCCGACTTCCCTAAATCCTTCAGGTCTGATTTGGAAAAAACCCCAGACGAATGGAAAGACTATGCTTTCAACTGGACGAAGAAAAAATTGTCAAACCCCGATGGAAAACAAGCCATCGATCAACCAATTAAATTTTTCAGAGGATTCAAACCAAAATAAAAAATGACCAAGCAAAACAATAACACCGAACTTTTGGGAAAGGTACCACCGCAAAACCTAGATATGGAACAAGTAGTACTAGGAGCGATGATGTTAGAAAAAGATAGCATCAACCACGTGGTAGGTTTTCTCGAAGCAGAAGACTTCTACAGCCCCGCACACGGACTAATATTCAAGGCCATACTTACACTCTTTGGGAAAAGTGAACCAGTGGATATAATGACCGTAGTAGCACAGCTCAGAGAAGACGGAAATATAGAAACTGTAGGCGGCGCACACGCAGTAGTATCACTTACTACTCGAGTAAATAGCGCTGCCAATATAGATGCACATTCTAAAATCATAAAAGAGCAGGCACTCAAACGCGCTTTAATAAAATTAGGATCGGAGATAGTGAATCTGGCCTACAATGAAACAGAAGACGTATTTGATTTAATTGAGCGGACAGACCAGCAGCTATACAAGCTATCGGCCACGCTGTCTAGTTCCTCATACGTAGACATGGGGTCTAAAAAAGTAGTAAAATCTCTAGTAGATCAAATAGAAGCCTCGCGAGAAGCCTATCTAAACAATGAAGTGATAGGTGTACCGTGTGGACTATCCGAACTAGACCGAATCACAGGCGGTTTTAGAAGTTCAGAACTCATCATCATAGCTGCACGACCCGCCATGGGTAAGTCCGCGATGGTAGCCAGTATTATGAAAAATTGCGCAGAGTTTGGGCAGGCAGTAGGTATGTTTTCATTAGAAATGAGCTGGACAGAGATAGGCATACGCATGATAGCCATGCACAGTGAAGTCATGCTAGAGAGCTTGAGAAACGGAAACATAAAAGAATACGAACTAGAACGAATACTTCATAAATCTGGCAACATGATAGACAAGCCCATCTATGTAGACGACAGTGCAGCTCTATCAATATTCCAAATGCGTACCAAAGCCAGGATGCTCAAGAAAAAACACGACATCAAACTACTGATCGTAGACTATATGCAACTCGGAGAAGGAAACCAAGGAGGCAATAGAGAGCAAGAAATAGCCAGTATATCAAGAGGGCTTAAAAACATTGCTAAAGAGCTAGACATACCCGTAATAGCACTATCTCAACTCAGCCGCGCAGTAGAAACACGCGGGGGAAACAAACGCCCACAGCTATCAGACCTCAGAGAGTCTGGATCAATCGAGCAAGATGCGGATAAGGTTATGTTTCTCTACCGCCCAGAATATTACGAGATCATGGAAACAGAGGAAGGATACCCCACCGCTGGAATAGGAGAGGTAATCATTGCCAAAAACAGAAACGGACGACTAGGCAGTGCCTGGCTACAGTTCTTAGGACAATACACCAAATGGCAAGATCAATCAGGCGACTGGCATCATGTCCAAAAGGAACCTATGGCCGTGCAAGAGCTACCAGATCAGCCTAATTTTCCTATCACAGATACCAATTTCGGGAAAACCAAAATACATCAACTCATAAATGATGCCCGCCTGGATCGAGTGAAACGAGATCGAAGAGCCTACATCACGAGAGAGTCAATCGAACGATTCCTAAAGACCCCTACCAACAAATAAAGCCGCCCAAATAGGCGACTTTCCACTTTTATGATTTCTTATGCGTGGTATTACCAGTACCACGCCATCACAAAACAATTATGGCTAATTTAAGCAATTTTAGACACTTTTACGGTATGCGTGCACTTTTCTATGCACGCAAGCACACCCACTTCCACGCATCTTTTATATCTGAACCATTGGAGGGGGGGCAATATGTCTGACGCTACCAAACTACACACCTACTACTTCAAACATCATCTGAACATGTTAGAAAGCATGAACATCATACAAATGATGGAAAAGCACGGATGGGAAGGTTATGGTATTTTCATGGCAGTGCTTGAATTATTAGCAAAGCAAAAAAGTTTCTCTTTGACTCTGGCGCAAATTAATGCATGGTGCAAACGCAATGCTATCGATATTAGAGTTTGCAAATCAATTATAACTAAATACGAGATTTTTGTCTTGGATGAGAATCAGTTTTATCATCATGATCTTAAAGCAGATATGGAGGGGATACAAGATTATAGAGAAATGCAATCTCGCCATGGTAAAGAAGGAGGTTTAAAATCCGCTGAGAGTAGAAAAAAAAAAACAAAATTAAACCTAATTCAAGCAGTGCTTCAACCACCCCTTCAACCAACGCTAAGAACGCTGCTCATACCACTGCCCAAGCCAGTAAAGTAAAGGATAGTAAAGTAAAGGATAGGAAAGGAAAGTATATGTACACAGAGATTAAGATTGATATTCTTGAAAATGAACAATTAATCAAAGATCTAATTTCGGCTACTAATGCCTCCGAGGGAGCTATCAAACGCAAACTCTCCGACTTCCCTAAATCCTTCAGGTCTGATTTGGAAAAAACCCCAGACGAATGGAAAGACTATGCTTTCAACTGGACGAAGAAAAAATTGTCAAACCCCGATGGAAAACAAGCCATCGATCAACCAATTAAATTTTTAGAGGATTCAAACCAAAATAAATACTAAGAACTCATGCCATCGAAGAACAACGAACGAACCGATAGCACCCGTGTCCAATTAAAACCATACTTCAAAGCGGATCTGGCAGAACTATATGATGTTTCCCCTAGATCATTGCGTGATATGATAGGTCGATACCCAAAACTGAAAAAAAACTTAGGAAACGTTAAGCTACTTACTCTAAGGCAAGTAGAAATGGTTTTTGACGTACTAGGCTGGCCTCGAATACGGCAAGAATGATTTATTTAAACTTTATCAGCAGGTAAACTACGGAAAAGTGCGGCAAGCGGCCAAGTCTTGTAGCCCCAGCTATAAAGATTCGTTAAGTATTGCAAATTCAAACAACAATATCATGAAAACAGAATTTATAGAAGCCATACAACTGCATAACGAAGGGTACTCACTAGAAGACATCGCAGAAAGCGTCGAAGTCAAACAGGCCACAGTCAAACGATGGATCGAACAACACGAAGCAAGTCTATCTCTAGCCGGTATAACTGAAGAAGACGAAGAGTCCTTCACTTCTACCCTTGGTGCCATTCACGAAAGCAATCAGCTCAAGAGAAAAGAACTGGAGCGTCTGGATCGAAAAGAAGCAGTACAAAAAGAGAAGGACAACAGGATCCTTATAAAAGATTTTCAAAATCTATGCGAAGGAATCCGTGAGCACGTTGAGGGTTCTAAATGGAATTTCGAAGAGGTTGAAAAAGTTGCATCCAAAATAGAGGATTTAAAAGGGCGTATTGAAGAGCATTTTGAATTTAATGATGATGTTACCGAAACAAATTCCGTTTTTCAAATTCTAGGTATTCTTCAAGATGAATTCGAACAGCTTAAAGAATCTGGACCAGGTTATTCATTCGTTTTTGATTGGGCACGTCCGAAAATCCATCTACTCGATCAGGCATTAGAAATCAACGACCTGAGGAATGTAGAATTTGACAATTGTAAATTCGAAAAAGAGCTAGCAGCCGACACCATCCAAAGCACTCTTAATGGGCTTAATGGGTTTGATGGCAGACAAGTTGATATAGATGATCTTCAAACAATGGAAGGCATGCTAGAGACCGCTCAAGAGACCCTCGAGTCACTTGTAGAAGAAGACCTGGATGAATTAGGAGAAGACATTGAAAAAATCGATCAGATCAGGAATTATTTGACTGAGCTAAAAATTCGAGTTGACGAAAGTTTCTGGAAAGAAAAAAAGTGTAATCTGCCTAAAATTGGATCAGAAAAGCAAATCGACTAGCTATGACCTACAATGAATTGATGGACATTAGTTCCGTAGAAACAAGGGGGCTATCTGGTTCTTCTGGGTTAGGTAGTCTAGACCCTATATCTCTTGGCGTAAATATTCTTTCCATTGGAGGAAAAATATTAGGCAACAAACCTAATCCTACAACAGCGCAGATTGAACAGGTTGAAGATTATTCCAGACAACTAAAAAATGCAGCGACAGAGGTAGAACAAGAGTTACGTGTTTTAGAAAAAATTGCTGAAATCACAGTTCCTCAAACTCCATTCAAATTAAGGGATTTGAAAATTAAAACACTAGAAAAAGCACTTTCCAAAAATGAATTATGGAAAAAAATGGACGGGCCATGGGCTGTTTTTAGAGGAAAATACTACGATGCAGCCGTAGTTATAAGCAAGGAATATCAGGCACAACTGGATGAGTATATCAAAGCAGCACAAAAAGTGGAAGCCGATATCAAAATAAAACAGATAGAGCAGCAAAAATCCCAAGCAGCCGCAGCAAAAAAGATCGCTGAAGCTCAACAAAAACAAATCATTGCTCAACAACAAGCCGCCCAAATCAACAACTACAAGCCAGTAAGCGTGTCGGGGTCAGGAGGAAACATACTTACCGCAGGTAGTAATAACAAAATCTTTATTGGCGTACTTGGTTTATTGGCAGCAGGCACGCTGATATGGGGAGTGATGCCAGATAACTCAGAAACAAAAAAATTTCCTCTGAATCCCATTCGGGGTGGAGGAAAATCAGAATCTATAGAAGTAAAATAATTAGTGATTGGTAATTTTATATTGTAATGATGGGGACTGAAATCAGCCCCCATTTTTTGTTGCTAATTTGGAGCGTGGTGGGTCGTGGCAAAATAAAGCACACACTATGGCACACGCTACAAGACTAATTTAAAACCACATTTAATTGAAAAATTGAGGTATATTTAAGGTATTCATGCGTGAGGTAGATGGCCATGCATGAATTCAGAAAACACAAAGCGTTTTTCAATATTTTGATAAAAAACATACTTTTTACCTAACTTTACGTTAGTATTGAATCAGCAGCAGAAATAGACACAATTGAAATGAACGCTCTTCACAGCACATATTCAAATGGATTGGATTCGAATTTCGGTCTTAATCCAATAACAAATTTTCTACCCCAAGCAATAGAGTTTATTAATAAAGTAGCAGACTATTTGCTTGGTATAGTAGGACAAATAATGCTGTTACCTATAACATTGCCTTTGATGCTCATAGCACACATTGCGTTATATTTCTCTCACCGGATTGTAAAAAAAGCATTTATGGATTTGGACAGAGATATTGTGAATTGTAGTGAAGACTTTTTAATTGATTACCATTTATTATTAGAAGACAAGGTTCTATTCTTAAGAAGAATAGAAAATAATTACAACCCTTCAAAAGCCACTCTTTTATCTCGACCCTTAGCAAATAAGGCATTCTCAACTTACCACCTGGTATATGAGATGGAATCAAAACTCAAAAAACACATTTACCCAGACTTAGGGAAAAAACCAAGTCAGCTTGACCTTGAGAGACTTGCAAAAACATTCGAGGACATGCCAGAACTGCGGGATCCAGAATTAGATATCTACGAGAAACTATACTGCTAATTGGCACGATATCAAGTTGGTGATGTAGTTCTCTGTTGGGTAGCATGGGAAAATCCAGATGGCTCTTTTGATTCCAAATGTCGCCACAGCATTGTTTATCGCGTTGATGGTGATCAAGAAAGACTTATTCTCGCTGGATATGGCAAAGACAGAACAGGGAAAGTAAAAGGATTAAGGATAGAGGCCAACTCTAAGGAAGGAAAGGAAATGAGACTACAAAAGGATACATTTTTTAATTGTGAAAATCCCAAAGAAGTCTTTTTTAGAGACATTGAAAGAAAGATAGGAACAGCTCGTTTGGTCATGGATCAGATAGATGATATCATGGAAGACTTAGGCCTTTAATTTTGATAGAAACCTTATATTTAGTAATCGGTTAACTGGTAAAATTTATTTGAATATTGTTTTGTGTGGGAGGCAATGGCCAATCAGATCACTATGCTTCTCTTGGTATTTTCATATCAAAGCAAAGGGCTCTCTCCTTAAGTCTCGAAGACATACAAGCATGCAGTTCTTCTAACAGCCAAGCAAGATTTAATGCTTCACGGTCTGAAATTGTCTGATCCTCAATTGAATTTAACAGTACCCTGTTTAAAACAAGAAACCGTTGTGAAAAAGAGTGATCTTGATAATTATCAAGAATTTCGTCTAGCTTTTCAAGTGACTGAATTTGAAGCTGTTTTTTAGTTTTTGATACTTCCATTTTTACTCTATTTATGTTATTAATTTATTGTAACCAAATGATTTTCAAATGATTAAAAAGTCTAGCTCCCGCTACTACTATAAGGCACTTAGAATTTCTAAGTGCCTTTTTCTATTAAAGCCATTCTATTAATTCCTTCGTTCACTATTTCATTGATCCTTTTCTATATAATTTTGTTGCAACAGCAATTTCATTCACACTAAACAAACAGAAAATATGAAATTTTTCATCGACACGGCCAATCTTGACGAAATTCAAGAAGCGTACGACTTAGGCGTATTGGATGGCGTGACAACCAACCCATCTTTGATGGCCAAAGAAGGCATCACTGGTCAGGACAACATCTTGGCGCATTACAAAAAAATCTGTGATATCGTAGACAACAACGTAAGTGCAGAAGTAATTGCCACTGACTACGAAACGATGATGAAAGAAGCGCACGTGCTTGCAAAAATCGATGACAAAATCGTGGTAAAAGTACCAATGATCAAAGACGGCATCAAAACGATCAAAGCATTGAGCAGTGAAGGTATCAGAACCAATTGCACTTTGATCTTCAATGCTGGACAAGCCTTATTGGCAGCCAAAGCTGGAGCTTCATATGTATCCCCATTCATCGGGCGATTGGATGACATCTCTGTAGATGGCTTGCAATTGATCGAACAAATCGTGCATATTTATGGCAACTACCCAGAACTTCAAACTGAAGTACTTGCTGCTTCTGTGAGACACAACATGCATTTGATTCACTGCGCAGAAATAGGTGCCGATGTGGCCACTTGCCCTCTCAAAGTAATCACAGGACTACTCAAACACCCACTGACTGACAGCGGACTAGCACAGTTTCTAGCGGATCACAGCAAAGGAAACTAATCGCATCTATTCATCATCTCGCAGCCAACTATCTAATGCATATCATTAAGGTAAAAGGGAAAGCCAAAATACCAGACTATATCCAACTACGGGATGATGATTTCGTTTTAATTGCCTATTTTCGAGCAGATCGGCCCTTAAAAAAACTAGACAAATATGGTCTAGAGGGCAAGGAAGAAGCTCTCAAACAAGTGATTGACTCACTTCCTTTCGGAAAAATACAACCCTTAAACATATAAGTACAATGGAATTTAGTGCGAACCCTGTGGTAGAAGTAAAAGAGGCAACCATCTATCAGGAAAATCAGGCCGTACTTCATTCGATCAGCTTTGAGATCGGCAAGGGCGAATTTGTTTATCTGGTAGGCCGAACAGGTAGTGGCAAATCATCACTCCTCAAAACCTTATATGCAGACCTTGATTTACGCACTGGCACAGCCGAAGTCGCAGGGTTCGATATCAGCTCCTTGAAATCAAAAAATGTGCCCTACCTCCGTAGAAAAATAGGCATCATCTTTCAGGATTTTCAGCTATTCGCAGACCGAACCGTTGCCGAAAATCTCATTTTTGTAATGAAGGCCACTGGCTGGAAAGACAAAGTGAAAATCAAAACCAGACTAGCAGAAGTATTAATGCGAGTAGGTTTAGGCGCAGCAGCAGACAAACAGCCTCATCAACTCTCTGGAGGAGAGCAACAGCGTGTGGTAATCGCTCGTGCCCTAATCAACGAACCAGTGATCTTGATTGCAGATGAGCCTACTGGAAACCTCGACCCAGAGGTAGCCGACGGTATTTTCAATCTGTTTTTAGAAATCAACCGAAACGGCACAGCTATTCTCATGGCCACTCACAATCACAATTTCATCAACAACTACCCACACCGAACGCTCAAGTGCGAAGACGGTAAATTGTTAGATTCTAATAAAGAGGAATTTGAATTGAGTGGG
Organism: Reichenbachiella carrageenanivorans; assembly: GCF_025639805.1. NCBI lineage: Bacteria > Pseudomonadati > Bacteroidota > Cytophagia > Cytophagales > Reichenbachiellaceae > Reichenbachiella > Reichenbachiella carrageenanivorans. The sequence continues at coordinate 2,921,586 of NZ_CP106735.1, read as the reverse complement.
CATTATTAATAATAAGTAAATGGCAAAACCAGCTATACCTAAACTAAGCCTACAAAACTTAAAAGCACACAAAGGAACTTACCTACTAATCCTAATCAATATTATCTCATTTGATTTTCAATCAGATGAAATAACTCATATCAGTCTCCTTTCTGAAGGCGCTAATTTTGCTCCATATTCTTTGGCTCACCAGCCCCATCGATTAATTACTTCCCTTTTTCTTCATAGCAATTTTTTCCACCTATTAATTAATATTTATAGCCTGTTTTATATCGGGAGGATTATCGAAGAAAGAATTGGCTTTTGGGAATTTATAAATTTATACTTTTTCTCCGGAGTCATTGCTTCTCTTACAAGTTGCTACTTGAATTTATTCATTGTTAGCGTAGGGGCGAGTGGAGCTATATTCGGTCTTTATGCCTATCAATTTTGGGATGAATGGAAACGAAAACAAGCTGAAAAAAAATCAATGATTATAAACTTCATTGTCTTTCTAATTATCAATCTCAGCATCGGCCAACGACTCAATATTGATCAGTATGCTCACCTCGGTGGCTTTTTTGGTGGATTGGGCGTTTATTCACTCACCTATATTCAGCAATTTTCTATTTCAAAATGGCTCCTTTGGGTATTGCCAGCATTTTTTTACTTCATAGCTCCTCAGACGCAGCGCACATATTATGAAGCCTACGAATATATGCAACTCAAAGACGGTCATATCCGATCTGCCTTAAACTCAGACTATCTCAGTCATCAAGAGCAAGCCGAAAAAATAAACGTAGTAAAAAACTTACCTGATTCCATTAAAATCAAATTTTCAAGAATAGAAAATCTACCACTAGCCTTACAGTCGGATACTGCGATTATTAATAATTTCTTTAATTATAGATCTCAACAAATATATTATTTCTTGAAATTATTAGAGAATGACTCTTATCTGTACAAGGATAGCATACTGTACATCAATAAAAAACTGATGGGCGCTGCAAGACCTCAATATGCCCTAGGGTTCAATTATAATGATGATAACAGTAAAGTAATAAACATCAATAATGTAGGTCTAAAACAGGAAAGAGAGTACTATGATGAAAATTGGGATCCAACCCCACTTGTCTATAAAGCCAAATATTACAGAATAGGCACAAAGGATAGCTTAAACAATTGGCATGGACAAATTGTAGACTACTATGTCGATGATACTCCTCAGATGACTGGCACCTACCATCGAAGTCTCAAACAGGGTATATTCATTTATTACAACAAAGATGGGACAATTTCATCAGCTGGCTGCTTTAAAAACGATGAAAATGTTGGTAAGTGGGAATACTATTATTCTGGAAATAAGCTGGCATCCGAAATCAAATATATTGGCAATTATTCCTATATCGTAAATATTTTTGACTCTCTAGGAAATCAATTAGTTAAAGATGGCAAAGGCATCGATATTGGTTTTCATAGCAATGGGACTACTGCATACAAAAGAACAATTGAGGGAGGTCTGAATCATGGCATACATGAAGCATATTATGAAGACGGCCAACCTTATTTCATAGAATATCACAATAAAGGTGATCTTGATTACGGCATTTCTTATGATACACTTGGCAACGTATATCGATATGATGAACAAACCGAATGGCCATATCCAGAAGGAGGGTTTGAGAAATTGATTGAGTACTTTGAGTCCAATAATCAAATGAAATCAGATGAATTTCAAGACTATGTAGAGCTGAAATTTAGTGTAAGAACAGATGGTAGTATTCACGAAATAGTAGTCACTAGAAGCTTGCACCCCACCTTAAACGATCATGCAAAACAACTCCTTCTAAACGGCCCTAAATGGCACCCAGCTCGCTATAGAGGATTTGAAATTGTCGAAAGGATGGCTTTTGCCCGAGTCAATTTTTAGATTTCAAGAACAAACAAAATACTTCAATGTAAAGCATAAAAAAGTCCCATAGGTTGGGACTTTTTTGTTTCATATCGTAATGCTGGCATTACATTTTACACACCCACCCGTGTGTGTCTTCTACTTCTCCTAATTTGATCTTGTCCAACGTATCAAAAAGTTTGTCAGACAATGGCTTTTCTTCTGGCAACACATAATCAGTACCATTATAACCGATCTTGTGAATCTTAGCGATAGTAGCCGCTGTGCCTGCTCCAAAGGCTTCTTTTACCTCCCCTGCTTTCAAGGCAGCTTCGAGCTCTTTCACGCTCAACCTTTTCTCTTCTACTTTCATTCCCCAATCTCGGGCCAAAGTCAGCACGCTATCTCTGGTAATACCATTCAGGATGGAATCTCCAGTAGGTGCTGTGATCAAAGTGTCATTGATCAAAAACAGCAAATTCATAGTGCCTGCTTCTTCGATAAACTCATGAGTCTGTCCATCTGTCCATATCAACTGGTGATATCCTTCCTTTTGTGCCTGCAACGCAGGGTACAAAGATGCAGCATAGTTGCCCGCAGTCTTGGCATAGCCTACGCCACCCGCAACTGCTCTGGTGTATTTTGTTTCAATTTTTACATTGACTGGTTCAGAGTAGTAAGCACCCACTGGTGCTGTAAAAATGAGAAATTTATAGGTCAACGACGGCCGAATACCCACATACGGATCATCCGCAAATATGACAGGCCTGATATAAAGTGACGTATCTGCCAATCCAGGAATCCAAGCACTGTCCAACTTCAACAAAGCACGCAAAGCCGTCATAAAAAATTCTTCTGATATCGGCGGAATACACATACGCTCCGCGCTGATGATCATTCTTTTGGCATTGGCCTCTGGTCTAAAAACCAAAATTTCACCTGCTTTATTTTTATACGCTTTTAAACCCTCAAAAACTGACTGACCGTAGTGTAAAGTTGCATTGGCAGGGCTAATCGATAGATTACCATAAGGCTCTATTCTCATGTTTTTCCATTCACCGTCTTCGAAGTCAGCCACAAACATGTGATCTGCATAGACTTTTCCAAATGGAATATCATTAAAATCAACCTCACTTATTCGCGATTTTGCGATTTTCTTAATTTCAAATTCTGCCGTTTCAGTCATCTTTTTGCTATTTATTTTTTTGGCATTGATTATAGCAAATTTAATGAAAATGACATTCTAATACTTGTCGTATAAAGAATTTGACTATTGAATAGGCTATAATTTTTTTCAAGGTTTCCAGGGTACTTCTGGTGCATTAAGGCGATGTGTCATCCATCTACACAACACAAACAAGTAATCAGACAGCCTGTTTAAATATATAGTCACACCATCCTCCACTGGTTCCTGCGCTGCTAGTCCAGTAACAATTCGCTCTGCACGTCTACACACACACCTGGCAATATGACCAGTAGAAACCGATATATGTCCACCTGGCAGAACGAAGTTTCGCATTTCAGGCAATTCTGCATCCATGCGATCAATAGCTTTTTCTAATTTTTCAATCTGACTATTTTCTATATCAGGAATCACCACCTTAGACTTTTCAGGATCTGATGCCAAATGTGACCCAATCACAAAAAGTGTGTTTTGGATGTTTATCAATTCATCTACAAGTGAGGCATTAACTGGCTGATCTCGAACCATACCCATATGACTATTGAGCTCATCTACTGTCCCGTAAGACTCTATTCTCAAAGCCGATTTTGAAACTCTAGTACCTCCAAGCAGTCCTGTCGTTCCTTTGTCTCCTGTTTTTGTATATACCTTCATCTTTGAGTTTTAAATGTAGCTCAATATTTTTTTGATTATTAGCCACAAAAATGGTAAACTTAATGTTCTAACCCTTTTGATTAGTTCAAATTTTAAGCAGCAAAATGCGCTCTACCTTTCATCTGATAGCCCTAGTAGCTATATGTCTTGAGTTTTCGTGCACAGACAAGCACCCAAAGGCTGATTTAGTCCTTTTTAATGGCAACATATATACATTAAACCAGACAGAACCCAAAGCCGAAGCAGTAGCAGTGACTGATGGAAAAATCGTGTATGTAGGCAACAACGTGAATGCCAACCAATGGGTAGCAGACACCACTCAAATTATAGACCTTGAAGGCAAAACAGTAACCCCTGGCTTTATAGAAGGGCATGGACACTTGATGGGCATAGGTGCCAACCTGCTCAATCTCGACCTAATGAATACCAGAAGCTATGACGAAATAGTAGAACTAGTAAAAGCCAAAGTAGAAACAGCAAAAAAAGGAGAATGGATTATCGGCCGAGGCTGGCATCAAGACAAATGGTTTGTTCTTCCCGAAAACATGATAGATGGCTTCCCTACCCATCACAAGCTTTCTGACATTTCCCCTAACAACCCCGTACTCCTTCGTCATGCCAGTGGACACGCCTTGCTAGCCAATGAAAAAGCCATGAAACTAGCTGGGATAGATAAAAAAACAGCAAACCCTGATGGAGGAGATATCTACAAAGATTTAGGAGGAAACCCTACTGGAATGCTAAACGAAACGGCACAAGACCTAATAAAAAAAGTAGTACCCGAAGAATCAGACGAGCGTCGTATACAAATGCTCAATATGGCGATAGAAGCCTGTCTTAAAAATGGCATTACCAGTTTTCATGACGCAGGTGTGGGACAAAAGACAATAGACCTATACGAATCTTTCTTAAAAAATGGATTACTTAAAATCAGACTATATGTGATGCTCGATGGCAGTCAAAAAGAATTGCTAAAAGAATGGTATACTACAGGTCCTCAAATTGGCCTTGGCGATCATTTTTTGACTATCCGGTCGATCAAACTATATGCGGACGGTGCTTTGGGATCTAGAGGCGCTCTGTTATTAGAAGACTACACCGATGCCCCTGGCGTACAAGGTTTAAGAATCACTCCTGCAGATCACATCATGCGAGTAACCGAACAAGGCACCAAAAATGGATTCCAAATTTGCACCCACTGCATTGGTGACCGGGCCAACCATGAAGTATTGGACATGTATGAAATCGTATTGAAATCCGACACTACAAAGACTAACCCTAGGTTTAGAATCGAGCACGCACAGCATGTTGCCCCAGATGACATTATCAGATTTGGGGCACTTGGCGTGATACCATCTATGCAAGCCATTCACATGAGCTCCGATCGCTCATGGGCCATCGATCGATTAGGTGAACGCCGAATTGTAGAAAGTGCCTATATGTGGCAGTCCTTGATCGAAGGAGGTGCTAACGTAATGAACGGCACTGACGCCCCCGTGGAACCAGTCAATCCATTGGCCAGTTTTTATGCCTCTGTGACCCGACAAACACTAGATGGAAAACCCGATAATGGCTACGAACCTGACCAGCGCATGACAAGGGAGCAAGCCCTACAAGCCTACACGATCAACAATGCCTATGGTGCTTTCGAAGAAAACATCAAAGGCTCTGTAGAAATTGGCAAGTTGGCAGACTTCACGATCTTCTCTAAAGACATCATGAAAGTACCTGCACAAGAGATTTTGACCACTGAAATAGAATACACCATCGTGAATGGAAAAGTACTCTATCAAAAATAGATAGCCATAAGCGGCGAAGCCTTAAGCCTCGACCGCTCCAAAATATTTTTTACGCAACCAAAAGGACATTCTGACTAAGAATATAAGTGCTGGCACCTCCACTAAAGGCCCTACTACCCCTGCAAAGGCTTGCCCTGAATTCAACCCAAAGACAGCAATCGATACTGCAATAGCCAATTCAAAATTATTGCCCGCAGCCGTAAAAGCCACTGAAGCTGTTTTGTCATAGGTAGCACCCATGGCTTTGGTAAAAAAGAATCCAATGATAAACATCAAGGTAAAATATACCAGTAGCGGAACAGCTATAATTAGCACATCCATAGGAATTTCTACAATCAACTCGCCTTTGAGCGAAAACATGATGACGATAGTAAACAGCAAAGCGATAAGTGTGAGAGGAGAAATAGTGGAAATAAATTTTTCTTGATACCAAGACTCTCCTTTCCATTTCACTAAAAAGGTACGACTCAGAATACCTAACAAAAATGGTATACCCAGATAAATAGCCACACTCTCTGCTATCGTCGCTATCGATATATCTACAATCGCACCTTCGAATCCGAAATACGGCGGTAGTATAGTAATGAATATCCATGCATAAAAACTGTAGGCGAAGACCTGAAAAATACTATTGAGCGCAACCAAACCAGCACCATACTCGCTGCTCCCTTCGGCCAAGTCATTCCATACGAGCACCATCGCGATGCATCTAGCCAGACCTATCAAAATCAAACCCACCATATACTCTGGATAATCTCGAAGAAATGTGATCGCCAATACAAACATCAGCACGGGCCCTATCACCCAGTTGAGAATCAGCGATATCGATAAGATTTTAGTATTACGAAACACCTTGGGCAGTAGCGCATAATTTACTTTGGCCAAAGGAGGATACATCATCAAAATCAGCCCTATGGCAATCGGTATATTGGTAGCCCCACTGCTCATGGCATTGATCTTCATAGGAAAAGAGGGTACAAAATACCCAATACCTACACCCAATATCATCGCCAAAAAGATCCAAAGGGTAAGATAGTTATCTAAAAAACTTAATTTTTTACCTGATTCCATGTTTATAAATTGATTTGAGAAAAGACATAACATAACTCAGTAGCGATTTGCATACTGCGCTCCATATATTTTTCGGCTTGTTGTGGTGTACCATCAAATGCCTTAGGATCGTCGAAAGTAATCGGAATCCGCTTTTCCGCGCCAGCGATAAATGGACACCCGCCATCTGCCTGCGAACAAGTCATGATCGCTGCAAATCCAGAAGTCGGATTGAAAGCATCGTCCAATTTCTTCGAAAACCCAATGATTGGATGTTCATTATCTGAATACTTGATGCTATACACGGGATTGTTTTCGTTAGACAAAGTCTGTATTTGAAAACCTGTTTCTTTCAAAGTCTCGGCCACTACTGGAAAAAGCGCCGTAGCTTCTGTGCCTCCAGAATAACAAAACACGTTGGCAATTTCGAAATGTGCAGCCATGGTCTGTGCCCAGACTTGAGACAAATGACTTCTGCGGGAGTTGTGCGTGCAGATAAAATTGATTCTAATTTCTTCTTTGGCCGTTACTTTTTCTTGGATATAAGCAACTAATGGCTGCAAAGTTTGCTTACGCTCTTCTGTTACGTCTTCTGGCTTCAATGAAGCGATAGTCTCACGTAAGGATTCGTAGATTTTCATAGTGTATACCTGCTCGTTTTATATAATCTGAAAATATTATATCGCAATATTACGATTATATTTCAGATCCAACAAATAAGATTGCATGATTGCTCAAAAAATCAAGAATTAAATACAAAGGAAAATACTATCCTCTTTTCAACTCTAAAATAGTAATCTCTGGCAATATACCCACTCGACCTGGATAGCCCAGAAAACCAAAGCCACGATTGACATACAAATGCTGGTTGCCTTCTGTGTAGAGATCTGCCCATTGCTTATATAAATATTGCGATGGACTCCACCGAAAGTTGCCGATCTCTACTCCAAACTGAAACCCATGCGTATGCCCCGCCAAAGTAAGGTCAATATCTCCATATTGAGGCCTGATTTGCGCATCCCAATGACTCGGGTCGTGCGACAATAAGATTTTAGTGTCGGCTTCTACATATTGGGTCGCCTTGGCCAGATTTCCATATTTAGCAAAACCTCTGGCACCCCAGTTTTCTACACCCAAAATGGCCAATCGATCTCCGTCTACTTCAAGGTAACGATGCTCGTTGAGCAAAATATCCCAGCCCATATCTTTGTGTGATTGGATGAGTTGAGCTAGGTTTTTCTGCTTCTCTGATGAGGAAGCCCATGCTTTGTAGTCTCCATAATCGTGATTACCCAAAACAGAAAATTTACCTACAGGGGCCTGTACTTTGGAGAAAATATGAAGATAATCAGCCACTTCTTTCGATTCATTATTGACCAAATCGCCTGTAAAAAAGAATAAATCCGGCTTTTCGGCATTGAGCATATCTACACCTCCTTGCACAGCAGTTTTATTGTAAAAACTACCACTGTGGATATCCGATAGTTGTCCGATTCGAATACCATCAAATGCCTTGGGCAAATTGGGCAGGGCGACCGTTCGCCTCCGTACTCGATAGTCGTAAGCTCCTGATATGATACCATAACTCATCGCCGCAATAGGCACAGTCCCAGCAATCAGTGCAGATTTTGATAAAAAATCGGAACGAGACATCCCGTTTTCGGCACTTGGGTTAGGCACTCCATTTTGAAACACCCCTTGATATACATACCTCCCAAGTCGAATGATATCATCGGCAAATACAAAAAGACCTGCAGCCAGTTTTGCCAAAACATTCATAAACACTGCAGTAGCCAAAAAAACACGAAGGTTGTGATATTTAGAAGGGTCTACCAAACCAAAAGCAAATAAGGCTGCAAAGGAAAAAACGGTGAGTGACCAATAAAGCACATAGATTAATAGTTTTCCCATTGAGGAAAAATGAGCTACTACTACTTTAACCGCCTGAAAGACGTAGTAGTCAAGAAACGTATAAATAAGGAAGGCGAGAATAAAAAAACTCAATCTGTGCATAAGATTCATCTTACGCAAATTGAGTTTGTGAGTTGTTGTTTTTTTATCGGAACCGAACGTCTCCGTAACTGGTGTCTATTTTGATATAGCCTGACTGTCCGTTGCCCATTTTTCCTTTGTATTGTGCTTTAAAATCCTCTTTGATCTTATAATCAAAATCTAATGGTAGACCAGAGTAACTGAAATCACTAAAACTCAAGGCCACATCAAACTTGAAACTAGCACCGTCTTCGAAGGATATACGGTAGTCTCCAAACTTACCATCGATCAAGATCTCACTAAAACCCTTAGCCACTTCATCAATTGTAAAATCGCCACTATAGGCCGATTCTATGTCCATCTCTATTTCTAGCCTACGAATGGAAAAATCCGAATACCCGACATAGCCCTTGATCCCTTTTACCGTACCTATCTCCATATCTCCATATTTGCTAGTCAGATCTATGGTTTCTATTTTTTCTATTTCCACATCAGAAAAACCTTGCTCCATCTTGACCATGCCGAGTTCTTCTATGTCTACTTCAGAATACTTAATCTCCAATTCCCCTTTTTGAATATTCTGAATAAACCCATCGCTAAACGAGATTTTGATATCCGTCTCACCCAGCAGTTCTTCGATTCGTAGTTCTCCGTATGAGATGTCGATTTCGTTAGTTCCTGTGCGATTGCCAATATAGTTGGCACCAAAGCTATTTTTCAATTTGAGCGGATTAGCTTTTGGCATATTCACCTGATAGTTGATCTCAAATTCCTCTCTATCTCTGTTTTTCAGTTTACCCAGACGGGTATCAAACGAGATCTGTGATGGGCTTTGTTCAATATCTATTGTGATCTTATCCAGCAAGTCTTGTGCTCGGCTCTCACTATTCATCCTAGCAATCACTTCTATGTCTACCGTGATTTCGTTTTTGTCCCAGGTATTGATATGTACCCGACCAAAGGTATTGCTGATTTCCAACTTCACCTCCGAGTTTACCTGATAGCTCTTCGAGATTTCACGACTTTTTTCGTAGTCCAACCCACCTCCTACTGCCGTCTGTACAAGCAGTCCTATTGAGACCACCCCTATAACAAGGCTATACGCTAATTTTTCCATCTTTCTCGTGTTTACTTATTCGTTCTAAAACCCTCAATTGTTTACTTAGAATTTCAACTCTCAATTGTAGATTTTGAATCATGGCATTGATCACTCGCTCATCATTCTGGTTTTTTTTCAAATCCTTTTTAAGCTTGGCATACATTTGGTCCAACTGCTCCATATCCTCCAAAAGATCAACATCTGCAAGTCCCTTTTGAGCAATCACACTTTTAATTTCTGCTCGCTTTTGTGAAATGAGTTGGGTATAGTAGCCTTCCACTTCTCTCAATTCTGCAGATGGATTTTTCGTGGTCTGCTGAGCTACGGGCATGGTATTCGTCGCTGTCTGCATAGTTCGCTCTATAGCCAAGCCCACAGAGATACACAGAAATACAATTGCTGCCGCCTTCCACAACCAAGCATACTCCTTCTTCGCTTGGACTGGTGCCAATTCCTGTTGGATCTTGTGCCAGGTAGTTGGTCTTGGTTCCAAATCATCGAACTCGGCCCGATGCGATTGAATGAATGTTTCTAATTTATCTTTCATACTGATATCTTTCTTTTAGAATCTCCCTCAACCTTTTTTTTGCACGATTAAACTGCGATTTTGAAGTCGACTCTGTAATACCTAATACTGTTCCTATTTCCTTGTGATCGTAACCTTCCAACAGGTAGAGCGTCAACACAGTTCTAAAACCTTCTGGCAGTTCCTGAATGGTCAATTTGATAGCAGACAAATCCAAGGCTATTTCCACCTCCTCTTCCGATTCATCTATAGCGCCATCTGCCTGCTCCATTTCCACAAAATCCAACTTCCTTTTCTTGAGTACATTGATCGATGCATTGATAACAATACGCTTGACCCAAGCTCCAAAAGTAGAATCTCCTCTATATTTATCAATGTTTTTAAACACATTGATAAAAGCCTCCTGAATCACATCTTCAGCTTCGTCACGATCATTCACAATCCGATAACTCACATTCAACATAGCTTTTACATACAAGTTGTAAAGTTCAAATTGAGCTGCTTGGTCTTGGCACTTTGCTGCCTCTACCAAATGATAATGAATGTCCTTATTTCCTATTTCCAATGATTATCGAAATTCTAACTTATAGACTACCTAATTTAAGTAGGGTTGCATCTATTTTGAAATTAACTCGATTATATATAATTTCCGCACATCTTGTGCATGAGAGGGATAATTTGACTAATTTGACTTTAATCATTTATAACCTCTACTTATGCGAAATCAATTCATTGGACTTGCCATTGTAACCTCCCTAGCCCTCATTATTCTCTCGTTATATTTCCCTTGGGTGTGGTGGAGTTTTGCGCTAGTTGGGCCTGTTATTGCCCTCGGTATTTCCGACCTTTTAGACAAAAAACATACCTTAAGAAATAACTTCCCTGTACTCGGCGCACTACGCTATGTCATGGAGGATCTTCGGCCCAAGATTTATCAATATTTCATCGAATCAGAAACAGACGGTGCTCCCATCAATCGAATGTACCGTTCTATTGTATATCAAAGAGCAAAAGGAGCACTTTCTACCAATCCATTCGGCACTAAGATAGACGTCTACCAGGATGGCTATGAATGGGCCAACCACTCCATGCACCCAATAAACCATACTGAGTTAGACGAACACCCCAGGGTATTGATCGGTGGATCTGACTGCAAACAACCCTACAGCTCTAGCATCCTCAATGTATCCGCCATGAGCTATGGAGCCTTGAGCAATCGTGCAATTGAAGCTCTAAACGGTGGAGCCAAGCTTGGCAACTTTGCACACAATACTGGAGAAGGGAGCATCAGCCAGTTTCACCTTAAACACGGAGGAGATCTAATCTGGCAGATTGGCACAGGGTACTTTGGCTGCCGCAATAAAGATGGTACTTTCAACGAGGACATGTTTAAAGAAAAGGCCACACAAGAGCAGGTCAAAATGATTGAAATCAAAATGTCTCAAGGCGCAAAACCAGGCCATGGCGGTATCCTTCCTGCCATTAAAAACACCAAAGAAATAGCAGCTATTCGTGCCGTAGAACCACATACGAGAGTAGATTCACCTCCTGCGCACAGTGCATTTAGCAATCCAATAGAATTGATGCATTTCATCAAAAAACTAAGAGATCTTTCTGATGGGAAACCTGTAGGGTTTAAACTTTGTGTTGGTAATAAAATTGAATTCACTGATTTGTGCATTGCCATGCAAAACACAGGCATTACACCAGACTTTATCACTGTAGATGGTGGTGAAGGAGGCACAGGTGCTGCACCCCTAGAATTTTCCAACAGTATCGGAATGCCACTTAGAGACGGACTTGCTTTTGTTTGCGACTCTTTGAGAGGGTATGATTTAAAAAAGGAAATTAAAGTCCTTGCGTCAGGCAAAATTCTCACTGGATTTCATGTTTTCAGAGCTTTTGCTCTAGGTGCTGATGCATGTTATAGTGCCCGTGGCATGATGCTAGCTTTGGGTTGCATACAAGCACTTGAGTGCCATAGCAACCACTGCCCAACAGGAATTGCCACCCAACAAAATCATTTGATAAAAGGACTTAATGTTACCGACAAAAAAGTGCGTGTAGCCAAATTTCATAATGAAACGGTCAATAGCTTTGTCGAGTTTATGGGAGCAACTGGAGTAAATGCTATCGGTAAAATCAAAAGGCATCACGTGTATAGAAGAATCAATCAAGAACAAATCAAGACATACGCTGAGATATATCCCAACATAAAAGTTGGTGAATATGCCTAGGCACTGTACTTTTGCTGCGTATTGATCAATACGCAGCAGCATTTATCTTATTAGGGAAAAATATTATGTTTAAACCAATCAATTTCGTTTGAGCCCAAACGAAAGAGGGTTGGGAGAATATAAATATTTGGAGATGAATAACTTAGTACGTTACAAAAGATTTGCATTTAGCTTCTCGTTTTACGTTTTATTCCTAAGTCTATTAGGATGTAAAGAAGAGATGGCCTCATTCAACCCATTCAAAACGGCAGATCTGATCTACGCCAAACTAGATATATCAAACGAATAATACGGATAGAATTCGCCCACTAGGTATCTACTTTGTTTAGCAGGCAGATATAAGAAGGCATCACTCTTAGCCAAATTAGCCAAATCCCCTGAACCATTACCTGTCTCAGGCCAAACAGCCACTGTGCCGTCAGGCCTGACCTCACTCCTAACCTGTACAAAATACCCTAAATCAGGATTGAAAGTCACCTCCTCCTGTAAAAGTGCCCATTTCTCATGCATTGGACTTCCCAGTCTCTGCATAAGGAATGGCAAAAAGTACACCCTAAAACAAAGATAAGTAGAAATAGGGTTGCCCGGAAAAGCAAACACTGGCTTGCCTGTTGTATGCATCCCAAACCAAAACGGCTTGCCTGGTTTTTGGGCTACTCTATGAAACATCTTCCTTACACCCAGTACTTCTAACACTTCTGGCAAATAATCCGCCTTTCCTTTAGACACGCCACCACTTAAAAGAACTATATCAAATTCCTGTAGAATTGTTTCCACCTTAGCCTGCAATTGCTCCTTACTATCTGGCAAATGAAAACGCTGATTTGGTATACGAACTTGACACAATGAAGCCTGTATAGCTATTGAATTGGACATTCGGATCTGATAAGACAATGGCACTTCGGCTACTTCCACCAACTCATCACCAGTAGATACTATGGCGACTTTTGGCTTCTTGTTGGCCAATACCATACTACGCCCCACAGTAGCCATGATAGCAACCTCAGCGGCAGTAACTACCACACCTTTTGCAATCAATAACTCTCCCTTTTGCTGATCACTGCCTTGACGATGTATATTTTTCCATCGGCTGGCTCCTTCATCCAAAACTCTCACCCACTTAGTCCTATCTTGTTCATAAAACTCCAAGTCTTCATAACGGATCACCAAATCACAATTGCCACTCAATACTGCTCCTGTCATTATCTCTATGGCATATCGATCGCTTTTCAGCGAAACAGCAGGCACTCCTGCCAACTGTGCCTCTTGTACCTGAAAGGTGCGACACCCTGTAGCATAAGCATCAAAACTAACCGCAATACCATCCATCGCCACCCGATCGAACGGAGGAAAATCTCGATCCGCACAGATGTCCTCTGCAAGCACCTCGCCCATACACTCCTCTATAGGCAGGCTAATAGCCCCCCACTGAATAGACTGTGAATCAATAATATTCTTGGCTTCATCTACAGATATCATATCAGATTCTCTAATTTTATCACTCGTTTGTAAATTAAAAACAACTCTCCTCCTATCTCACTAAGAAAGATGAAAAACGAAAAATTTTCTCACATAGATGCTAGCAACAACCCTGCAATGGTCAACGTATCTAACAAAAAAATCACCCTACGTACGGCCACTGCACGAAGTATCGTACGGCTGACTGCAGAGATTATGAAAGGACTAGAAGAGGGAGAAATTCACTCAAAAAAAGGCCCTGTATTTCAGACTGCGATCATAGCTGGCACTATGGCTGCCAAGAAAACAGGAGAGTTGATTCCACTGTGTCACCCGATCGGACTAGACGGTTGCGACTTCGCCATCAAAGTAAATGGACTCGAAGTAGAGATCGAATGTACCTCATGGATATCAGCCAAAACTGGCGTAGAAATGGAAGCCCTAACAGGAGCTTCACTAGCAGCACTCACAATCTATGACATGTGCAAAGCACTCTCTCATGATATAGTAATCACCGAAACCAGACTTATAGCTAAAACAGGCGGCAAAAAAGACTTCAAACACAATGGCTAAAAAACATCAAAAACACGCAAAAATTGCTCGTCCTGACCTGGGCACATTCGGCAGAAATGAATATGCCATACTAGGCACCCCATGCGGGGAAATAAAAAAACTAGCCAAGCAAATCAGCGAAGGACTAGCCAGTCAGCACAAAATCGCCTACGTAGATGCCGACCACAAAAGCGCAGACGATGCCTCTAGCCTCGACGGTAGTTCGCTACAGTACGGCAACCACTTAGAGTACGTTGATAAGATTGATTTTCACCGGTTCGATCAAATGGGTGAACTCACTCCATTTGACTATAAACGCAAATTTGCAGACCAAGACCTGATACTCGTCAATGGCAATCATTTCGAAGGTCAGAAGCAAATTTTGGTCATCGACTCTAGAAAGTCTCTGGAGAAAAAACTTCACAAGCTCACCAACGTGGCGCTGATACTCTTTCAAATAGAAGAAGTAGAAGCGCCTGATTATATCCAAACGCACCTATTTGATTTCGACAACATCCCTCAGCTCAGTATAGACGATACCCATGGCATTCATGCTTTTCTCCAAAGAGAGATGAAACTGTCGGCACCCAATATAAAAGGTCTTGTGCTCGCTGGAGGGCAAAGCACCCGAATGATGCGAGACAAAAGTGAAATCAACTATTTCGGTAAAAGTCAAAAGGATTTTATGTTTGACTTATTAACAAAAACTACCGACGAAGCCTATTATTCAGTTAGAGCTGATCAATTGACAAACGGCACCAGCAATCAAATTGCAGATACGTTTACGGGTCTTGGACCTTATGGCGCCATTTTATCAGCCTTCCGCTCCGATCCCAATGCGGCATGGCTAGTGACAGCCTGCGACCAGCCTTTTCTCACCAAAGAGACTCTGGCACTCCTTACCTCAAAACGAAACCCATCGAAAATAGCGACAGCTTTTTACAATCCTGAAACGGATTTTCCCGAGCCATTGATTACGCTTTGGGAGCCCAAGGCATATGGACATCTGTTGCATTACTTGAGTTTGGGATATTCTTGCCCACGCAAAGTTTTGATCAACGAAGACATTGAAATGATACACCTAGACGACGCGTCTGTATTGAAAAATGTAAATACGCCAGAAGAGTATAATGAGGCACTAAAGATTTTGGGTTAACTCCGATTATGGATGTGCAGCAACCCAGACATCGCCATCTTCGAATATTTCTTTCTTCCAGATAGGCACCGTCTTTTTGAGTTCGTCGATTATAAATTTGCAGGATTCAAAAGCCGCCTTGCGATGTGGTGTAGACACAGCTATTACTACCGCCTCCTCACCGATCTCTACTACTCCCACTCGATGCGAGATAGCATACTTTAAAATTGGCCATTGGCTTTTGGCTCGATTTACTATCTTTTGGAGTTCCTTGATTGCCATCGGTTCGTAAGCTTCAAAATCCAACTTAACGACGGGCTTATCAGAAGTTTTGTTTCTCGTAGTACCTACAAACACGTCTGTAGCACCAGCTCCTTCATCTGATACAGCAGCGATCAATTTCGCTACCTCTATCTTATCTTTGGTAATTTCAATCATTGCTTTTCCTTAAGGTTTCAACCGCCACTCACGGGTGGAATAAGTACTAATTCATCACCAGCCAGAATCTCACGATCCGAAGGCACATATTCTTCGTTGATGGCTAACTGCAGCGAAGCCAACTGCTCAAAAGCTGGATATCTATCTTTCAGCAGGTTCATAGCCTGGGCGACTGTCGAGCCTGAAGCCAGATTTAGATCTACCCCCCTACCTCCGATGATATCTCTAGCGATACCAAAAGCCACTACTTTGATTTGTATTTCAGTCATTGAATTTCAAAGATATGGATTGATTGAATAGTTATGCCCAAGCTCATTAACTTTATCCTTCAAATTGTACACGCATGAGCACATTAGGCATATCTACAGCCAAAATACTAAAGGTAAACACTAAGACAACAGAAGTCAACGACCTAATCGTACGCGAAGAGCCCTTAGAAATCCGAGTAGGCTATGGCCTAGGCACTCAACGAAAGGAGTTTTCCTTAGCCGTCACCATGCGTACGCCAGGCGCAGACGAAGAGCTGGCTAGAGGTTTTTTATTGTCGGAAGGCATCGTAAAATCAAATACAGACATACTTGCTGCCAAATACTGTATGCAAGCCAAACACCCCGAAAACACGCTAAAAGTAGAATTAAACACCGAGATTTTATTTGACCCCAAAAAATTCCAGCGAAATTTTTACGCCACATCGAGCTGTGGGGTGTGTGGCAAAGCCGTGCTCGAAGCGATCTCGAGTGAACTACCTACTCCTTCGGGCACTTCTCCACAAATTCATCAAAACATGATCCTCAATCTTAACGATCAACTAAAAGCACATCAAAATACTTTCAAGTATACCGGAGGACTCCATGCTGCCACGCTATTCGATCAAGAGGGCAAGCTTTTGATCTTACGAGAAGACATAGGTAGACACAATGCTCTCGACAAGCTTATTGGTGTGTGTGGCATGAGACAAATGGATTTTTCAGATAAAATACTCTGGCTCAGTGGCCGAATGGGATTCGAAATGGTTCAAAAATCAGCCATGATTGGTATCAAAACTATTGTTGCACTCGGCGCACCATCGAGTTTGGCCATCGAACTAGCCCAGCAACAGCACATCACAATCATTGGATTCTTGAAAAAAGATTCATTTAATATCTACTCAGGAAAAGAAAATGTAATTTTAGAAACTCAACAAGTAAAGCAGTAGGATATGAAAATCAGAATCAACGGCAATTTCGTCAGACTAAGACTCAGCCAAAGTGAAGTAACTCAATTTGGTGAAACAGGTCAAGTAGGTGATGCAATTCAGTTTGGACAGCGATCACTCACGTATCGATTAGCCTCTAATAATGATGCCGAAGTATCCGTGAATTTTGATGGCGAAAATATCACTGTCAGTGTACCAAAAGCTTTGGCAGATGACTGGATACAAACCGAACTGGTAGGGTTTGAAAACGCCGACCAGTCGAATGTCAGAATATTAGTAGAAAAGGATTTCCAATGCTTGCATAAGCGCTCAGGAGAAGACGAATCGGACAATTTCCCCAACCCTGCTGCCTAAGCATAGAGAGTCATTATTTTGAATTTGCAAGTATATAACATAGCTAAAACACCACAGTCGTGCCATTTCATTCATTCCGAAAAGGAAGCTAAACTAATCCCTTTCGGAATGAACATTTACACAATTACTTCAATCCTTTCTTTTCTAACAAAGGCCCAATCTCTGGCGTCTTTCCTCTAAACTCACGATACAAATCCATACCCTCCTGCGAGCCTCCTTTGCTAAGTAAAATTCTATATTTGCGAGCAGTCTCCTGATCAAACAAATCGCCAGTTTCTTTGAATGCCTGAAAACAATCGGCATCCAACAACTCCGACCACAAATAACTGTAATAACCCGCCGAATAGCCTCCCGAAAATATGTGATTAAAATACCCACTTCTATACCTAGGTAAGATCTGGTCAATCAAACCCATTTGATCCATGGCTTGCTTCTCGAAGGCTCTGGCTTCCACATGGTCTGCTTGAGTGAGTGAGTGCCACGCCATGTCCAAATAAGCTGCAGACATGTATTCCACCGTCCTAAAACCTTCGTTGAATGCATTGGCCTCGTTCATTTTTTGCACCAGTTCATCAGGGATCACTTCTCCCGTTTGATAATGCTTGGCATACAACTTCAACACCTCTGGTTCGCTCATCCAGTTTTCCATCACTTGCGACGGAAACTCCACAAAATCACGAGGCACATTCGTACCCGATTGTGAAGGATAGGTCACGTTAGAAAACAAACCATGCAAGGCATGACCAAACTCATGAAATAAAGTTTGTGATTCTGTAAATGACAGCAAAGACGGCCCTCCTGCCGCTGGTGCAGGAAAATTGAAATTATTTGTAACCACAGGCGTAACTACCCCATCCATTTTGGACTGCGATCTCATCGAATTCATCCACGCCCCGCCTCGCTTACTGTCTCTGGCAAAAAAATCCATATACAACACACCTATGTGGGTACCATCCGCTTCGAGCACCTCAAATACTTGCTGATCTTCGTGCCATTTGGGCATGTCTGCTAGCTCCTTGATCTGAACTCCAAAAAGCTTATTTGCCAAAGCAAACGCACCATCTCTAACCGCCGTAAACTCAAAGTACGGGCGCATCACATCTTCATCAAAATTGTACTTGGCCTTCCGTACTTTCTCTACATAATACCGCCAGTCCGATCCTCGCAACACATCGTCTACTCCGTCTTTTTTCATCTCTTTAGTGAGCGCTTCTCTTTCCGCTTTCGCTAAATTCAAAGCCGCTGGCCACACCTGATCCATAAAGCCCAACACTGCCTCTGGTGTCTGTGCCATACTTGATGACAAACGTACCGCTGCATGCGTTTGATACCCCAACAAATTAGCTCGTTCTACCCTCAAGCGTACAATTTCTTCGATGATCGCTTTATTGTCATTGGCGTTGTCATTATCGGCGCGCATAGCGTAACCTTGAAAAAGTTTTTCTCTCAATCCCCGATTAGGCGAATACTGCAAAAACGGATTGATACTTGGGCGCTGTAGTGTGAAAGACCAGCCTTCATCGTGCCCTCTTTTTGTCGCCTCGGCTGCCGCCAATGACACCAAACTGCTTGTCAAAGTGCCTAGATCTTTAGGGTTAGAAGTATGCACTTCAAAGTTGTTAGTTTCAACCAACACATTTTGTCCAAACTTAGTCGTAAGTTCAGAGAGCCGGCTATTGATTGTCTGCAGTCGAATTTTTTCTTCACCTTCGAGCGCTACTCCTGAACGGATAAAATCTTTGTATGATTCGCTGACCAGTCGCTCTTGCTCCGCATGGAGCCCCAACTCATCGAGCTGATTATAAATAGCTTTCACTCTTTCGAACAGCCCCTTATTGAGGTTGATATAGTCATAATGCTGCGAAAGTAAGGGAGAAACCACTGTACGAACCGAGTCCAACACATCATTGGTATGCGCACCTGCTACGGCATAAAACACCCTCGAAGTATTGTTGAGCAAAGCACCTGCTCTCTCGATTGCTTCCATCGTATTGGCAAAAGTTGGCGCCTCTTCGTTATTGACGATCGCATCTATCTCCGCCTTGTGTGCTGTCATGCCCTGCTCAAAAGCGGGTAAGTAATGTTCATTTTTGATTAGATCAAACGGTGGCACTCCGAATGGCGTACGCCACTCGGACAATAATGGATTTTCAGTATTCATAGCGATTTTTTGATCTGGAGACTGGCAACTGGCTATAGCCAACATGCCCGCCGCCAAAATGGGAATTGCGTTTCTCATAGGGATAATGTTTATGGGTAAAAAAAGAGTTGATTGTTTAATAACCCAATCAACTCATATTATTCTAGTTATTGCCTTCTCTAATCACTTTAAATTCCGAACCTTCTTTCCATTTTGGGAAAACAGATTCATTAGCCAATGTATACCCAATATCAAAAAGTACTTGAGCATCGAGTTTCACCCCTTCTGCGTTGAAGTCTTCGCTGTATTCATCGGATGGTTTGTGATAATTTTCACTCGTATATTTTTTGTATTGCTCTTCTCCCCACTGCTTGCCATTGGCTTCGCTATCTGTGGCTCCTTTGCCATATAATGCAGGAATACCTATACTCGCAAAATTGAAATGATCCGACCTAAAAAAACCACCCGACTCTGGGTGTGGATCTGGGGTAATGTATCTGCCTTGTTTCTCCACTGCTCGCTGAGCATAATCGTCAAGTTCGGATTGGCCATAGCCCACAATAGAAAAATCATTGACTCGGCCGATTGGTCGGATAGCATCTACATTGAGGTTGGCTACAGTTTTGGCAGGGTCGTAGATAGGGTTGACTGCATAGTGTGCAGAGCCGAGCAGCCCTTGCTCTTCAGCCGTCACGGCCATAAACACGACGGATCGCTTGGTTGGCACATTCAGTTTGGCAAACGCCTCAGCCACTTGAACAATTGCCGCTACTCCAGTGCCATTATCTACGGCACCATTGTAAATAGAGTCCCCATTGACTGGCTTACCCACCCCAAAATGATCCCAGTGCGCACTATAAATAATGGTTTCGTTTGGCTGCTCTGAGCCTTCGTATTTCGCAATCACATTGTTGGACTTCGATCGCTTGATCTTATTTTTCAACCCTACAGACAACCGTTGATTCAAGGCAAATGATTTGAATGTTCGTTGTCGGGCTTCTTCGTAGAAATTATAATCTTTCATACCCATATTGGCGAAAATTCTGTTTGCACTATTCTCAGAAATCCAGCCTTCTATTACACACCGAGATTCATTATTGTCTGGGTTTTCAAGGTAGAGATTGGCTCCTGACCAGCCACCCTGCACTACTTCAAATGGATAACTGGCATGCGCTGTCTCGTGTATGATAATAATCCCCGCAGCACCTTGTCTGGCGGCTTCCTCATATTTGTAAGTCCATCTACCATAATAGGTCATTTCATTGCCTTTGAAAAAGGATTTGTCTTCTGTACCAAACCCAGGGTCATTGATCAGTACCACCACGGTCTTGCCTTTCACATCGAGCTCTTTATAGTCGTTCCAACCATACTCAGGGGCGATGGTGCCATAGCCTGCAAAAACCAATTCTGAATCTTCCAATCTTACACTATCCGTTACTCGTCGAGTAAGAGCCACAAAATCATCCCAGTAGTTGAGCGCAATATCGGCATCACCTCCTGCAATTTTCATTTGAGGGTCAACAGTAGCTGTGAGTTCTACAAGAGGTACTTCTTGAAAGTAACTATCGTCATTACCTGGCTTCAAGCCCAGCTTTTGAAATTCGCCCTTGAGATAGTTGATGGTTTTGGTTTCCCCTTCAGTGAAGGGCATTCTACCCAAAAATTCATCAGAAGCCAACGCTTTGATTCGAGTCTTTAAGCCTTCTTCAGAAATACTGTCATAGGCTTCTTGAAAATTTTCCTTTGGTGTACAGCCCAAAATGGTCAGCACCATTGCAAATACAATTGTTGATTTTTTCATCAGATTAATGAGATTGTTTAGACCTCCAATTTAGGCAAATCTGATGGCGTCTGACAACCCTTAACCAGATTTTAACCCTTTGAAATCTTTCTAAAAGTGGCTTCTCCTTATAGCTTCTTATAACCCAAGGCCGCCCCCTCATTTTCAAACATTATGAAACTTAATAATTTTTTGGATGGATTGCCGCGTGGCTACGTTTAGTTTTGTCTTTCTAAAAATGATGAATATGTTGGATAAAAAATCTTTCAGAGAAGAAGCTCACAAACTAGTAGACTGGATGGCAGACTTCTATGAAAACATAGAAGATTACCCTGTAAAATCTCAGTCCAAACCCGGAGAAATATTAAGCCAGCTCCCTGCCACACCCCCTACCAAAGGAGAACCGTTTGGAGAGGTTTTTAAAGACTTCGAAAACATCATTCTTCCAGGCATTACGCACTGGCAAAGCCCTAATTTTCATGCCTATTTTCCTAGCAACTCAAGCTACCCATCCGTACTAGGAGAAATGCTAACCTCCACATTGGGTGCGCAATGTATGATTTGGGAAACATCTCCTGCGGCAGCTGAACTCGAGGAGTTGATTATCAATTGGCTGAAGCCACTTATGCACATCCCAGACCAATGGACGGGCTGCATCCAAGACACTGCCTCTACGGCTACCCTTGCGGCACTTTTGTCGGCACGAGAGCGAAAAACCAACTGGGCGATCAATCACAAAGGGTTTGACAAACAAAAGCTCAGGTTCTACTGTTCGTCGGAAACTCACTCTTCGATCGATAAAGCAGTGAAAATACTGGGTGTGGGTACTGAGAATTTAGTGAAAGTAGCTGTAGACGATCAATTGGCGATAATACCCGAAGCACTCGAAGAAGCCATCAATAAAGACATTAAAAACGGCTACACCCCATGTGGAGTAGTTGCTGCAATAGGCACTACTGGCACGCTCGCCATAGACCCTATCGATGCCATTGGAGACATTTGCGCTAAGCATAAAATTTGGCTGCATATAGATGCCGCTTATGCAGGTACCGCACTGCTACTTCCCGAATACCACACACTCATCAAGGGTATTGAAAAAGCTGATAGCTTAGTCTTCAATCCTCACAAATGGATGTTCACCAACTTCGACTGCACCATCTATTTTGTGAAAAATGTAGACGCGCTCATCAAAACTTTTGAAATCCTCCCTGAATATCTAAAAACCAACACTCGAGGCAAGGTCAAAGATTTCAGGGATTGGGGCGTCCCGCTGGGTCGCAGGTTCCGAGCCTTGAAATTATGGTTTGTGATCAGAGACTTTGGGGTAGAAGGCATTCAGTCCCGACTGAGGGAGCATATTAGCTATGCAAACTGGCTTGTAACGCAAATAGATGCGCACGAACACTTTGAACTGGTCATAGATCACACACTGAATGTGGTCTGCTTCAGAGCTATAATAGCGAACTATTCTGCAGATCAACTCGATCGACTAAATGCCGACCTGATAACGGCGATCAACGCTACGGGAGATGCTTACCTAACGCATACTAAAGTGAAGGGGCAATACACCCTACGCATGGTCATTGGGCAAACTTATGTACAGAAGCATCATGTGGAAAGTACTTGGCAAGTGATTCAAAAATGTCTAAAACCATTGATTTAGGTATATTTAACAGAAAAAAGTGAAAAAGATAGTTGTACTCACTGGCGCAGGGATCAGTGCGGAATCAGGCATTCGCACTTTCAGAGATGCTGACGGACTTTGGGAAGGTCACGATGTGATGGAAGTCGCTTCTCCAGAAGGCTGGGCCTCCAACCGTGAACTAGTACTTGAATTTTATAATCAAAGAAGAAAGCAAGCCCTCACTGCTCAACCCAACCAAGGACACTTCACATTGGCAGAGCTAGAAGAAGATTTTGAAGTAACAATAGTGACTCAAAACGTGGATAATCTCCATGAAAAAGCGGGATCTTCTAACGTCATTCATCTCCATGGAGAATTGTTCAAATCACAAAGCACAATAGATCCATCGCTCGTCTATGATATGAGTGGATGGGAACTAAACTTAGGCGACAAGTGCGAAAAAGAAAGCCAGCTTCGCCCCTACATTGTCTGGTTTGGAGAGCTGGTACCCATGATGGATGTAGCTATAGAAGAAGCCTTATCAGCTGATATTTTCATGGTGGTGGGCACTTCACTCGTAGTGTACCCTGCAGCAGGCTTAATCCATCAAACAAGGCCTGACACACCCAAATATATTATAGACCCTAGCATGCCTGATTTAGCATCAGACCCTTGTCTACATCTGTTTGAAGAAAAAGGGAGTACTGGCGTACCTAAAGTGGCGCAAATTCTAAGAGAAAAGTACTTATGACACCAGACAAAATCATCACGGTCAAATATACTGCTCAAGTTAGTGCCTCAATTATCAGCGCCAACCCAACTACCGACCTATCCAATCCCATGTGGGCTATCAACTGGTTTGACCTGAGAAAACCATGGCTCTACGAACGATACAATCAATTGGCCTTTGGCCAACTCAGGCAGCATGGTGCTTCTCCAGTATTTAAAGGTAAACTCACCAGCACGCTACTAAAAAATGACAGGTTACGACGAGACATGTTGCTCATCGTACAGCACAGAAATGCTCAAGGCTTTTTAGACCTACTGGCCTCTCCTTTTTTCCAATTGAAAAGTAAACTAAGAAATGCATCAATCAAATATTTCCAATTTGGTTTTATGCAAAAAGAAAATGAAGAAGACATCGTCCCCCATTCTCTGCGCTACACTGGTCGGTTAAAATACCTGGTGCATGTATGCGAAAGCCGACAAGAGCTAGACCTTCAATCACTCCTAGCACTGGCCGCTTCGTTTGAAATCTTTCCTCATTTCATTGGTCATCGGTCAGCCCTTTTGGGTTTTCAGAAAGGAAGAGGCCAACTAAAAACCATGGATTTTATACTCAGCCATGTTTTTGTATTTAGCGGGTTCGACGAACATGCAATACATGCTTTTGTTTATTCGGATGAATATCAAAAGTTCACACAAACCTGCTCATCCAATTTTATTGGTATTTACAACCGTTTGATCTAGCTCATTCTGCAACGTCAAAAAATTCCTTTTTCCATCAAGAAAAACCAATCAGCAACAGTACCTATCAAAGCGCAGTTCTTTGCATGCGATACCCCACAACTAGGCTATAGGTAAATACCCTAATCTATTTCCTCTTTACCTACGGTTCAATCAGCGTTCCCCCTAAATCGAAATACAAAACCCATAACACACTGATATTAAGGTCTTTCTACTTGTATTATTAAATTAATTTATACAACTTAGTCGTAGAGAAAAAAACTAAATACTTGCACAACCTGAAGTGCAGTCAACATCAACCAGAATCCACTATGTCACACAACCTCGAATTGCGTAGCACCTTTCAACTTTCCAGCGAAGGGCTAGGTACACTAGTCCAGCCACAAGAGACTCGCTACACAAAAACTACCCCCATACCAGAAGTCAAAGAATCCATTCAAAAAAACAACTATGGTATCGCCACACTAATCAGCAAGGCAGTTTTCAATGCACTAGACGAGGAAATGAAAGAAATGACAGAAGCCTACACTTCCAAGCGTTTGGCTTCATTGATCAACAAAGGCTTTGGTGAAGCAGAAAAGCACCTTTCGATCAAAAACACGAACGAAGCACTTGAAGGATTTGAGTTCAATACAAGCAATACCTTTGAAGCTGGTGTCACTTCAAAGTTTTGTTTGAGAGAAGGGTCCCACAAAGGACATATGATTATGCACTTGCCAGCATTCATTCCTGAAAAGGAATTGAACATCCCTGTAGATGCCACCAACTTTAAAATATGTGCTCGTCTAGTATCCGTTTCTTCCTTTGAAAGAAATGGTGAGCAAGTCACAATCATAAACAAAGATCAGCATGGCAAAGTAGGCATCTACGAAACCACGATGCTACCAGTGCTCCGTATTCCAACACAGCCTCTCACGGCTCAATTGTCTGTCCCTACAGCGACCAACATATCAACTGATACTTCTACGATACTCGTGATGGGGATCAAATTTTACGCATACAAGGATTCTAAATTTAGTTTTATGCCTGAGCATGGCATGATGAAAATCATGAAGGTAAGCTAATTACCCTCCTATGGAAGACATGGATTCTGAAATGTTTTGGTCTACTGTCCGATTCTTTTCTGCGGCAAACCCGTCTTTTTCTCTCTTCTGAACTGTGGCTATTAGTATTTGCTGGATGTCGTCATCTGTCTGATCACTTCTTAGTAACGCTTTGACATCCAATACCCCTTCGTCGTATAAACAGTTTTTGATCGTACCTGTAGCAGTAAGCCTAATACGATTGCACGCGTCACAAAACGTGCGCGAAAAAGCAGGGATAATACCTATATTTCCTAAATGACTTGGTTCCTGATACAACGTGGCTGGATTGCTGGGGTGGCTATCTAATTTAGTCAGCATAGGAAAAGCTTGCTTCAACTCGTCCAAAATTCTGACATGGCTCCAGTTGTTTTGTGTAGCCGACTGTGCCGAACCATTAAAAGGCATTTCTTCTATAAACCGTACACTGACTTTTCGGTGACGAGCCAATCCAGCCATAGCTACCACTTCTTGCGTATTTTTTCCATGCATCACTACCATATTGATTTTGGTATCTATGCCTCGGTCAAGCAATCCGCCTAAAGTTTTCATCACTGTATCAAATTCGTCTCGACGAGTGATCTTATAAAAATTTTCTTTATCTAAACTATCTAAACTCAAATTGACCCCATCAATTCCTATCTCTTGCATCTGATCCAGATACTGGTGAGTGAGTACACCATTGGTAGTGATGTGAACGGCCTCGATACCTGGGATTTTTTTAAGATTAGTCAATAAGGAAATAAAATCCTTTCTGAGAAACGGCTCCCCGCCTGTTAGCCTAATTTTTTTGATCCCTAAAGAAGCGAAGATCTCCGCCAGACGAATGATCTCTTCATAGGTAAGCAATTCTTTCTTTGGCAAATAATTGATGCCCTCCGCAGGCATACAGTAAAAACAACGCAAATTGCACCGGTCGGTCACTGCTATTCGCAGATAATCGATCGTGCGATTCCACGGGTCTACCAATGTATTGATGGGCAAATTTGTCATTACTAAATATTCGTTTTGTGTCGGGGTATAACGTTGACCTCAAAGATAAGACGGAATAATTTCGTTTTTGGTTGAATAGCAATTGATCCGTATATATTTTTATGCATGCGCCAACCCTTCATAATATTACTGAGCATATGGGCTCACTGGACTGTAGCACAATCACATAAAATAGACAGTCTAGAAAATATCGTATCTTCTTATACAGAAGAAGACACCATCAAGGTCAATCTATACAATCAGATTGCCTTTGAGACTATTAACACCAACCCTGACCTAGGCAGAAAGTATGCCATGCAAGGCTATGAGTTAGCCAAGAAAATTGGTTTCCAAAATGGCTATGCCCGCGGGCTAAACTTAGTGGGAAGTTCCTTTCTTGTTATTGGAGAATATGACACCGCCTTGGAGTTTTACCTCAAATCATTAGAAATATATGAACAAACACAATTTCAACATGGCATTTTCGTGACATACAACAACATAGGAGAGCTCTATGAGAAAAAAGGTCAGTTTGAAGAATCCTTGAGCTATAATAAGAAGTCTCTTGCGCTAAAAAAGAAATACCTCAAGGGGCGTCACCCCATCATATCGCATGTGAATCTAGGAAATGTTTATTGCAAACTCGGCCAACTCGACTCTGCATTGATACATTTCATTATAGCCGAAGACATGGCTAAAGAAGAAAATCACCCCAAAGCCATCGGCGCTGCACTCACTGGAATCGGTAGCTTATATGCCAGTCAAAAAAAATACCCCTTAGCTATTAACTACCTAAATCAAGCCAACCAAATTTGGGTTATACAAGAAGACTACGTAGGCATGTCTAAAGTAGCCCTAGAAAAAACCAAAATAGCCATGGCCAAAGGTGCCTTCAAACAGGCTAAAATAGAGGCAGAGAAAGCTGTAAGCTTTGCAGAAAAAGTAAGTGGACAAGATTTGGAATTGAAAGGCATGCAGCTGATGTATCAGATTGATTCTGCTCAGAATGACTACAAATCTGCCTTTGCCTCTATGCAAGTACTCGATCGACTAAAAAGTAAATTTTTCGACCTCGCTAAGGAACGGCAACTGCAGACGGTACAAGCCAAATTTGAATTTGAAGAAAGCAAAAAACTGCATGAAGAACTCCGAAAAGAAAAGGCTTTAAGTGAAGATATTGTCAAGTATCAGCGTACCATCATCGCTGGTATCGCTTTGATTCTATTATTGATCTCTATCATTGCTTTTCTATTTTATAATCAAGTAAAAAAACAAGCCCGACTCAACCGCCTTCTCAAAGAAAAAAACAAAGAAATCAAGGAAAAGGCACTTGAACTTGAAATTCTAAACAACAACTTGGAAGAAATGGTAGAAGAGCGCACCAATGTGATTCAAAAGAAAAATGTACGGCTGAAAGAGTATTCCTTTCTAAATGCACACATCGTCCGCGGCCCTCTCGCCAATATACTAGGCCTGACTAAACTACTACAAAAAGACGGTGACCCCATAGAAAAACAAGAAATGCTAAATCACCTCCGCTACTCTGCCAATAAGCTCGATGATGTACTCGCCGATATCAAAACAAGACTAGAAAAAGGGGAACAAATCAACTAACACCTAAGCCAGCTCTACCGAATAAATCATGGGCAGATAGGTAGAGAGTTGATGCCAATGTTCACCAAGATCATTGGTATAGAAGACATTGCCTGTGGTGGTTCCAAATACTAGGCTTTCTCCTGCTATAGCTAACCCATGCCGGTAGACAATATCAAAACAGTTCTCTTGTGGCAAACCATTTCTTTGCTCCACCCATGTTTTACCACCATCGTCTGTACGACACACCATAAGTGAGAGGCCTACGGCTACCCTGATTTCATCACTGATACCTGGCACTACCCATGCTTGGTCTGGATTATCGTGTTTTACCGCTACTGCAAATCCAAAATTGGCAGGCCCATCCTTTTGACTGACTTCTTTCCAATTCTTAGCACCATCAGTACTCACATAAATACCGCAATGGTTTTGCTGCCAAAGCACATCTGGATGAGACGGGCAGGCAACTACGATATGTGGATCTTGGCCAATTTCCGAATTTGGGTCGGGCAAAAAATCAGCGGTCATTCCCTGATTGGCTGATTGCCAAGTAGCTCCTGCATCGAAAGATTCGAATACACCTGCGCAGCTCACTGCTACAAAAAGATGATCCGTATTTCGTGGATCTACGATGATCGAATGAATGCCTGGATTGTCTCGACCTCCTCCAAACCATTGCTCTCGAGAAGGGTGATTCCATAGCGACTCGACCAGCTACCAGCTGTTGCCGTTGTCGGAAGACCGAAACAAAGCACCCGGATCTGTACCTAAGTACAATACCCCTGGTTTGTCAAGTCCTCCATGCGCAAAAGCCCAAAGGTATTTAACCGTAGCTGGCACTCCCGCTTTCATCTCCATACCTTCTGCAAACTTGGGTGCTTCCACTTCCTCCCAGGTCTCCCCTCTATCTTCACTACGGTGTAACTTGCACCCCCAGTGTCCATGATCCAAACAAGCCCACCATGTATGGGTCCGCTCATCAACCAAGGTCAACGAGACTGGTATACCTAAAAAATGTGTAGCCTGATGCTTCCACTCATCGCTTTCCTTGTGGTAAACGATCAATCCTTTGCGAGTTCCAAGTAGTAGATTTGCCATGTCGATTATTGAGTTTAGCCGCCAGATAAGGCTTGCATGATGTATATTTCGTCGTCAGGTTGCACAGGGTCACTAAGTTTCACCCTGTCGTGTATCAGTTCGTTTCCAATAAAAATATTAACGTGCTTTCGCAACTGTCCTTGCTCATCTACCACATAGTCCCTCAGTCCTTTGAACTGTCCTTCTAATTCTTCCAAAATCGAATGCAAATCCAAGGCATCTGAATGTACAGCTGTAAGCGTAGGATAAAAACGTTTAAGATTTGCTGTAAACTTGATGGTAGGCATAGGCTATAGTATAATAAAGCACAAACGTAGCGGCAGTCTCCCTGCTTATTACTCAATTTACTAAAAGCTAAATAAAATTCTAAAAATCAACTAACTGAAATGTCTTACCCCAGACTCATATGCAACAACGGGTATGGTGCTCCCTGACCATCGAATGGAGATCGCCCTACGATCTGAAATCCCATATATGCATAAAAACCTACGGCCTGCTGGTTTTGCTCATTCACATCCACTTTCGTGCAATGTAACACCTCAACGGCATAAAGTAATAATGCCTTTCCTACTCCTTTACCTCTGGCTTCAGGGTGAATAAATAACATTTCGATAGCTGTGTCACAAACACCCAGAAAACCTAAAACCTCATTGCCTTGCTTGACACCAAACAACTGTACCGCATCAAAATATTGCTCCAAAATCAGTGGCTTCAATTCTGAAACCCTAGACACAGGCAAAAAATCATGAGTCGCTCTGACAGAAGCTTCCCACACCTCGATGAGAGCGGGATAAGCTGTATGAGTTAATGAACTAATGACATGCATAGGTTTAAAATGTATATCTCGCGCTAATGACCCCATTGATCCCTGCTGCACTAATTCCCGATGAGTAAGGGCGGTAATGTTTGTCCAATATGTTCTCGAGCGCCGCTGTTATCTGCAATTCATTACTAACTTGAAAAGCCGATCGGATATTGAGTGTGTACCATGCTAAAGCCCCATCTGTAGTATACAGATAAGCCTTTGCTTGCTCACTAGGTGCAAGCTCGTTCCAAGTTCGTTTGCCTTGGAAATCTGTATAACCTTCTAGCGTCAACTTTTTTGAGCGATAACTCAACGACACATGGCCAAACAACGGATTGGTATGTCGAAGTGGTGTATCGTTGATTTGATCCTCTCCATCGTTGTTACTTATTCTACTCATGAATACGAAATGTCTAGAGAGCTTTGCAGACAAGCCTAACGAATAACCCCAAATATACGCTTCTCCTACATTGACCAAGGCTTCCACGTCACTCGGCACCCCATCGTAAACAATAGTAGATTGTCCGTTGAAAGTGAATGGGCTACGCACCAATGCATCCCTCCACTGGGTATAGTACAAAGTCCCATCCAACGTCACGCGATTGGCTAATGCCCAGTAAATACCTGTCTCATAATTAAAAGTATATTCGGGTGAAAGATTTTCATTGGGCACGACTACGCTTCCTGGCTCTGAGTCAAACACTTTACCCACATCGTCTACATTGGGTGATCTAAATCCTGTAGAAAAAAGGAGATTCCATCGCAAGTTTTTGACAGGACTAATCACCGCCCCCAGAGATCCGCTGAGTGCATCATTATTCAATTCGATCTCATCGTAAGGAAAATCAAAAAACGATCGGTCATCAAACGCAGACTTCAAATGCACATACGTATATCTAAGTCCTGCCGTAAACATCACCTCTTCGTTTAACCGTGTCTTGAAGTTTGCATAGGTCGCTGCCGACGCATAGACACTCCCTCCGTCGGGATAGCGGGTGCTCGTAGGAGAAACTAAATGGGTATTTATATCGGTTTTTTGCCCCTCAGAAGATACCCCATTAAGTAATAGCTCCGCTCCATAATACAACTCACTACGTGAGGATATTTTTTTGTCCAAGTCCACGTTGAGCGCATACACGCCTACCTGCTCCGTCCGCGATCTCAGACTACTCGCCTGATACTTCCGGTCATGACGGCTCTCTTCTACGTGCTGACTAGAGAGTATGATTTTGATTCCATCATAAAAGGCATTCGAACTATAATTAGCAAATGTGAGCGCATTCAACAAAAATTGTTGAGGGCCATAATACCACTCTGCACTTTCCAGTACTCCTTGATCATCGCGTTCGATCAGACGATCATATCGAGGAATATTTGAAGACGATGTGTAATACAACATATAGGTCAGTGAAGATTCATTAGAAAGCCTATAGCTCAGTTTGTTCATTATATTATACTGGTGATAACCCGAAAACCGCTGTTTATTCACATCTCCATTAGGAATAATCCTATCCTGTCCATTTATTCTTTTTATATATTCGAATCGTTTTCCATAATCTGGAAATTTTGAAGTCCGGTTGCTTCCCTCTCGCAGGTCATCATACTCGCTGAATGTGACTCCGAAGGTATTGCTCCATTTTTTGTTTTGAATATTGAGATGAAAATGGCCTGTTCGCTCTAGGTTAGCCAAAGAAAATCGCATCATACCAGTCCCGTGTGACTCAAATGACTTGTCATCTGTAAAACTCGGTCTCAAGGTATGAAAATCCATGACTCCTCCCAAAGCATCGCTACCATACATGGACGACCCTGGACCAAAAATCACTTCTGACTCCGACAACAGGTTTGGGTCTAACATGATTACATTCTGAAGATTGCCTCCTCTATAGATTGCATTGTTAATCCGAATCCCATCCATCATAATGAGTACGGCATTAGCCGAAAAGCCGCGAATCATAGGGCTACCTCCCCCCATCTGACTTTTCTGGATAAAGACCTGCCCCGACTGACCTAGCATATCAGCAGATGTCTGAGGGTTGTTGCGTGCAATTTGCTTGGCAGAAATACTCAGAATTTCATTAGGTACCTCTGAGCGATCTTGCTCCCACTTACTGGCCGAAACCACCACTTCATCTATTTCTAAAAATGGCTCACTTAGATAGACTATCGTGTCTGTACTGACATCAAAAACTAGAACAGAAGAATAAGATGGATGGCTAATGATCATTCGCTCGCTAGCAGTACCTCCTAGGTAGACCTGACCAAATTCATCAGTTGTTACTATTTTATTAGAATTTTGAAAGAGGACACTCGCTTGCTTAATGGGTGCTTGAGTAAGTTCGTCTTTGATCGAAAGCAGCTGTGAATGGGCAGAATAAACTAGGCAAAAAAGTATGACAAACAGGGACAGTTTAAAATTCATGGATAGACAATATTTTCTGATCCAATAACATAATTGCACTAGGCAATTACCTTATCCTTATCAATCTCTTCCCACCCCAAAGCCGCAGCACCAAGTACGGCAGCATTGCGATCCATAAGAGAAGAAGGCACAAGTTTTACTGATTTCTTGAAAGGTTTAAACATGAATTTCTCCATGTAGTAAGTAGCAGGGTCCATCAAATAGTCGCCAGCATTAACCAGCCCTCCAAACAAGAAAATAGCCTCTGGGCTAGAGTGCACTACAGTATCTGCAAGTTTTTGTCCAAATATCTGACCTGTATATTCAAATGCTTTAATCGCTATATAATCATGATCTTTGGCTGCATTAGTGATCATTTCGGCAGACATGGCATTGTAGCTCACATCTCTTAGCACACTGGGTCGTGTATAGTCAGCCATCATTTTAAACACCGTCTTTTTGATACCAGTAGCAGACACATAAGTCTCTAAGCAACCTCGTCGACCGCAACCACAATATCTCCCGTCTGGATTGACACTAACATGTCCTATTTCGCCAGCGAAACCACTATGCCCGTAGACTACTTTTCCATCGACCACTAGTCCACTGCCCAAGCCTGTCCCTAAGGTAAAAACAACAAAGTTCTTCATACCCTGAGCACCTCCAAATTTCATTTCACCCATCGCTGCCGCATTGGCATCGTTGGTCAGTACTGCTGGCAAGCCTAATAGGTCTTCTATGAGTTTTTTCAACGGGACATCATCTCCCCATACAATATTAGCTGCTTGCTTGATGGTACCATCAAAATAATTGGCATTAGGGGCACCTATACCCACCCCTTTCACGGATTTTCCTTCTAGTTTTGGAAGCACATGTTTTTTTAGTTCTTTCAAGAAAATCTCTATTTTCTCATGTGCATGTGTGGCAAATGCACCCTCATTGACCACATTTCCTTTTCTGTCTACAAGACCATATTTTGTATTGGTGCCTCCAATGTCTATCCCTAGAATATAATCCGTCATATTTTCTCCCTTTAAACCCTCAAAAATATAGCATGATGGTTTGAGAAAGCGCAATTACAATTACTTTTTTACGTAGAAGCACGTAGAAAAAAACAATCCTTTTCTAACCTCATAGCTATGACTCCAAATTTTATAAGAAATAGCTTGGCAACTTTATATAAATTGTGAGGAGAAATATGCCACTAATCGTTTATTCATCTTACCAATCGTCTTGGGACTTCGTTAAAAATGGTCACCTGCAAACCATTATTCCTAGTTTGTTTAGAAAAATAAAGGGGGTCAATTACACAAGGGAAAGAATCAATACAACTGATGGCGATTTCTTAGATCTTGATTGGATAAAGTCGGGCTACGAACGACTCGTTATTATCTCACATGGACTAGAGGGCAACTCAGATAGGCACTACATAAAAAGCTGCGCCAGACACTTCAACCAATACGGTTATGACGTACTGGCATGGAATTATCGCTCGTGCAGTGGCGAAATGAACCGAAACCTAAGACTCTATCATCACGGCGACACAGAAGATCTAGAACAAGTCATCACACATGCGATAGATACGAGAAAATACAAAAAAATAGTACTTGTAGGATTCTCTATGGGGGGTAGCACCACCCTGAAATACTTGGGTGAAAATGGACCCAACGTCCCAAAGCACATCGTAGCAGCAGCTACCTTCTCTGTACCTTGCAATCTATGGGACAGTGCTCACCAACTCACCTTCAGAGAAAACTGGTTTTTCAAACAACGGTTTTTAAAAAAAATGATCAAGAAGGTAAAACTCAAACACGAGCAATACCCCGATGCTATCGACCTTACCGACATAGACAAAATTGTATCCTTTGGACAGTTCGACGAAAGATACACCGCTCCCCTGCATGGCTTCAGAAATAGCAGGCACTTTTATCGCACGGTCACCTCAGACCTGCACTACACCAGCATCCGCATACCTGCCTTGATCGTAAATGCCAAAAACGACCCCATGCTTGGAGAAAAATGCTATCCCTATACCACCTGCAAACATCATGACTTCTTATACTTAGAGACTCCTAGAGTAGGCGGCCATGTAGGCTTTTTCTCCCTTGGCGATAAAAAATCATGGATGGACGAACGGGCACTGGAGTTTGTAGAGAAGTATGCTAAACTCTAACCTTCTACTCGCTGAATATTGGCTATCTGCTCATGCATTATCTTAAACCAAAGCGGTGGCACCAAAGACAATAGCATCATGCCTGGATAGCCCGTAGGCATCTGAGGGCTGGCTTCATGATGTCGCAATATTTGATATTTGCGACTAGCCATATAGTGATGATCCGAATGCCTAGACAATTCGAATAAAAACAATCGACCTAAGGTGTGATTAGAGTTCCAGGAGTGCCATGGCTGCACCCGTTCATACTGTCCTGATTTTTTCAATGACCTGCTCAAACCATAATGCTCAATATAATTGACAGTCTCTAGCTGAAGAATACCAATCAATGCCGCAACGACAAAACACAAAACCGATAGCCAGCCAAATGCTGCATATATGGTTGCAACAAACACCAATTGGACGGTTTGAAATCTAAGCATTTCGTTTTGAAAGGAAAATACAGGCTGTCCTTGATTTTGCAACCGAGACGCCTCAAGTCTCCACGCAGACCTATACCCCATCACAATCGAACGCACCCAAAAGGCAAACACCCATTCGCCTCTACGTGCCGAAGAAGGGTCGTCGTGTGTTGATACATTTTTATGATGTCCTCTATTGTGTTCGATATTAAAGTGCATATACAAGGAGCTAAGTAGTAGAGCTTTCGCCAAAAAACGCTCAAACTTACTCTTGCGATGCCCCAACTCATGAGCTACATTGATACCCAATGCACCACAAGTAATCCCCATAGACAACACTCTCCCAATCAGTTCTACATTTGTGCTTCCTTCTCTTCCGATTACCGACACAAAATAATATAGCAACGCAAATTGAACAGGCACGACCAAATAGAGTAAATAGTCGTACACAGGATCTTGGGCAACAAGTTCCTCTTCCGCTTCTATCAGATTATCCTGATTTGCAGCAAACAAAAATTCGAAAAGTGGTAATAACACATAGACCAGTAGTACCGTAGCAAATGTCCACCAACCAGAGGCTTGTATTGAAATATAAGCTACCAGAGGGATAATAAAGGCAATAGAATACTTGAGAAACCGGGTATTCATGGTTGTTTTATTTTGGGTATCACCCATAAATATAACCTGCAAGCAGGAAGAATCCTACAACTCTCCAAAGGAGAACATATAGCCAACTGAGAAGCCAACAACCATACTTTTAGACGTATTGGGCACGCCACTGCTGAGTGTGGTTGGATCGAACATATCGCTCAAACTATAGGTAAAACTGCTTTCGAAAAGCAAAGTGCCAAAATTGAAATCATAAAAAGCACCTACTCCTCCTCTAAAACCATAACTGATTTTATTGTCACGAGACTCATCGTAAACATAAAAGTTGTCTGCTGCAGATGTGGCACTTTGAGTTGAACTCACAAGGTAGCCCACATAACACCCCCCATTGGCAAAGATGTGCAAACGATCCTTACCTGTATGGATATTCACAAGCAATGGCAATTCCACATAATCCAGCTCTGTCACGAGATCTGGCTGATCATCAAATTCCTGCCTCCACCCTTTTTGTGTATAAAGCAGCTCCGCTTGTAGTCCCACATGATTTCTCAGGTAGTTCATCGCAATAATCCCACCTTGATAACCACCCTCCATCTTGGGCTCGATATCTGAGCCATATAAAGAGTGAAAGAAATAAGCTGTGGATAGATTGTATCCGCTTTTCACCCCTACATAGGTTTTGCGCTGGGCATCTGCCTGACTAATCAGACCTAGACTAAGGAGCAATAACAAACAAAGAGTTGCTTTTTTCATGGAATTCGATCGAACCGCTAAATTATGAAATTGGTTCGTATTTGTAGAAGGGATAAAAAAATAGTCCTGAATTTTAGGACTATTTTTTTATTAGGATGGCCAATTTACTTCTTCACTTTTCTCTTTTTCAAATCAAAAATATCCTTTCTTCTGTTGCGTAAGTTCTGTACGCTACCAAACTGATTCAACTCTCGAAGTAAGTCAATATCTACATCAGCGATCAAGATCATCTCAGTATTGGGTGTGGCCTCAGCCTTGATGCCATTGGCTGGAAAAGCAAAATCACAAGGTGTAAACACCATAGACTGAGCAAACTGAATATCCATATTATGCACCTTGGGCAAGTTGCCCACACTGCCAGCGATTGCTACATAGCATTCATTTTCTATCGCTCGTGCTTGTGAGCAATTGCGCACCCGAGAGTAGCCGTTTTGTGTGTCCGTCAGAAACGGCACAAACAAAATATCCATCCCTTCGTCCGCGAGCAATCTACTCAACTCTGGAAACTCCGAATCGTAACAAATCAGCACTCCAATTTTGCCACAATCTGTATCGAAGGCCTGTATCTCATGTCCGCCTTGCATACCCCACACCTTGGACTCATCAGGTGTCACGTGGATTTTTTCGTAGCGCTCAGTCGTGCCATCTCTTCTACAGAGATACCCTACATTATAAAGCAGGTCGTCTTTGATTTCGGGCATACTACCCGTAATGATATTGATGTTATAAGAAATCGCCAGTTCAGAAAATCGCTTCGCTATTTCTTCCGTATGCTTTGCCAATTCGCGAATCGCGTCGGGTTCAGACATATGATTGTTTTCTGCCATTAGTGGGGCATTAAAAAACTCTGGAAACAATGCAAAATCACTTCGATAACCAGATACTGCATCTACGAAATACTCCGCCTGCTGCATCAGTTCTTCAAGGTCTTTGTAGAGTCGCATCTGCCACTGCACCAGCCCCAACCGTACTATTTTCTTCTTAGTTTCCGCTTTTTTGGTTGGCTTTTGATAATAAATATTATCCCACTCTAGCAGCACAGCATATTCGCTAGATGCCTCATCGCCTTCCAAATATCCAGTGAGTACCTTAGAAGGGTGAAAATCATTGGAAATCTGAAAGTTGAGTACGGGATCGTCTATTTCTTTCCTTTTCACCCGCTCTATATATTCTTTTGGAGAAATCTCCTCTGCAAATTTGTGATAATTAGGAATACGCCCTCCGAAGGCGATCATCCGCAAATTCATCCGTTCACAAAGTTCCTTACGGTAATCGTACAGCCTCCGCCCCAATCGCAACCCTCGAAACTCAGACTTGATGAAAACATCTATTCCATACAGAACGTCCCCATCTTCATCATGAGTATCAAATGTATAATTACCTGTGATTTCTTTGTAGGTATGATGCTCGTCAAACTGGTTGTATTTGACAATAATCGACAACGCACATCCTGCCAACTGACCATTGACTTTGATCACAATCTGACCATCTCGAAATTTGTCTATGAGCGACTTGATTTGTTCGAGTTTCCAATAGGAATCTGGCATAGTGCCATAAGCCTCGATCATCGCTTTTTTCAACTCTTTGTAATCCCCCAGAGTCAAATAGGTCAACTCTATATTTTCTATTGCTTCCATCACTTATTATACTTTATCTCGCTCGTATGAGAACGGAAATAAAGCTAGCGGAATTTGTGTGGAAGTAGGAATGAAACGCTTGGATTTATTTCCTCCTGAGTAGAAGATCACTTCAAGCTGATCA
The DNA here is from genome assembly GCF_025639805.1 of Reichenbachiella carrageenanivorans. Classification (NCBI taxonomy): domain Bacteria; kingdom Pseudomonadati; phylum Bacteroidota; class Cytophagia; order Cytophagales; family Reichenbachiellaceae; genus Reichenbachiella; species Reichenbachiella carrageenanivorans. The sequence goes on along the minus strand of NZ_CP106735.1, from coordinate 2,883,385 downwards.
ATGTATTTTTGTAATTTTGAGCCACTTCATCTCCTCTATCGTCATTCATAAACACAGTACCCTGCGTATAATCTACCGTACCTATTGGCGCCAAGCCATCTACAACGAAATGAATCGTCTCTGCCTGAGATAGAGACCGTGGTGCTTCAAGTGTCCAAGTTTGTACAAAGTAATTTTTATCTGTACCAATGTGCATTTTAATCTCTTTACCCAGTTCATCTGCTTCTGGGAAATATCGTCCCTCAAGCAGCAAAAACTTGTAACCAGTATTCCAATCCCAAGCCATACCATTGGAAGGGTCTAAATCACCCACTTGATCGATAGACCCATTAGCAGTGGCATCCACCCCGACCCCCATCTGTACGGCTACAATGGGGACATTTGCAGGCACGCCGTCAAGTGTAAATGAGACTGTGCTGTTTTCAACATCGAAACTGAGCAGGTGGTAACTTTCTGACTCGGTATAGAGCACTTGCTCATTTTCTCCCATCAAATGTACCTGACTCAAATAAATCTTAATTCGCTCAAATGACATTTCCTGACCTGCTTCGGTCTGGTATTTTTGGGTTTCAAAATCCATCGTCTCCCCATGAGCCACTACCTGAAAGGTAAGAGTTAGTGATTGTGTCTCTGTCGCCTCGTCGCTCGAACAGGCCGAAAGCCAAAATACAAGTATCAGCGAAAGGCTAAGGCTTGAAAGGGTCTGAAAAATCTTCATTGTGTATAAAATTATTGTCAGTTAAGGTCTGTAAAAATACAATAATCGCCTCCTTTTCTTCTTGAGTAAGCCCCAATTTTACAGGCAACTCCTGTGTCGGATTGTTGGTAGCCTCCACGATGAGCGCATCCAGTGTAGGGCTGGTTTGTATGCCTTCATTGTAGTGATCAAGCACTTCTTCCAAGGTAGAAAATCTACCATCGTGCATGTAGGGTGCTGTCAGGGCAATATTTCTCAAGCTTGGCGCCTTGAATTTCCCTTGATCCACCGCCTTGCCTGTCACAGCCATCAAACCCGCTTCTAACTCCTTCTCCCCAGTCAATCCATTGTTGTGAAAGCCATTAAACCCTTGCCGATCTCCTGAAGTCAGGATGGGCACATGGCAATCCCCACAATTACCTCCACGCAACCCTATACTCGGCACTGGATGCGTAAAAAACAAATCCATACCTAATTTTTCCTGCGGAGTAAATGCTTCTGCACCTAGCAAGTAACGATCATACTTGGAGTCTGCCGAAATCAGCGTTCTCATAAATTGCCCTAGAGCTTTGGCTATCAAACCTGCAGTAATTGCTTCTGTCTCGAAAGCAGCAAAAAAAGATTGGCGATAACTTTCCTTTTCCATCAATCGTTCTACAGCTTCATCCAACGTCAAATCCATCTCAATATGATCAGCGATAGGCTGCAAAGCCTGTTCTTCGAGTGTACTCGCCCGACCATCCCAAAAAAATTTGGTCTGCCAAAGAAGATTGACCAAAGACATGGCATGACGTGTCGTCAGCTCACCATCTACACCCTGACTAAACTGAGTCCCATCAGTAAATGCGTGCGCTTGCTGATGACAAGACCCACAAGAAATGGTACTATTTCTAGACAGCTGTTTTTCATAAAAAAGCTGTCTTCCCAGCGCAATGCCCTCTACTGTGAGTGGGTTATCTACAGGTAGGTCATAATTGTCATTAAACAATGGTGGAGGCTCTAGCACATATGGTGTAGGCACCTTGATTTGCGTGTCCTCTGTACAAGACCACAGGCCAATCCCCATCAAAAACATACTCACCCTCAATTTCATCGTTTACACTACAGTGAAAAACACTATTTCTACTAACTTGATCTTCGTTCAAATAAAACACATCAAACTGAAAACACTCCTTACTATACCTATTTTTATTGCGCTACTCTGGAGCTGTAATACTAACTCAATTTCTGAAACAAAATTACACTTGAGTTATCCCTCTTATTTCCCAGCACCGATTGCTACTCCACAAAGGAATGAGCTAACAACAACTGGTGTTGCTTTGGGGCAGCGGCTTTTTTTCGACAGCAGTCTTTCGCCCGATGGCAAAATAGCTTGCGCTTCTTGTCATCAGCAAGCGCACGCATTTACAGACGGGCAGGCCTTCAGTAGGGGACACAGTGGCAAAGCTTTGAAAAGAAATACCCCAGCATTAATCAACTTGGCATGGTCTGAAAGCTTTTTTTGGGACGGTGGTGTCAAAAACCTAGAATCGCTTGCTTTTGCGGCCCTAATGAGTCCTGACGAAATGGGTGCCGACCTACCTACACTGACTCAGAGGCTCAATCGTGATACTATCTATCGGCCAGCCTTCAAACAAGCGTTCGGCATAGATTCCATCTCTTCTGCCTTTGTGAGTCGCGCTATTGCGCAATACCTGCGCACACTGATTTCGGCAGATTCCAAATATGACCTTGTGCAAAAAGGAACGGCATCGTACGATTCTCTCGAATCTCAAGGCCAATTAGTTTTTAAAAAAAACTGTGCAGCTTGCCATACCCCTCCATTGTTTACGAACCATCAGTTCCATCATAATGGCATCAGCCAAACCTATGATTCTAAAGATTTATACCTTTCTACAGGCAGGTTTAGAATCACTAAAGACTCTTCTGATCTGGGCAAATACAAAACACCTACTCTTCGTCATTTATCCCTTACCGCACCCTACATGCACGACGGCAGATTTTCCACCATAGAAAAGGTGATTGATCATTATCAAAATTTAGATCGCACGAACCAAAACCAAGATTCTCTTGTTAGGTTGATTGAATTTGATGATATAGAAAAAAAAGCCCTATTGGCATTCTTAAAAACACTTGACGACAAGCCTTTATAGGTTAACAACCAAGTCAAAAAATCAACTTTGATTACATAAGTGCGTAAGAAGCTTTAAATTTAATTAACCAAAACTCAAAGCATTATCTCAACGGTTACCTACTCCAAGCCCCCAGATTCATCCCTTTCCTATTTCAAGGAAAAATATCAACGGGTGCGAAATCAATCCCTTCGTCTCTGCGCTCCTTTAGAAAAAGAAGACATGGTAGTGCAACCGGTCGTGGATGTGAGTCCTCCCAAATGGCATTTGGGACACACCACATGGTTTTTCGAAAAAATGATCTTGGAAACGCATGCTAAAAACTATCAGGTCTATCACCCAGAGTTCAATTTCGTATTCAATAGCTACTACGAATCGATCGGCAAACGAGTACTCCGTACCGATCGAGGCAATCTAACCAGACCCACTACAGAAGAGATCTATAAGTATAGAGCCTATGTGGATGAACAAATGCTGGCGTTTTTAAATACTACAACCGACCTAAATCCCGAGATCGCCAACCTACTCGAACTAGGACTCCAGCACGAACAACAGCACCAAGAGCTTTTGGTCTACGACATCAAATACATTCTAGGCAATAACCCACTCTTTCCCGCCTACACACCAAAAGAAACGATCCCAACTACCGAAAGTCGACCGCTTGTTTTTTTGCCCATCTCAGCTGGCAACTACACCATTGGGCACCAGCAAGAGGGCTTTTGTTTCGACAATGAACTAGGTGTACATCAAGTGTACTTACACGACTATGAGGTCGGCGATCGGCTGATTACCAATGGGGAATATCTCGAATTTATAGAAGCTGGAGGGTATCAAGATTTCAGACATTGGTACATGGAAGGCTGGGCTTGGGTGCAAGAAAACAAAGAAACTGCTCCTATGCACTGGCACCAGATCGACAACGAATGGCATCAGTACACTTTTTTTGGCTTGCAGAAGCTAAATCTACACGAACCTGTGACGCACGTCAGCCATTACGAAGCAGCCGCTTTTGCGCAATGGAAGGGTATGAGACTACCTACCGAATTTGAATGGGAAGTAGCCTGCCGTACACATGAAGCAACTATACACCCTGAAGCAAACTTTATTGAAAACGCAGCTCTCAGCACTTTAGGTGCAACAGAAGGTCATTACCAATTTTATGGCGACGTATGGGAATGGACCAACTCGGCCTATCTACCCTACCCATTTTTCAAAACAAAAGAGGGAGCTATAGGAGAATACAATGGAAAATTTATGATCAATCAAATGGTACTCAAAGGTGGCTCATTCGCCACACCAAAGGATCATGTTCGGTCATCGTACAGAAATTTTTTTCACCCACAATTAAAATGGCATTTTACTGGAATACGCCTAGCAAAACATGTTTGAAACGATCGAAAAAGATATAATCAAAAACAAGCAATTCTTAACAGATGTCCACAAAGGCCTGTCTGATGAACCTAAACACCTCTCATCAAAATACTTTTACGATAAAAAAGGAGATGAACTTTTTCAGCAAATCATGCATATGGAAGAGTATTATTTGACCAATGCTGAGCTGGATATTTTTCAAACTCACAAATGTGAAATTGCCCAACTTTTTGCGCCCAACAAGGAGCCGTTTAATCTTATTGAGTTTGGAGCTGGCGATGGCATGAAAACAAAAGTACTCCTCAAAGAACTACTGGATCATGAGATCCCATTCGACTATGTGCCTATCGACATTTCACAAAATGCATTGGATCAGCTAAATCAATCCCTGACCAAAGAAATGCCTGCACTGTCTTTTAAAGGCATACAAGGTGACTACTTTGAAGTGCTGAACCTCTTGAAAGAAGGCAACAACAAACGAAATGTGGTGCTATTTCTAGGCTCCAACATCGGCAACTTCACCAATGAAGAAGCGTTGTCCTTTACTTCTGAGATTTCTGACAAACTAAATACAGGCGATTTACTACTCATAGGTGTAGATCTAAAAAAAGAACCACGTAAAATCCTTCTTGCCTACAATGATCCCGCAGGTATCACTGCATCGTTCAACTACAACTTACTCCACAGAATCAACCGTGAGCTAGGAGCAAATTTCGACGTAGCACAGTTTGAACACCATGCCACCTACGACCCCGTGACTGGCGAATGTAAAAGCGCCCTCCTTAGCAAAATAGAACAAGACGTCACTATCGAAAAAAACACGTTTCATTTCGCAAAATGGGAGCCCATTCACACCGAAATCTCAAGAAAATATGCTTTGAAACAATTACACCAACTGGCTAAAAAATCAGGGTTCATTATCAAAAAAGATCTATTTGATACCCATCGGTATTTTGTGGATTCTATCTGGGAGATTAAAAAATAAATACTTTTAAAATTAGAAATGAGATTGTGATGATTTTTCAACATTCCTTCTATTTTTGCAATCCCAAATTATTTGGGCTCATCACAATATAAATGCGCACGTGGTGAAATTGGTAGACACGCCAGCTTGAGGGGCTGGTGAGCTCACGCTCGTGGAAGTTCGAATCTTCTCGTGCGCACATTTTCAACAAATCATATCATACGTCTTTTCATATTCGTAAAATCAGAATATCTAAACGGCAAACTTTCATAACAAAAGTTGTTCTATACTAAAGTTATTCAATCGCAACACTACTGGTACTGGTCTTCAGTAGCAAAATAGCTTCAAAACAAAGTCCAAAGTAGTGGAAAAAAGAATCGAGTCTTAATTCAAAATAAAAGTATCAAATGCCACTAAATATCCCCCTCTTAAAAAACATATGTGAAATCGCAGGTGCTCCTGGGTTCGAATCCAGAATCAGAAACCTAGTGATAGAAGAAGTAAAAAACCATGTAGACGAGTACCACATCGACAACATGGGAAACCTCATTACCATCAAGCGAGGGTCGACAAAAGCACCAAAAAAAGTAATGCTTGCTGCTCACATGGACGAAATCGGTTTCATCGTCAGCCACATAGACGACCTAGGATTTCTTCGTTTTCAAACCCTTGGAGGATTCGATCCTAAAACTTTTACAGCACAGCGAGTGGTCGTACATGGCAAAAAGGACATTATCGGTGTGATGAGCAGCAAACCCATACATGTAATGTCTCCTGCCGAAAGAGAAAAACCAGCGAAGAAAGAGGACTACTTCATCGACTTGGGTATGCCCAAAGAAGAAGTAGAAAAAATCGTAGCTGTAGGGGATCCTGTAACCCGTGAACGAGATCTCATCGAAATGGGCAACTGTGTCAACTGTAAATCGATCGACAATCGGGTATCGGTTTTCATTCTGATCGAAGCTTTGAAACAATTGAAAAACAATGCACACGACGTATACGCCGTTTTTTCTGTACAAGAAGAAGTAGGTATCAGAGGAGCTAATGTAGCTGCACACAGCATCAATCCAGATTTTGGGATTGCACTAGACACCACCATCGCCTACGATCTCCCTGGTGCACAGCCACACGAGTACGTGACCGAATTAGGCAATGGCACTGCCATCAAAATACTAGACGCCATGACAATTTGCGATACACGCATGGTCAACTTCCTAAGAAAAACAGCCGACGATCATAAAATAAAATGGCAAAATGAAATCCTTGTAGCTGGAGGCACGGATACTTCGGGCATCCAGCAAAAAGGTAAAAACGGTGCCATATCTGGCGCCATATCTATACCCACCAGGCACCTACACCAAGTCATTGAGATGGCCGACAAAGACGATATTCAAGCGTCTATCGATCTGACCGTGGCTGCATTAGAAAACATTCATACTTATAATTGGGATTGGACTTGAAAAAACATTTGGTAGCCTGCTTAGTTCTTGTCTCTACGACAAGTTGGGCACAAGACTACAGCAGTCTTCGTGAAAAACTGGAACGATTTGTAGATCAAAGCATCGAAGTACGCGAAGCAGTAATGCCCACTGCCGAACGCTATGGTTTCGAATCATACCCTATGGATTCACTCAATCAATTGATCAACTTTCAAGATTCAATTCACCTCCAGTATGTCGTTAGCGTACTCACAGAACATGGCTGGCTGGGCCGCTCATTGATTGGCAAAAAGGCTAATATTTCGCTTTTTCTTGCCATTCAAAACTCTAACGACCAGTTTAGAGAAAAATACTATCCCTTGCTAGAAGCTTCCGCCAAAAGAGGAGAATCAAGCTTGTCGCAAATGGCAACAATGAAAGACCGAATATTAGTAAACAAAAAACAACCGCAGCGCTATGGTACACAATGGAATTATGTAGAAGACAAACCCGTCTTGTTTCCTTTGGAAGATGTAAATTCGGTGAATGAAAACAGAATCACAGTGGGGCTGGCTCCGCTCACTGATGAAGAACTCCAAACCGTACAAAGCAAATACTAATAAACATGGGCATCCGATCGATACTCAGTAAGCCATTCGCCAAATACATCATCAATCAACAAAACCAATGGGCAGCAAACCCAATACCCACTCAGGAGAAAATTCTCGCTAACATTACCCAAAAAGCGGCTCACACAGCCTTTGGTAAAGACCATAGGTTTAAAGATGTCGGTAACTATCAGGAATTCAAAGAAGCAGTGCCAGTAGGAGACTACGAAGCCTTACGCGCCTATGTGGACCGAGTCAAAACTGGCGAGCCTGACGTGCTTTGGCCAGGCTTACCCGCCTACTTTGCCAAAACCTCAGGCACTACCTCAGGCACCAAATACATCCCAATCACCAAAGACTCCATCCCTAATCACATCAACAGCGCTCGAAATGCACTACTAAACTACGTCTATCATTCTGGCAACAGTCAGTTTCTCGATGGCAACCTTATCTTTCTCTCTGGCAGCCCCATCATGACACAAACCAACGGCATACACACGGGACGTTTGTCAGGCATTGTCAACCATCACGTGCCAGGCTACCTGCGATCCAACCAAATGCCTAGCTACGAAACCAACTGCATTGAAGACTGGGAAGCCAAAGTAGACCAGATCGTACAAGAGACATACCAAGAAAACATGACACTGATCTCTGGGATTCCCCCTTGGGTGCAAATGTACTTCGACCGACTCACCGCCAAAACTGGCAAAGCCATCAAAGACCTCTTCCCCAACTTTTCGTTATTCGTATATGGCGGAGTCAACTTCGAGCCTTATAAAGCCAAGTTGTTTGAAAGCATCGGAAAAACCATTGATTCTGTAGAAACTTACCCCGCCTCCGAAGGTTTTATTGCCCATCAAGATACCTTGGATCAGGAAGGCCTCCTACTCCTACTTAACTCTGGGATCTTTTTCGAATTCATCCCTACGGATGAATATTTCGACGAGCAGCCCACCAGATTGAGTATCGGCGAAGTAAAAACAGGAGTCAACTATGCTTTGATTCTCAACAGCAATGCAGGCCTATGGGGCTACTCAATAGGCGACACGGTAAAGTTTGTCTCTACCTCACCTTATCGCTTGGTAGTCACTGGTAGGATCAAACATTTCATCTCTGCTTTTGGGGAGCATGTCATAGGGCAGGAAGTAGAAAAAGCCATAAAAGCAGCCGTACTAGAGCAGCCAGAAACAGAAATCACAGAGTTGACAGTAGCCCCACAGGTAACCCCAGACACAGGCCTGCCACGCCACCAATGGTTTGTCGAGTTTGGGCAACTACCCAAAGACTTCGAACGCTTTGCTAATACCATCGACCAAAATTTACGCAAGTTGAATGTTTACTATGATGACCTCATAGTAGGAAACATTCTCCAAAGACTGGAAATTGTGCCACTAAGAAAAGATGCCTTCATCCAATACATGAAATCCCAAGGCAAACTCGGTGGTCAAAATAAAGTACCGAGACTGTCTAATGATCGAAAGATTGCAGACCAATTGATTCGCCTCAAGTTATAACCTTTCCAAAGTTGATAACTTTGGAAAAGATCAGTCACAACCCACCTATTCTTTATAGTTTTGCAGCTGCTTTTTGAAATCAGGTAATCACCCAAAATTGAACATTTGAAAAAGAAAATATCCATACTTGGTTCTACAGGCTCGATCGGCACGCAAGCCCTGGAAGTGATCGAAGCCAATCCAGATCATTTCGAATTAGAAGCCATTACAGCTAATGAGAATGCGGATTTGCTCATCAAGCAGGCAGCCCAGTTCAAACCCAACCTAGTGGTGATTGCCAATGAAGACAAATATCAGAAAGTATTTGACGCACTTGACGCACTTGACATCAAAGTATATGCAGGCGAATCGGCAATTTGCCATGCCGCAGAACTAGAAGAGGTGGATGTCGTATTGACAGCCTTGGTTGGCTATGCGGGGCTAAAGCCTACGCTCCGAGCCATTGAGGCAGGCAAAGCCATTGCACTGGCCAACAAAGAAACGCTGGTGGTCGCTGGCGAACTCGTGACTACCCTAGCCAAAAAAAAGCGAGTCCCTATTTTGCCTGTAGACTCTGAACACTCAGCCATTTTCCAATGCCTAACTGGCGAATTCGCCAATCCTATAGAGAAAATCATTTTGACTGCTTCGGGCGGACCGTTCAGAGGAAAGAATCGTGATTTTTTAACGAAAGTAAAAAAAGAACAAGCACTCAAACACCCCAATTGGGAAATGGGAGCCAAAATCACCATCGACTCTGCCAGCTTGATGAACAAAGGCTTGGAAGTGATTGAAGCCAAATGGCTCTTCGATCTGACCAGCGAACAAATAGAGGTGGTGGTTCATCCGCAATCTATCATCCATTCTATGGTGCAGTTTGAAGATGGTTCTATCAAAGCACAAATGGGATTGCCAGACATGAAACTGCCAATCCAATATGCTCTAACTTACCCCAATCGACTAAAAACAGATTTCCCTAGGTTCAATTTTATGGATTACCCTGAATTGACTTTTGAAAAACCAGACCTAGAAACTTTCAAAAACCTTGCACTATCATACGAAGCCCTAAAAAAAGGTGGTAATCAACCTTGTATATTGAATGCAGCTAACGAAATTGCGGTATCAAAATTTTTAGAAGACCGTATCGGCTTCTTGGAGATGTCTGATGTGGTAGCATCCTGTCTAAATAAGATTCCGTATATCTCCGCACCTGGTTTTGATGATTATGTAGAGACTGATAAAGAAACGCGAATATTAGCAACTGAATTAATTAATTGATGGAAGGACTAATAATGACTGCCCAACTTTTGTTGGGATTATCCATTTTGGTGGGTGTGCACGAATTTGGGCATTTGATTGCCGCAAAAGCCTTCGGTATGAGGGTAGAAAAATATTCGATTGGCTTCCCGCCAAAAATCTGGGGATTTCAATACGGTGAAACCGAATACTCCTTTGGGGCGATACCATTAGGTGGATTTGTGAAAATCTCTGGGATGATAGACGAGTCTCTTGACACCGAAAGCATGTCTGCCGAGCCCGAAGATTGGGAATTTAGAGCCAAGCCAGCCTGGCAACGACTGATTGTGATGATGGGCGGCATCATCGTGAATGTCATTACGGGCATCATCATCTTTGTTTTCTTGGTCTACAGCAATGGCAACTCTTATATTCCTAAAGAAGAACTAAACAAGCACGGCATAGTTGCTTCTGAATTAGGGCAAGAAATAGGTCTCCAAACGGGCGATGTGATCCTAAAGGTAAATGGCAAAGACTACGACAGATTTACAGACTTGCTAAGTATGGATGTGCTATTTGCAGATCAGCCTACCTACCAAGTCAAACGTAACGACTCTATTTTCACACTAGCTTTCCCTGATGGTTTTTTAAACAAACTGACAGATAAGAAATATAAGGACAGGTTCATTGATTTTAGATTTCCATACTATGTGGGAGATGTACTTTCAGGCACAGAAGCAGCCAAAGGAGGCCTACTCGCTGGTGATCAAATTCTAACGGTCAACAATAAACCAGCCATATACTTCGATCAATTGAAAGCCATCCTTACGGCCAACAAAGACAAAGATGTGGTGGTCACAGTAAAACGAGCAGACAACAGTTCAAAAACATTAACATTCCATGTGACTACAGATGGCACCATTGGCTTTCAGCCAAGCCCTCTGATCGACTATCAGCATGATGAATACTCCTTTGGAGAAGCTATTCCTATCGGCACTACTCAGGCGTTCAATGTGGTATGGGCCAACATCAAAGGCTTGGGAAAAATCTTCTCTGGGGATGTAGCGGTATCCAAATCGCTCAGCGGGCCAATTCGTATTGCACAAATGTTTGGAGGCACCTGGGACTGGAACAAGTTCTGGAACATGACAGGCTTGCTATCCATGGTATTGGCCTTTATGAACTTCTTGCCTATTCCTGCATTGGATGGCGGACACGTGGTATTTTTGACATACGAAATCGTATCTGGCAGAAAACCGTCTGATAAATTTTTAGAAAATGCACAAAAAGTAGGTATGATCATCCTGTTGAGCCTCATGGTCTTTGCCTTCTTCAACGATATTGTTCAGACGATTTTCTAAAGACAAAAAATGATAAAGGAAAGAGCGCTGAATATTTTCAGCGCTCTTTTTTTATTTATATTGTTCTAAAGATTGAAATCAACATTTTTCAATGAAGATACCTGCCCTAATACTTAGTTTTTTTTGCGTCTTTCACCTCTCCATAGGACAAACGCTCCAGTACCAAATAGAAATAGACCATCACAGAACAGGCGCTTTCCGTCAAAGCACTGAACATAGCGGCTACACACATACCTTCTCCTCTCTCGACCTTGAAATCCTCACGCTCGACGATACCCTCTCCTACCATACCCAAACACACTTCGTGGAATCAGACGCAGGCCTTCTCTCCTCCATCTCTTGGACACAGTTTTTCAGAGACACTTTACGTTTTGATGTGACCTTCCTACACGACTCTTTGTCTTTCGTGTCTCCTGACGGCCTCCTCACTCAACAAGCGACTTGGCCCAACCTGATAGGGCCTGACAAAATCAAGTGCATGAGCACCGTTCTACTCGACTCCATTGGGGCTTCTTTCTGTTATCATACCTACTCCACCGAGCTGAATCAGCCAATCAAGGTCACGCGTGAACTAATTGACTTTAGCATCGAAAAAGCGCAGAAATACTGGCTAGTAAAAGAGACCATCAATGATACCAAAACGACACTTCAAAAATACGACAAACAATTTCGCTTAATAGAAGCTCGCTCTCCCTCCCCTTTCGGAGAAATAAAGATGACACTTGTCAGCAATCCCTCATTTGCTCAATTTTTCAACACGACCACCTTCACCCCCCATCAGTTGCGATCCAATGTGCGACTGCCAGACCCCAAGCGTATACAAAAGATCCGCGTAGACGTCCAAGGCCTTGACAGTATCAATTACTCCTCAGCATTCTACCCCAATCAGAGCATTTCCAAAGCCGACAGCAGCTGGTACAGGATCAGCATCCGACAGACCTCACAGCCTGTACTAGACGTCGACACGGCATACCTCACATCTACCGCATTTCTTTGGTCACATGGCCAAGCAAAAGCCCTCGTCGATTCACTCACCGTCGACTCGCTGAGCAGGTCACAAAACCTCAAGCGTCTTGTCCACTACGCACGCACGAATGATTATCCGCATTTGGCTCTCATTGCGCTTACCCAAGCATTAGGTATTCCGGCACGGTTGGTCTACGGGTACGCTTATGCGCAATGGTTTTGGACAGCAAAAACATGGGTAGAGCTGGTCATCGATGACAACTGGAAGAGCTACGACCTAACAAGTGATACCCCACTAAATCCCGCATTACAAATCGTATTGTACAGAAGCCAACCAGGGCAAAATATCCATCAGGCTTATTTAGAAAGCATGCCTAAGCTCAAGGACATACAAGTCCAAAATTTTCTCCTCGGCGATAAGAAATACGCTGTATCTCATCAAATCCTTCCATTCTACTACGAAAATCCAGTGTATGAAAATGAGGGGTTGGGACTACGGTTCAACATACCAGATGGGTTTAGTATCACTGCAGATGGCACCGATAGGCCTTCGCCAGTCTTCTTAGCACTAACCAATGAGTACGACGAAAAAATTACCTTCTCTCAAGAACTAGCGACTTCCAAGTCTCAATGCGAAGCTGAAGCCAAAGCAAAAATCTCAACCTACCTAGAAGCACCAGAGGTACCGTTGAATTATGATAAAAAACTAAAAAGATGGTATGGGTTTTCGAAACAGCGTGGAGCCATGGCAATACTACAAGGCAGCAGTTTTATTTTTGTACGCATAATGCACCAAGACCCCGATTTTATGATGCTCATACTCACTCGAAAAAACTTACACATCAAGTATTAGCAATTGTAGGTCAGCAGTGTCTGCATATAGTCTTTCAAATCAAACATTAGTCGCTCGTTATCTTCATTTCTGAATTTTAGCGTAAGCAATTCTTCTCTATCTCCTCGTGCCATATAAGCCGAAATGGTATAGTAAAATTCTTTATTCGAATCTGAAAAGGCATTGGCATCAGCGTATCTATCTTGCACTTCGAGTTTCATTTCTTTCACTTCCGTGAAAAGGTACGCTCTGGAAAAACCAGCTCTAAACAGAATGGTTTTGTGTTTTTTGTCAATGACCAGACTACGATAGGCTGCCGTGAGATAATTGAAGAACGGTGCAAATATCAAAATCAATCCCACAGCCATAACAAGCACCCCTGATCCAAGTACATTCTCAAATGAAATGACATAAACGCCAATAGCAAAAAATATAGCGCCCAACGACAAAAACAAGCCCAACACGCCCCATGATGCGAATACCTGTTTGCGAACCACAAAATGATCGCTGGTCTGAAAAACCGTGTAACCATTCTTGTCTAATAAATATATCAGGTCTGGAGACAATTTGAAATAGGATTGGTTTGACACAAGTTACCAAAAAATGAGTGTATTAAATTTCAGATTTTAAATAACTATTAAATCCATCTGAGAGCTTTCGAATATTTCTATCTTTGCCGAAAAAAAATCCGTGCAAAAAGAGTTCAAAAGATACACTGTCACTTCTGCCCTTCCTTATGCGAATGGCCCCTTACATATTGGTCACATCGCTGGAGCCTACTTGCCTGCAGATACCTATGTGCGCTATCTTCGTAGCAAAGGAAAAGAAGTAGCCTACGTCTGTGGTAGCGACGAGCACGGAGCAGCTATTACGCTCAGAGCCAAGAAAGAAGACACCACACCTCAAGAGATCATAGACAAGTATCACAAAATCAACAAGGATACTTTCGAAAGGTTTGGCATTTCGTTCGACATGTATCATCGGACATCCAAAAAAGTTCACCACAAGACTTCTCAGGAGTTTTTTCTAAATCTCTATGAAAAAGGAGAATTTACCGAAAAGAAATCAGAGCAATTTTACGACGAAGAGTACAAACAGTTTCTTGCTGATAGGTACGTGACGGGCACTTGTCCCAAGTGCAGCCACCCTGCTGCCTATGGCGACCAATGCGAAAAATGTGGTACCTCGCTCAACGCCACTGACTTGATCAACCCCATTTCCACGCTAAGTGGAAAAACGCCCGTCTTGAAAACCACCAAACACTGGTACCTGCCACTAGACAAATACCAGCCTTGGCTAGAAGAATGGCTGATAGAAGGCAAAAAAGGCGAATGGAAAACCAACGTCTACGGACAATGTAGCTCATGGCTAAAAGAAGGATTACAACCTCGTGCTATGACCAGAGACCTCGACTGGGGTGTGGATGTGCCGCTCCCACACGCCGAAGGAAAAAAATTGTATGTATGGCTGGATGCACCCATCGGCTATATCTCAGCCACAAAAGACTGGGCAAAAGAAAACAACAAAAACTGGGAGGACTACTGGAAAACACAAGACAATCCTGAAGATGAATCTTGCTTGATTCACTTCATTGGCAAAGACAACATCGTCTTCCATTGCATCATATTTCCTGCGATTCTTCATGCCCACGGCGGATACATCTTACCAGAAAATGTACCTGCCAACGAATTTTTAAACCTTGAAGGAGAGAAAATATCTACGTCGAGAAACTGGGCCGTTTGGTTGCACGAATACCTAGACGAATTTCCAGGAAAGGAAGACGAACTAAGATATGTACTGACATCTATTGCGCCAGAGACTAAGGACAGCGAATTTGTATGGAAAGATTACCAAGCCAGAGTCAACAACGAGTTAGTGGCTATTTTTGGGAATTTCGTGAACCGTGCCGTAGTCCTCACTCACAAATATTTTGATGGTAAATTGCCCGCTGCCCATGTAGAAGGAGTAGATGAGCAGGTCATTAAGGAAATGGCCACTTTCCCCGACAAAATAGCGGATAGCATTGACAAGTATCGCTTTAGAGAAGCACTGTCTCATTTGATGGATTTGGCTAGACTGGGCAACAAATACCTGGCCGATACGGAACCTTGGAAGCTGATCAAAACTGATGAAAAACGAACGGCTACGATCTTGAATGTGGCCTTGCAAATCGCTGCCAACTTATCCATTCTTTGTGAGCCATTCCTACCAAGAACAGCCGAAAAAATCTCTACCATGCTCAATATGGATGGAGAAAAATGGGACGAAGCAGGATCTGCCAATATCCTACTGGCTGGACAAAACATAGAGAAGCCAGCCTTATTGTTTGAAAAAATAGAAGATAAACTAGTGGAAAAACAAGTAGCCAAACTAAAGGCAACAACTGCCAACGAACCAGCGATAGTAGAAGATGTAGAAGTAGCTCCTCAGAAGCCAGAGGTGACTTTTGACGATTTTATGAAAATGGACATCCGCACGGGCACCATTCTCGAAGCCGAAAAAGTACCTAAGTCCAACAAGCTACTGAAGTTTAAAGTAGACACTGGTGTAGATACGCGTACCATTTTGAGTGGTATCGCCAAGCACTACAGCCCCGAAGAAATGATCGGCAAGCAAGTGACGGTCTTGATGAACCTGGCACCTAGAGCCATCATGGGCATAGAATCGCAAGGCATGATCCTGATGGCCGAAGACCACGACGGCAAGCTCCGACTGATCCAACCCAACGAGGTGACCCAGAACGGTATGGGAATTAGCTAATCCGCTTACAAAACACTAAACTAAAAACAGCTCTTGACTTTATCACCAAGAGCTGTTTTTAGTTTACAGCCATATTTTGGTATTAATAATTCAGTCAAGCCTGTCTATATAAGATTTGTTGAAAATTTCGTCTATAACCACCCCTCACACAAATCATAGGCTTGTTATTTTCTTCACATTGGATTACATTCGACTTTGGCTAAGCCTAACCGCAGCCCTTCTGAGAAAAAATAAAGCACTTTAAAAAGACACAAAGTATATTCATACTCCACGGAATGGATTTGCAATAAAAAACTGGGTAAATAGTCAAGCACCAATTGTACCTCTCAAATCAAACATGAAAAAAGCAATCATTATAACTTTAACTTTATTTCTAACTAAGTACAGTTATGGTCAAATCACATTTGACAAGGACCTTTTATAAATAACGATCATGAACCATAGCGTGTAACATATCAGAGTCTCTCTTAAAGATTGAGCATCAAAGGATAATTGAGTGATATCCAGGCTGACTTGGGAGAATAACACATACATATAGCTTTCTAAAGCTGACATGTATTAATTCACAACTACCATAAACCTTTATAACCATGAAACAATCTATCTTATTTTCATTTTTGTTCCTTTCGGTCATTCAGAGGTTTGGACAGTTTACCGTGATGGGCGGTGATAGTGTCAGCCAGCCAAGCTACAGTTGACAGCAACTAGTGAGCGTACTACAAAATATTTTCAACCTGTAATTGTTAATTTTATATTATGAAAAACCACATCTTAAACCTATCCTTGGCTACCGCAGTATTACTCACAGCCTGCCAGCGTCAAGAAAAGCAGCAAAGTGCTGCTACTGAACCTAATCACTATGAAAGTTTGGCTAGTCTGCCGCTTGAGGGGGGGTACCCTACAGCGGAGGTGTCACGCACACTGGACGAAGAACTTTATTTCCAACGTGCCACGCAAACCTATCTGTGGGCATTGCCGGCAGTCAATATGTACGCTATGAAAGAAGGGCTAGGCAAGACCTTTGGAGAAGGCTACAATGTAATCTCAGTCTTTGAGAAAAGACTAAAGCCCCAAACGATCATCACTACGCCCAACTCGGATGTGATTTATGCACTGGGTTTTGCCGATCTGAGCAAAACAGGTCCTTTGGTGCTGGATGTGCCTCCGATGCTACAGGGATTGTTGGATGACTTTTGGCACAGACCACTCGAAGGACCAGAGCGCCCCGATGGTACCCGCTTCTTGGGCGACATTGGCTTCCCTGGCCCAGATCGAGGCAAAGGAGGCAAGTACCTGATCGTACCCGAGGGCTATGACGGAGAAGTACCCGAAGGCTATTACCTCTACACCAGCAAAACCAATGGCGTGTTTATCTTCCAACGTGGTTTTTTCCAATCTGTGGACAACCTACAGCCTGGCGTAGACGCAGTACAGGGGATCAAGATTTACCCGCTAGAGGGTGAGGCTAAGCCGATGGATTTTCAGCAAGCCTCTGACATCCCTTCTTATGCTTTGTTTGCGCATGATTACTCGTATTTCGAAATGCTCAATCGTTTTATCCAAAGCGACCGAGTGGACAATATCGATCCCTATATGCACGGCACATTGGCAGCTATGGGCATCAAAAAAGGAGGGAAATTCAACCCGACAGCTCGCCAAAAGGAACTACTAGGTCAGGCTGCCGAGACAGCTTGGCGCATGGCCAAAAACATCGCGGCTAATTTTGACGGAGAGCCTGACGGACTGTGGTGGAACGACCGCAAATGGGTCGCTCATGCACATACAGAGCTTGATGATTTTATGCATACTTTGATAGACGAGGAATTTAGAGACAGAGTGACCAAGCATACAGATGTCAATGCCAAAGCGCACATGTACATCAATCACTACTCGATCAGTACAGGTATGATGTCGTCTATCGTCGGCTTGGGAGCCAAATATGGCAATGCTTACAAAGACAGCGAAGGCAACTACCTGATGGGTGAAAACAGCTATGAAATTACCTTCCCTGCTGATATGCCTGCCAAGCTGTTTACCTCACTCACTTTGTATGACGCAGAGACCGCAGCGGGTGTAGATGCCGAGGGGCAAGTTTATCCTTCTCTCAATACCATGAACGAGTTGGTAGCCAACGAAGACGGTTCAGTGACCTTCTTCATAGGGCCAGACAATCCAGACAACAAGTCCAACTTCATCAAAACCGTACCTGGCAGAGGCTGGTTTAGCTTGTTCCGCTTCTATGGACCAGAGCAGGCTTTCTTCGACCGTACATACAAGCCGGGCGACTTTGTGAAGGTGAAATAACATAGAACATTAACCCTCCAAGGGTTTAAAACCCTTGGAGTTTTTTTAACTTCTTTCAAGATTTTCATTTTAAACCAAAACCATGAGGACAAACAAATCAATTTGGACGCTCATAGTCGCATGTTTTTTTTGCATGCCACTGGTCCACGCACAGAAAAAAAACAAAAAACCCAACATCCTGGTGATCATGGGTGACGACATAGGCTGGTTCAATACCAGTGCTTACAACAGCGGTATGATGGGTTATACTACTCCCAACATAGACCGCATAGCTAAGGAGGGTATGCGTTTTACCGATGCATATGCACAGCAAAGTTGCACAGCTGGAAGAGCCGCGTTTATTACAGGGCAATCTCCCAAAAGAACAGGGCTGCTCAAAATCGGAATGCCTGGAGACCCTATAGGATTACAAAAGGAAGACCCAACTATCGCTGAGATGCTGAAGCCACTTGGATACTCCAGTGGACAGTTTGGAAAAAACCACTTAGGTGACTTAGATAAGTTTCTTCCAACCAACCATGGCTTTGATGTTTTCTTTGGGAATTTGTACCATTTGAATGCAGAAGAAGAGCCAGAAAACCCTGATTATCCTAAAGACCCCAAGTTTAGAAAAGAATATGGGCCAAGAGGTGTGATCAAAGCAACTGCAGATGGTAAAGTTCAGGATACGGGACCTTTGACGAAGAAGCGTATGGAGACCATCGACCAGGAATTTTTGAATGGAACGATGGATTTTATAGAAGAGCAGAGCAAAGCAGACAAACCTTTCTTCTGTTGGTTCAATACTACCAGAATGCACATTTTTACGCATCTACCTGATGAGTATGAAGGAAAAACTGGTCTAGGTATCAATGCAGATGGTTATGCTCAGCATGACCAACAAGTTGGCCAGTTGCTGGATAAGCTTGAGGAACTTGGGATTGCGGACAACACCATTGTCATTTACACCACAGACAATGGCGCTGAGAAGTTTTCATGGCCTGATGGTGGCACCAATCCGTTTAGAGGTGAAAAAGCCACTACTTGGGAAGGTGGCCTGAGAGTGCCTTTTATGATCAAGTGGCCTGGTAAAATTGAAGCTGGAAAAGTCTCAAATGAAATCATTTCTTTAGAAGACTGTTTGCCAACATTGGTGGCTGCTGCTGGTGAGGACAATGTCAAAGGCAAATTATTGAGTGGATATCAAGGGTTCAAGGTGCACTTGGATGGTTACAACTTTATGCCTTACCTCACAGGAAAAGAGAAAAATGGTCCTCGTAATGAGTTCTTTGCCTTTGTAGATGATGGCACTTTGGGAGCAGTTCGTATTGGACGTTGGAAGTTTCACTTCTCCACACAAGACCATGAAGGACTCGGCGCATGGACTGAAATGCAAACCCCACATAAAGCACCTCTATTGGTTGATTTATATGCAGACCCATTTGAATCAGCCATGGAAAGCTCTTCTTACTATGACGACTGGTTACTCAAACGTATGTTTGCTTTTGAGCCATTGAAAGATGTGGTAGCGAATTTCATGGCTACTTTTAAAGAATACCCCGTAAGACAAGAGTCTGGAAGTTTTACTCCTAAATAATGATTTGGAATTTGTGAAGTAATGTTAAGCTAGTAAAACCCTCCAAGGGTATGAAATCCTTGGAGGGTTTTCATCTTAAACCAAAAACCATAAGAACAAACAAATCATTTTGGACGCCCATAGTAGTATGTGTTTTTTTACATGCCACTGGTTCAGCCCAGAAAAAACAAAGAACCAACATCTTGATGATTATGGACATAGAATCGCAAGGCATGATCCTGATGGCCGAAGACCACGACGGCAAGCTCCGACTGATCCAACCCAACGAGGTGACCCAGAACGGTATGGGAATTAGCTAATTGAGCTATCTTCATATCCATAAATTATTAATCTAATGCAATCAAATAAAAAGACCGTTTCTCTTGTCCTAGGTAGTGGAGGAGCCAGAGGCCTCGCCCATATTGGAGTTATTAGATGGCTTCAAGAAAATGATTATGAAATAAAGTCCATTTCAAGTTGCTCCATAGGGTCAGTCATAGGGGGTGCTTATGCTTTAGGAAAACTTGAAATTTTGGAAGAATGGATGTGTTCCATTACCAAGTCCGACATTGTATCTCTACTTGATATTTCCTGGGATGGTAGTGGTCTATTCAAAGGAGATAAAATGATTGACACTTTAATCAACCTCATAGGCAATGTCAAAATTGAGGATCTTCCTATTCCCTATACAGCTGTTGCCGCAGCTATAGATACAGAAAAAGAAATATGGTTAAATTCAGGATCTCTATTTGATGCTATTCGAGCGTCAGTTTCTTTGCCTTTATTTTTCACCCCTGTAGATTATAATGGAATAAAATTGATTGATGGTGGTGTACTAAACCCAGTGCCTATAGCCCCTACTTTTGGTGACAATACAGACCTAACAATAGCTGTAAATCTTGGAGGCCCTCCTATAAACATTACGAATGAGTTTACTTCTTCTAAAGCAATTTCACCTTTTCAAAACAGAATTACGGGCTTTGTTGATAGCTTAAAATTAAAAAGCACGGTGGTAACAGAACAAAGTTGGAGCATGTACACCATTGCTGACAAAGCGTTTGATGCCATGCAAAGTACGATAGCTAGGCAAAAACTAGCTGCGTATCCTCCAGATATCGAAATCGTAATCCCTAGAAACATCTGTGGTACACTTGATTTCGACAGATCAGCAGAAATGATAGCATATGGTTATAAAAAAGCCAAAGAATATGCTTCTGAAGCAAAACAATAAGCAAAATGTTAACACCATTTTGAAAATAATATTTCGCTTATAGCAAAACATATTGCCAATCGAAAAGAGGCACAAGCGCATCCAAGAGTTACTCATTAGAGTAAAACGTAGGGGTTACTTCCTCCTACTCTTCCCCGATCGCTTGCCTGCAAATGATTTTTTCTTACCAAACGTACCTGCCGATTCCGTCTTTTTCTGCCCAAACGACTTTTGTGGTGGTCTGTTACTGAGCAGTCTTTCGATCAGATCTTCCCTACCCTTACTTTGCAGCTTATCTTTGATGCGCTGGCGGTATTCGCTCTTGTGCCAAAAGAAGAACATGTGCTGGTTGCGCTTTTCTTTCTCGGACTTGGGCGTGAATAGCCGCTGCATGGTGTATGGGTGGTACCCTGAGTAGTAAATGACCGTGGCCACGGTCATGGGCGTAGGTGTAAAATCCTGTACCTGCTCTAATCGGAAGCCCATATCTTTGGTCTCTGCCGCTAGATTGGCCATGTCCTCCTCCTTGCAGCCCGGGTGGCTAGATATAAAATAAGGAATCAGCTGCTGATTGAGCTGATGCTTCTCATTGATTTTGTCGTATTTCTTTTTGAATTCATGGAAATGCTTGAAAGACGGCTTTCGCATAATCTTCAAAGTATCATCGGCAGTATGCTCGGGTGCTACTTTCAGTCTACCAGACACATGGCGAGTAATCAATTGCTCCATGTATTCGTCTATGCTATCGTTAGCATCTTTGTTGTAGCTTTTGGTGAGCAGGTCATAGCGAATGCCACTGCCTACGAATGCCTTTTTCACCTTCGGGTGTTTGTCTACCTTGCGGTAAAGCTCCGTCATCTGGCTGTGATCCGTATCCAAGTTACTACAGATCACAGGATGGATACAAGACGGGCTCACACACCTATCGCAGATTTCTTGCACCTTGCCTTTCAGTCCGTACATATTGGCCGAAGGGCCTCCTAGGTCTGAGATATAGCCTTTGAAATCTGGCATATTCACCACCTGATCTACTTCCTTCATAATAGAATCCTGACTCCTACTGGCGATGAATTTGCCCTGATGTGCAGAAATAGTACAGAAACTACAACCACCAAAACACCCTCTGTGCATGTTGATCGAAAACTTGATCATCTCATAAGCGGGTATTGGTCCTCGCTTGTTGTATTTAGGATGAGGCAGTCTGGTGTAGTTCATATCAAACGACTGGTCAATCTCCTGTTCCGTCATGGTGTAGTACGGCGGATTGATTACCACATTAAAATCACCCGCTGCCTGTATGATACGATCTGCTCTAAGCTTATTAGACTCCTGTTCTACATGCTTAAAATTAGAAGCATAAGATTTCTTGTCGCGCAAGCATTTTTCATGGGTATTCAGAACAATGTCTTTCCAGTCTTTGTGTGCTGGCACGTCCTCTTGTCGAGGCATTTTATAACTGGTCTGTGGGATATTGGTGAGCTGATGAAACGGCACGCCTTTGCCCAACAAACTCATGATTTCCCGCAAGGGCTGCTCTCCCATGCCATACACCAGCAGATCGGCTCCACTATCTACCAAGATAGAAGGCATCAGTTGGTCTGACCAATAGTCGTAGTGCGTCACGCGTCTGAGGCTGGCTTCTACGCCGCCAATCACAACGGGAACATCTGGATAAATTTCTTTGAGGATTTTGCTATAGGTGATGGTGGCATAGTCGGGTCGGAAGCCAGCCTCTCCACCAGGTGTATAGGCATCGTTGGAGCGTTTTCGTTTGTTGGCCGTGTAGTGATTCACCATCGAATCCATACAGCCTGAGGTCACTCCAAAAAACAATTTGGGTTTGCCAAATTTCTTAAAGTCACGAAGGTCGTCTTGCCAGTTGGGCTGCGGGATGATGCCCACACGATAGCCAGCCGACTCGATGATTCGCCCAATTACCGCACCACCAAAAGCTGGATGATCCACATAGGCGTCACCAGAGATGATCACCACATCCAATTCGTCCCACCCATGTGCTTCCAGTTCCTTTTTAGTAATGGGTAGCCAATCCTTTAGTTCGTGCTTCACTGCCATTTGGCAAAGCTAGACAAAAGATGTGAAAGGGTGTATGCTCTTCTTTCCAAAGGCCATTTTGCCTCTCTGGCTAGGCATTACTTAACGTTTTTTACACCATAAGGCCTAGAACTAAAAGTAACTCACCCAATTTCACAGGCTAATTCTTAAATCAAAACGAATGTATAAAAAAACAAAAAGCACCACTGCCGTTTGCAAGTGGTGCTTTCATTTTTAAAAAAACCAGTTCGCTTGAATCAATCAATCGTCTTTTCACAAACTAGAAAGCGCAACTAGGTTAATCTTGGTAAATGGTAAAAAAGGTAAATTCAGCATCTGTAAGTACTCCATTACTATTGTAGGTATTGACATACGCCTTTAGATCCGCTCCATACGAAGACCAACTAGACACACTCGCCTTATAGTTATTATTTCCATGTGCGGTTACTAAAATGGTATTTCCGCTTCCTGCTTGATTAGATACAATTACTTCATATGACCCTGTCTCTATTTTCCTCATATACATGGTTCCTGTGGCAGAATTACTCGTACGGCTTGGCGTATAGGCCGTAGTAGCAGTCTCATATAGTGCGTAGCCATAAGCCCCTTTGACATTAGTCAAATTTTTAGTGTATAAGAGATTAAATTCAGCATCTTTCAGTGCTCCAGTACCAGAATGGTAAGTGCGTACCTCTATGATCAAATCGTTCCCTAGGATACTCCATTCTTTAACTTTTGCAATAGCACTTACTGCCCCTGCGGCTGTTACTTGTACATTGCCTAAGCTGCTACCTGCACCTGGTATCTTGACTTTGTATGTACCAACAGAAGAACTGGTGATGGTAGGACTTCCTCCACTACTGTTATAGGATTTGGTAGTAGTAGGTGTATAACTGCCCAACGACTCCTCACTAGCATATAAATAAGCGCCTTCAAAACCTGTCCCCGTCACGAATATATTGAAGGTACGGTCAGCCAAGTTAGCCTCATTATCAAATGTGCGTACGTCTACAACCAAATCGGCACCTGAATTAGACCAACTCAAAACTCTAACGGCTCCTTCGGAATCGCCATATAATGAAGCCTGCACATGGGCATTGCTCATAGACATGCCCGCAAATCTGACCGCATATGAACCCGTAGTGGATCTTGTAACTGAAATGGCTCCTCCTTTAGAATTGTAGGAATAACTAGTACTTGGTGTATAACTAATACTAGTAGGGTTGCCACACCAAGCAAAACCTCGGGTCACTGAGGAAGCGGATACTTTAATATAATTATCTTTTTCTTCGGTATGCGTCCCAGCATAGTTGGTCACCTTCAAAGACACTTTGAATTCACCTGCCGAATTATAAGTTACCTTTGGATTTTTATCCGAAGAGGTAGCAGGCGTTCCTCCTTCAAATGTCCATAAATATTTCACGGCATAGGAGGCATAATCATTGAATTGTACAGACTCCCCAGTGGCTATGTTTCCACTAGAAGCTGTAAACAACGCATGCGGTAGTGGGATATTAGACACCGCATTCCAATACGTCTCAAAACCAGAAGTAGAAGAAACCGTACTAGCTTGAAGTTCAGAAGTATTAGCTCCGTGTTTGAAATAAAAAGTCCTGGCTGTACCCGAAGCAGAAACTCCTAATACCTTATACGCTTCGTTAGACAAAGACACATCTGCTTCCTCAAAATAGTACTTCACATTACCTGTTTGCACATAATTATCAGGGGTGCTCTTTTGTATGCTCCACAACCAGATGCTATTGGCGTTATACCAACCATCGTACATCGTGGTTGGCAAACCTCCTCCAGACACTTCGCCAGAGCCTATCAGCTCTATATCATTCCATACAGTCACGAGCCCAGAACTCGGTGATTCCTGCGAAATAGCCATGATGTAGCTTTCACTACCAGGGATGATGTAAAACTGTGCCTCATTACCATCTAGAGATTCTGCCAAAACCGTGTATACGCCAGAGGTCAAGTCATACTCGGTGTAAAAATATTGAACGTCTTCTGTCTGAATGTAATAGCCTTCTTCCGTATCCGTACCTATTTCGTACAGCCATACACCAGAGGCGTTGTACCAGCTGCCTTGTATTTTGGCAGGCAGTTCTTTTCCAAAATCGGGATCTTCTTCTTTGCCAAGAAGCTCATCAAGGTCACAGGATTGCAAAAACGTGAGTAGAATCATCAAGGTCATCAGCCTCACTAGTAGTATAAGTGATTTCATAATCTCTATTTATTAGTTTGTGAAAGACGCTAATAAATAGACAATCCCTTACTTTTTTTCTGTTGCTGGGACGAACAGCAGAATAATGTATTTGAACTACGGGAATTTGTATTACAAATTTGAATCTACTCCTGCTAAACCCTAGGCAGCCTGAGTGTCTCTAAAAGTGATGGTAAACGAAGTGCCGCTGTCTCCATCTATGTGAAGGGTACCGTCGATCTGATCGACCAAGATATGAACCAGACGCATGCCCATGCTTTTTCCCGTATTCCAACCCTCAGGCAGTCCCTTGCCGTTGTCGCTGATTCGGAGTTTGTATTCCTCGCCATTCGACTCTAAATTGACCTGTACAACACCCATCTGATCTCCGTCAAAGGCGTACTTTAGGGCATTGGCGATGAGCTCATTAATGATTAGTCCGAGAGGCACTGCTGTATCGACATCCAAAAGGCATCGCTGCGTGTTGATGACGGCCTCTATATGATTATTGGCCTTATAGCTTTTAAACAAAAAGTGGCTGAGTTCATCTATATACTCGCTCATATTGATTCTCGACAGTTCATCCTGGCTATATAGTTTTTGGTGAATGAGCGACATGGACTTGATCCTACTTTGACCTTCGCGTACCGCAATTTTGGCCTCCCCGTCTTCCATCTGCCGAGACTGCATACTGAGTAAGCTGGAGATAACTTGCAAATTGTTTTTTACCCGGTGATGTATTTCTTTGAGCAGGGTCTCCCGCTCTTTACTTGTTCTTTCGATAATCTCTTTTTGTTCGCTGAGTTGTGCATTTACAGTGCGTTGTTTTTTATTGTTTTTCCAAATGACCATCGCCAAACCAACCACGAATAGTAGTACCACCAAGATCAGCAATTGGATGGCTCGCTGCTGTTTAATGAACGTCTCTTGACCAGCCAGCTGCTCTTCTTGTACTTTGATTTGGAGTTCTTTTTCCTTGGTTTTGAATTGTGTATTGAGTGCTTCTATATTACGCGCTCTTGCGGCACTTTGGCGTTCATCTTTCGTCTTTTCGTATTGCAATCGAGTAGCATAGGCCTCCTCATATCTTAATGCACCACTCAAAACATTAGACTTTATCTCATAAATGTCTTGAAAAGTGGCAGACAGTTCGTGAGCTTTTGCCAAAGCCCATGCGGTATCGCAGTGTAGTAAGGCCTGATTCGTTTGACCGAGTTCCCCATAAATAGAACATAATAAACTGTGTGTTTGAGTGATTGCTACCTGTGACTGCAAAGCCTCAAACCGCTCCAATGCCTCCAGACAATAAACCAAAGCCTTTTTATGCTCTCCTTGTTCATTGCTGAGATCAGCCAAATTGTGTAAGGTCGAAGGAACCTGATAAGGATCGCCTGATTCTTTGGCTTCTTTCAATATCATTTCAAACCCCTCCATGGCTTGTTCGTACTGTTTCAAATTGACATGCACCAAGCTCTTACCAGTCAAAGCATGCCACTTATTTCTGTTATAATCTGAATCCTTAACTAAATCATAGGCTTCTGTAAAATAAGTCAAGGCTTGCTCATAGGCATCCGTCTCTAAATAGATAAAACCAATATTTGCTAGATAATTGGCCTGTTTATTCACATTGCCCATGCTCAAATTGAGCTCTGCTGCAGCTACATATTGGCCAATAGCCAGATCATACAAGCCTTGTTGTTTGTAGAGATTGCCTAAGTTCCCAACGGCTGCTGTCGTTTTTTGCACCCTATCGTTTTCCTTGCCTATCGATATGTTTTGGCTGTAAGCCCATGCTGCACTATCCAGTTTGTTTTTATCATCATAAAAATTACCCAAAGCCAAATAGGCATCCATCTCGGGTAGGAACTGACCTTGATCATGTGCATTTACCAGACAGATTTTAGTTATATAGATAGCCGTATCCGTTCGTCCTTCATCGAAATAGGAATAACTGACATTGATCATAGCCTCAAGCTCTTCTTTGATATAGCCCAAAGTCTGAGCCGATGCCAGTGCAAGCTCTCCGTAGTATCGCGCCGAATCGAAGTTGGAATAACCGTAGGTAAACGAAATCTTATTGAGTAGCTGCACACGAGGCACTCCCTCAGCCGTTTTTAGCACTGATTTCAGGCTATCGATTTGAGCACGAGCACTACAAAAGAATAGCGAAAATAGGACAGCTAGCAGGAGTGGTTTGGGTAAGTTCATAAGGAAAGTTAGAAAAAACTGTCTTTACCATTCTAATATTAGATAGACTTTATAGAATCTATACAACAAGAGAAAACCACACCTATTTAAAGAAACAAACTAAACACCACTCCTCTAAAATATTGAGGGGTTGAGAATTTAGAAACTTTCTAAATCCTCAACCCCTCTTTTTGTTTCAAACAAACCCTAGCCTAGGGCTATTTTTTCTTTTTAGCTTTAGGCTTCTCTACGACTACAGCCTTCTTTTTATGTGGTCGGCTTACGCCAAAAGACCCTTTGCTAATTTTTCCTTTTTTAGTTTTAACATCTCCTTTACCCATATTAATCTTGGTTTAGTTGTAAGGGAAAAGCTACAAGGATTTTGGCTTTTTACCAAATATCCACACGTTCATCTTCAGATCTCCAAAGCGCATCACCTTCTTTGATCCCAAAGGCATCGTAAAATGCCGTCATGCTAGACACAGGGCCATTTACTCTAAACTTGCCTGGTGAGTGTGTGTCTCCGATCAGTAGGCGCTGCTCTAGCTCTGGTCTATATTTACCTCTCCATAGGGTGGCCTGCGACATAAAGAAGCGCTGCTCTGGTGTCATCCCATCGATGTTGTCTGGCCTCCCGTTTTTATCATAAAACATTTGCAGTGCATCGTAGGCAATCAGCATTCCACCAAGGTCTGCAATATTTTCTCCAAGTGTCAACTTGCCATTCACATGAAGTGTATCCTGCACAGTGAAGCTATTGTACTGAGCCACCATTACTTCTGCACGCCTTTCAAATTCAGCTCCATCTTCTTCTGTCCACCAATCTTTCAATTGTCCTTCGTGATTATATTTCCTACCGCTATCGTCGAATCCATGCGTGATTTCATGGCCTATCACAGCGCCAATCCCACCGTAATTTACGGCTTCATCAGCCTTGTAATTGTAGAACGGAGGCTGCAAAATACCCGCTGGAAATACGATTTCATTGGCTGGTGGATTATAGTAGGCATTCACTACAGAAGCAGCCATATGCCATTCGTTTGGATCGATGGGCTTGCCCAGTTTTCCAAAGTTCTCCGAGTTGGCAAAAGCATTGGCATTCCATCTATTTTGAAGAAAATTATCTTTAGTAATCTCCACGCTACCATAGTCTTTCCACTCGTCTGGGTATCCTATTTTCACCTTGAGTTTTTTCAATTTCATGTGCGCTTCCTTCTTGGTCTCGTCGCTCATCCACGTCAAGCCATCTATGCGTTTGTGCATAGCCGCTTTGATGTTATTTACCATTTCTAAGCACTTGGCTTTCGCCTCAGGGGGAAACACCTCATCTACATAAAGCTTGCTCAAAGCATCGCCCAAGTTGCCATTGGTGGCATTTACCATCCTTTTTGATCGTGGCCTCATTTCTTGCTGCCCCGATAGTTGCTTGCTATAAAAATTGAAAGCAGTCATTACAAAGTCGTTCGACAAATAGCCTGTATTCGAACTGATCAATCTCAACTTGAGGTAATCTTTGATGTCAGCTAAGTTTGCCGAGCCAATCACGTCTGTGAGTTTAGTGATATAATCCAACTGGTTTACATTAATCTCACTGATACCGTTGACTCCGATCCCTTTAAAAAAACGATTCCAGTCCAACCAACTGCTATTCTCTTGCAGTTCTGCCAGCGTGATTTTATTATAGTTCGTCTCAGGGTTTCTGCGTTCTAGTCGGGTCATCGAGTTGGCTGCCAACTCTGCCTCCAAAGCATAAATATTTTCTGCCTTGCTCGCTGCTGCTAATGAATCCTCTCCTACCAATACAAAAATTTTGGTAATAAAAGCCTTGTAACCAGCAATAATATCCTGTCCTGTTTTGTCTTCTCTGAAGTAATAATCCCGATCAGGAAGCCCTAAACCCGACTGTGTCACATTCATAATGTAACGATCCGTCTGCTTATCATCTATACCCACATAAATATTGAAAAGTGGTGTCACCCCGATCATTTGCAAGGCTGACAATGTGCCCTCCATATCATCTTTGCTAACTAGCTCGTCTATGCGTGCAAGCATAGGCATGAGAGGCTCAGTACCTTGCTGCTCGATAGCCAACGAATCCATAGCCGAAGCGTAGAAATTAGCTGCTTTTATTTCGTTAGAATTTTCGTCGTAGAGCTCGCCTTTGGTGGCTTGCTCAAGCACAAAACTGAGTACTTTTTCATTGTTTTCGAAGAGTTCATGAAAGCTCCCCCAAGCGGATCTATCAGCAGGGATTTCGGTCTTGTCTAGCCAAGTACCATTAGCATATCTGTAGAAATTTTGGCTAGGCAATGTGGTAGTGTCTCTAAGCGAAAGGTCTAGACTCACTACCTCAACCTCCTCCTTAGATTCTTGGTTGGTCGGTTCACAACCAAGAATTAAGACCGCACTAGCAAGCAGGAAAATTTTGGTGTACGTTTTAAGTTTTATCATTTCAATTGGAAATTAGTTCTAATTATGCAAGGTAGAAAAATTACCAATTTTACCATCAAAAAATACATCAATGGTAGCTATGGACGATAGGAGACAAAAAAGCCGCCCCAAAACATTATTTAGGACGGCCATCTAACCCAAAACCTTGCACTCTAAACCTGTATGTACTGAAAGTCTCATTAGGCTTAGGTAAAAAAAATACTCTATGTCTCTATGTCAAACCATTAAGTGGCTTTTTACAAAAGGATGGGGCAAGCGTCGCATGTCAACACATACGACTTCTATCAACCAATTACTTATTTTTTATTTAAGCCTATTCTGTGCCCAGAAAACGCATAAAATAAGATTACCGCATAGCAAGGCAACAAAATCCAGTAGCTACCTGTAGCGGCCGTAGCAGCTACATCTACAGCCCCCTCTGCCGTCAGCGCTGCTTTCTTAGCATCCTCCAATGCCCCATATAGTGGCGGGATCACCGCTCCTCCAGAAATACCCATTACCAATAGAGCTGAGGCTGTTTTAGTGAATTTTCCTAACCCATTCAAAGCCAACGGCCAAACCGCTGGCCAAACCAATGCATTGGCGATACCTAGCGAAGCTACAAACAATACAGAGGTAAACCCTGTAGTAAATAAGATACAGAATGAAAATATGATGCCTAATATGGCGCTAATTTTTAACGCAGTTTCTTGACTAATGAATTTAGGAATAAGTACCACACCTAGCAGGTAAGTTACAATCATCGCACCTAAAGTAAAAGAGGTAAAAAACTCTGCGTTGTCAAGACCAAGAGTCAAACCATACTTAATAATGGAGTCCCCTGCAATCACTTCTGCGCCCACATAGGTGAATAGCGTAAGCACGCCCAACCACAAATGTGGAAATTGAAAAATACTGGTTTTGGACACGCCAGACTCGTTGGTTTCGTCGGACTCTGGTGCCTCTATATCTGGCAGCGGCGCTACTCGAATCAGCAAGGCCAACACGACCAATACCGCGGCCATAACAATATATGGAGTCACGACACCACTTGCCATGGTATTGAGTAAGGTCTCCTTTTCTGCCTCACCCACTGCGGCTAGCATTTCATTTTTTTCATTGATTCCCGAAAGGAGTAGTGTACCAAAAATCACTGATCCGATAGCACCCGCGGCCTTATTGCAAATACCCATGATGGAGATACGCTTGGCGGCACTTTCCATTGGCCCTAGAATGGTAATGTATGGATTGACGGCCGTCTGCAAGAGCGTCATGCCCGCCCCTTGGATAAAAATACCCGTAAGAAAAACAAAGTACGTCCGAGACGAAGCAGCTGGAATAAAGACCAACGCCCCAGCAGCCATCAGCAGCAAGCCGAAAGACATGCCTTTTTTATAACCAATTTTTTGAAGGATAAACGAGGCCGGCAATGCCATCACACAAAAGGAGATATAAGAAGCCGACGCCACCAAAAACGACTCTGCATCTGTAAGTTCACAGATAGATTTCATAAATGGAATCAAGGCCCCATTCACCCAAGTGATAAATCCTAATGTGGCAAACAACCCTGCTACTATTGAGATCGGTACGATCATACTCCCCTTTTGCTCTGACATATACTTATTTTAAAATACTTTCTTACTAAACCTTCACAGCTCAAATCCTAGCTGCTCACTCTTTTGAGTTTGCCAATATAGTAAGTTTTGGAAAGCAGAAAATTTTTATCGGCTACACACCCATACTTTTTCGCTAAAGCGTAAAACTTAATCTCTGAAATGCACCTTCGGATGTTTGATTTTTCAAATTAGATCGTTTCTTTGTTGCGAGTTTATGAACCTAAAGACTAATCATGATCAACACAGAAAAAATTAAAATGCTCATCCTCGATGTAGACGGCACCATGACTGACGGTCGTATCAATGTAACCGAGGAAGGCCAACAATTCAAACAATTTCACGCACGTGATGGTCTGGGTATTCGAATGCTCATCAAAAAAGGTATCCGAGTGGGCATTGTGAGTCACAGCTTCTCTGGCGGCGCTATACAAGCTAGAGGCCAAATGCTAGGTGTATCGCATATTTATACAGGCCTAGAAGAAAAAGACGAAATCATCGAAGGCTGGTGTAGCGAACTTGACTTAGACCTAAGCGAAATTGCATTTATAGGCGACGACCTCAACGACATCCCCGCCATGAAAAAAGTAGGCATTTCGGCTTGCCCTGCAGATGCTGCCGACGAAGTAGTCTCTTATGTAGACCTTGTTTTAAAGCGAAATGGTGGTGATGGGTGTATCCGTGAATTTATCGACAAATACATGACGGTCTCCTATTCAAAAATGGCCTAACCCAATCAATATCAACGACTAGCAATCCGCATATCTCTAATCTGGGTCAATTATTCATTCAATAACTTGCTCAACTCTTCCCAGAGCCCTTGATTATGCCATTTATTATCCTATTTTTGCACCAAAATTGAAATAGCATGAGCGTATTAGTAAATAAAGATTCGAAAATCATAGTTCAGGGCTTTACTGGCACTGAGGGTACCTTTCACGCAACGCAGATGATCGAGTACGGAAGTAATGTAGTAGGCGGAGTGACTCCTGGCAAAGGTGGTCAGACTCATCTGGACAAGCCTGTGTTCAACACAGTAAAAGAAGCCGTAGACCAAGCTGGCGCTAACGTTTCAATTATTTTCGTGCCGCCAGCATTTGCTGCTGACGCAATCATGGAGGCTGCTGATGCAGGTATCGCTGTGATTATCACGATCACAGAAGGCATCCCTGTAAAAGACATGGTAGCGGCCAAAAAATACATCCAAAACAGAGACGTAACCTTGATCGGCCCTAACTGCCCAGGCGTAATCACCCCAGGAGAGGCCAAAGTAGGCATCATGCCAGGCTTTGTTTTCAAAAAAGGAAGAATCGGTATCGTATCTAAATCTGGTACTTTGACTTACGAAGCAGCTGACCAAGTAGTAAAAGCAGGATTGGGGATCTCTACCGCTATTGGTATCGGAGGCGATCCAATCATCGGTACATCTACAAAAGCAGCAGTAGAACTTTTGATGAACGACCCAGAAACAGACGCCATCGTAATGATCGGTGAGATCGGAGGAAACTACGAAGCAGAAGCTGCCAGATGGATCAAAGCACAAGGCAATCCAAAGCCTGTAGTTGGATTTATCGCAGGACAAACTGCTCCTAAAGGAAAAAGAATGGGTCATGCTGGTGCAATCATCGGTGGCGCAGACGACACAGCTGAAGCTAAAATGAAGATCATGACTGAATGTGGACTTCACGTGGTAAACTCTCCTGCCGATATCGGAGAAACCATCGCAAAGGCGATTGGCTAATCGTATCAAGACATTAAGTTCTAAAATGCCCCTTACCTCCAGTAGGTAAGGGGCATTTTTTTTTGCTTTAGCTAAATGCCAATCGAATGCATCTCTCCTATCTTGAATTTAACCTGCATGATACATTAAGGTTTAACGCTGTTTCAGGTTTAACATGGATTTAACCATTCACTATTCCAAATAAGTTTTTTTCTCTAGGCAAAGCGATTAAATTTGCGCTAGTTTTTTGAGGCTGACGGGCCAGCCAATTTTATTATCCACAAAGCAAAAATTATGGCGAACAAATATGATCTTATAGTGATCGGTAGCGGACCGGGAGGTTATGTAGCAGCGATCAGAGCATCTCAATTAGGAAAAAAAGTGGCAGTAGTAGAAAAAGCCGAAATCGGTGGCATCTGTCTCAACTGGGGATGTATCCCTACCAAAGCCCTACTCAAAAGTGCGCAAGTATTTGAATACTTATCTCACGCAGAAGACTATGGCATCAGCGTAAAAGACCCTAAGGCTGATTTTTCAGGCATGGTAAAAAGAAGTCGTGGTGTGGCCGATGGCATGAGCAAAGGCATCCAGTTTCTTTTCAAGAAAAACAAAATTGATCAATTGCTCGGTTTCGGTAAATTGGCCGCCAACAAAACCGTAATAGTCACAGACGACAAAGGCAAATCAGAAAACTATACAGCTGACCACATCATCGTGGCTACTGGTGGACGCTCAAGAGAATTGCCAAACTTGCCTATCGACGGCAAAAAAATCATTGGCTACAGAGAGGCGATGAACTTGCCCAAGCAGCCTAAGAAAATGGTCATCGTAGGCTCTGGTGCAATCGGCGTAGAGTTCGCTTACTTCTACAACTCTATTGGCACTGAAGTGACCATCGTAGAGTACTTGCCAAACATTGTACCTGTAGAGGACGAAGATATCTCTAAGCAGCTCGCAAGGTCCTTCAAAAAAGCAGGCATGAAAATCATGACGGACTCTGAAGTGACTGCTGTAGACACCAAAGGAAAAACTTGTAAGGTATCAGTGAAAACCAAAAAAGGCGAAGAACAAATCGAATGCGATATCGTACTTTCTGCCGTAGGTGTATCATCTAACCTCGAAGGCATTGGCCTAGAAGATGTAGGCGTGATGACCGACAAAGGTAAAATCTTAGTCGATGATTACTACAAAACCAATATTCCTGGCATCTATGCCATCGGCGATATCGTACACGGACCTGCATTGGCTCACGTAGCCTCTGCTGAAGCCATCATTTGTGCTGAAAAAATATGCGGGCACTCACCAGAGCCGCTAGACTATGGTAACATCCCAGGATGTACCTATTGCTCTCCAGAGATTGCTTCTGTAGGCATGACTGAGAAGGCTGCTAAAGAAGCTGGCTACGAAATCAAAGTGGGCAAATTCCCATTCTCTGCTTCTGGGAAAGCACAAGCGGGAGGAAACCCAGAAGGCTTCGTAAAAGTAATTTTCGACGCCAAATATGGCGAGTGGTTGGGCTGTCACTTGATCGGTGCCAATGTGACTGAAATGATCGCTGAAGCTGTAGTATCTAGGAAACTAGAGACCACAGGTCACGAAATCATGAAAGCTGTACACCCTCACCCTACCATGTCTGAGGCCATCAAAGATGCCGTAGAAGATGCCTACGGAGAAGCTGTTCACTTGTAAGTGAAATAAAAATTTACAAATCGAAAAGCTCAGTATTTTACTGGGCTTTTTTTTATATCTTATATATACACTTTCATGTCTAAAATCACCTCCTTTTCCAATTGGCCCTTTCATCCAGGCAAAAGCCCTTTCTTCTATGGATGGGCGATCATTGTTCTTGGTACATTAGGTATCACCATGAGTATTCCTGGGCAGACCATGGGTGTTTCCACCTTTACGGACAGTCTCATAGAAGCCTTGGGTATGAGCCGAAGCGAACTAAGTTTCGCCTATATGTGCGGTACGATCACCAGTGCCTCATTTCTGACATGGGTAGGTGCGCAGTATGACAAATATGGTGTAAGACCAATTGCCATCCTTGCCTCCGTTGGCATGGGAATTACGCTCTTGTTTTTGAGTCAAACAGACCATATCCAAGGCTTTTTGCCTGATTTTCTGGTAGGGCCTGTGGGTAATTTTCTCATTATGTACATTGGCTTTGCCGCACTTCGATTTACAGGGCAAGGTGCACTAACCTTGGTGTCTCGAAACATGATGATGAAGTGGTTTGAAAAACGCAGAGGCTTTGCCATGGGCTTTTCTAATGTAGTGACTTCCCTTACTTTTTCCTCGGCTCCTGTATTGTTCGAAATGCTCATTTTGGATTTTGGATGGAAAGACGCCTGGCTGATCTTGGCAGCTGTAGGTGGTCTGGGATTTCCTTTAATTATATTATTCTTCTTTAGAGACAATCCTGAAAAAAGTGGACTAAAACCCGACGGGGATTATCAAGTCAAAAAAAACAGCAAAGTCAACAAATTTCCAGTAGTCAAATCCTACACGCTGAAAGATGCAATGGGCAACTTCGCCTTCTGGGTCTTTGCGATGATGCTAGCTATGCAGGCTTTTTATTGGACGGGGTTCACTTTCAATGTTGTCTCTATTTTCGAAACTGGTAATTACCTAAGAAGTACAGCCATTTCGATCTTTCTACCCTCTTCCATTATCGCCGTTATTGTGACACTATCTGTAAGCAGCCTGAGTGATCACATCAAGCTAAAATACTTACTCTACATCATGGGCATAGGGTCGATGACTGCCGTGCTAGGCATGATCCTGCTGAACGAATGGCCTTGGATGCTCTATGTCTTGATCGGAGGAAACGGCATCATGTTAGGTTTATACGGTGTGATTTTGTCTGTCACCTGGCCTCGATTTTATGGCACGCAGCACCTTGGGGCCATCTCTGGACGCGCGATCACTTTTGTCGTATTGGGCAGCTCTATTGGGCCCATCATTTTTAGCGAATCCTTGTCTTGGACAGGCTCGTACGACATGGCGGGTTGGCTCTGTTTTGTTCTTTTTCTTTTTCTGACCGTAGCAGCCTATTGGGCAAATAACCCTCAGGAGAAGTACCGCAAAGTATAAGGGATGTTTCGTAGGCACACCACCAATCGCTTTACTGTTGGCTGTCAACGAATCGTAAGGTTACAATCTTCAATGACAGCCTAATTTTTGAATTACTAATGTTAAAAAAAATATAAGTTGGTCGCTCGACGAGCTATTTTCGATAGGTCTTCATATTTTGCAATTTCTTTGAGAATACAGCATGCGTGACAAATTAATAGATATAGAAAAAATCATCCACGACAAGAACCCAACACTCCTAAAGTGGATGCCTAGATTTATTATTCGCTACATCAAACGTATCGTACATCAAGAAGAAATGAACCAAGGCATCAGTGATTTTGCTGATCTGTACGGCGTTGATTTTGCGAAAGCAGTACTAGATCGCTTCAATATAAAAGTAGAGATTCAAGGCTTGGAAAACATCCCTAAGAATGGTGGGGTTGTATTCGCAGGCAATCACCCCTTTGGGGGCATCGAAGCCATGGCTCACCTAACAGCCGTTTATCCTATTCGTCCAGACGTCAAATTTTTAGTCAACGACATTTTGTTAAATATGACCAACCTCAAACAGCTCTTTGTGGGCGTCAACAAACACGGCACTACTCCTTCAGGTGCCGTGAAGCAAATAAACGAACTGTTTGGCTCAGCACGTGCCGTATTTATCTACCCTGCGGGGTTGGTAAGCAGAAGAAACAAAGGCGTAGTAAAAGACCTCGAATGGAAAAAAACTTTCATCTCCCGAGCCAAGCGATTTGGCAGTCAGGTGATACCCGTATATACTGGAGGCTCTCAGCTATCTGATTTCTTCTACAACTTGTCTAACTTTCGTAAATCAATAGGAATAAAGGCAAATGTGGAAATGTTTTATTTAGTTGATGAGATGATGAAACAAAAGAATAGTACTTTTAAAATTGTCTTTGGAAAACCGATTCCTGCTGAAGTTTTTGACCGTACTAAAACGGATCAGGCGTGGGCAGATTGGGTAAAAGAAAAAGTATATAAGCTACAATAGCAGAAACCGTTTTGATTTGAATAAAAATATAGATTACGTCATCGACCCCGTGGACAGGCAACTCCTAAAGTCCGAACTGAATGCAGAGCGTTTTGTGCGCGACACAAAAAAGGGTGGCAACAAGATTTATTTCATCAATGCCCACAACTCGCCACATACCATGCGTGAAATCGGGCGCTTACGCGAAATTTCATTTGCCAGCGCTGGAGGAGGTACTGGCAAAGAAGTAGACATCGACGAATTTGACATTAATGAAAAATGTTATCAGCAACTACTCGTATACTCTCCCGAAGATGAGGAAATCGTAGGTGGCTACCGATTTATAGACTGTAGCCAATTGGATCTATCCGATCCCAAACACATAGAGCTCTCTACAGCACATTATTTCGATTTTTCAGACCAGTTTGTAAACAACTACCTCCCACACACCTTAGAGCTAGGTAGATCATGGATACAGCCCAAGTATCAGCCGCATATAGACCCCAGAAAGGGAATATTTGCGCTTGACAACCTCTGGGACGGACTTGGGGCAATCTATGTGACTCACCCAGGCATGAAGCATTTTTTCGGGAAGGTAACCATGTACCCCAACTACAATCTAGAGGCTCGCGATGCGGTGTTGTACTTCATGGATTTGTTTTTTGCTGACAAAGAAAAATTAGTCACGCCCAAAGCTCCTCTACCATACGTGTCAGACATTACAGCATTGAAAACGCTCCTCAAGGACAAGAATTTTAAGGAAGGAATGAATGCCCTCAACTCCTTCTGTAAAGAAAGAGGCGAGCGAGTACCTCCGTTAATCAAAAACTACATGTCTCTCTCTCCTACAATGAAGGCATTTGGTGCTGCGAAAAACCCAGACTTTGGCAGTGTGGAAGAAACGGGAATTCTCATTACCGTTTCAGAAATTTATGACTCTAAAAAAGATCGTTATACGAAATATTAAAAATTCACGTCCACTCACTACAATGATTTGATAAAGGGAGTGCATCACAGCACATCCCTTATGTCTTCGTTCTTATCAAAGATAGCCTTTGCGAAAGGGCAAAGAGGCACAATACTAATTCCCTTTGCTCGGGCAAATTCGACAGCGGCGAGCACCATCTGTTTGCCTACTCCCCGCCCTTTGAAGGCTGAATTCACTTCTGTATGATCAATAATGACTCGATCATCCCCCGCCCAAGTATAAGTCATTAGACCTCCTCGCTGCTCGCCATCACTGGCTTTAAAATAACCTTTTTGATCTCGATCAAATTGACTGATTTTCATCGCTAACATTTATTTTTCAGCGGTTTCCATTTCAATCTCGATACCACCAGTAAAACCTGCAATCAGATTATAAACCACACAGCCAATAGCCGTAAATATAAAACCCATCACTCCATACATAACGGGAATCATCAACATGGCCGCTGCGCCAAAGTCCGCAAACTCAGGGAAAAACTCATCTGAAAACATGGAAGCTATCATGGCAAATGGCATGATGATTACCAATGAAACAATCACATATATCATCGCGACAACTTTAGCCGTTTGCAATACACCGAATTTCTTTACTCTGATCATTTTGTATTTTTTAAAAGTGTTAAATTGGAACTATTTTAAATGTCAAGATATAAACATGACGGAGTTTTAGTCGTAAGTCTTGTAGAAAAAGTGCGGTTTACTACATATCATATTACAGAATATCCTGCGACACTTATATTTGCATAATTATTTAAGAATGAAATTAGAATGAGGCTCGGAACTTTAGCAAGAAAAATTAGCATTACCCCATCCAAGCTGACTGCCTTTTTGGAGGCACAAGCCATCGACCTATCAAGCGGAACCAACACCAAACTGACCGAAGAGCAAATCGAACTGGTACTCGCTCATTTCAAAGCAGAGCTACCTCCAGTATCTGTAGAAACACCCAGCGAAAAATTCATAGCAGAAAAACCATCGACAGCAGTATTAGAAGATGTTCTCTATGAAAAAGTCGAAGACCAAACAGAAACAAAAAAACCAGAAGTAGAAGCCTCTGACGCTAAAGTAGAGCCTGCGCCAACCGATTCTCATGAAAAGCCAGCGTTATCCAAAAAATCTACCCCTGATATATCTGAATCTTTTGCTGAAATAGCCCTTCCTCACGAGCTCGACGAAGAACTTGAAACAGAGGAATCCTCTGCTCCGATTGTTGAATCTGTGAACACGCCAATAGACACAACCGAAAAAATTCCCACGGAGAAAGCTAAAGAAGCAACTCCTGAAAAGAAAGAACCATATGAGTCACAAGTTACTGCCGATTTAGACCCTGAAATAGAGTCCTATGTGGAACGTCTTGCTCACGATGCGTCAGTAAAAGTCATCAAACCCCCAAAGGTAAAACTACAAGGACTGACGGTGAAAGGGAAAATAGAACTCCCAGAGCCAAAAACTCCTTCAGAGGAAAAAGAAGAACCTAAAAAGGAGACGCCAAAAGCCTACGACCCAGACGAAATAATAACCACTACAGGTCCAAAAAGAGATCGTAAACGCAAGCCTAAAAACTACAAAGGCAAAAAATACAACAAAGACTACAATCCTGTAGAGGCAGCCCGTAAGAAGAAAGAATGGGAAGAAAAAAAGCGTCAGGAACAAGAAGAAAAGCGCAGAAAAAAAGCCAAAGAAAAACACTATAAAAAAGTAGCAGCACCTATAACAGCCACTGCACCAGCTCCAAAAAGAAAAAAGAAAAAATCGGTCGCCAAGAAAAAGCAAAAACAAGAGCAGCCAACAGGCAATGTGCTACAACGATTCTGGCGGTGGATGAACACCTAAACACACTCTATTTCTGAATTGTTATTGTTCCGTTAGAAAACGCCCCTTGCATTAAGGATTACAAATCCTTTCGCTTTAGTTTTAAAAACGGTCTTATATTTGTGTACTGCCCAAGAGTTAAATTAATTAGCATTTTCAATAGCCAGGAAAGAATGACAAAAAAGTTAGCCCTTCTCAACCTTCTCCTATTTCTATTTCAGACACTCTCGGCACAAGATTCTCCCTCACTCAGGATTAGCCAAAAATTCATTGAAGCCAAAGTAGGAGAGCAAGTAGAAATAAAAATAGAACAAACTGGCCAAGGGAGCATCGTAATGAAAAATGCACCAAAAAATGCCGAACTCTCAGATGAAGGCATTTTCAAATGGCTCATCCCTGCTACCTCCGAAGACTCTAAAATTACCGTCGAATTTTTCTTAATAGACAGCACCAAACTGATCGACATTGAATCTGTCTTTATAAAAATAATTCCAGACTACGATCCCCCTAAGTTTTTCATTCATTCAAATCAAGAATTGAAAAATGGGTTTTATGAGCTACACCCAGGACAAACCATAGAACTCTCCGTATTAGGATATGCCTCACAAGATTCCTCTAAAGTCATTTTAGATCACTTTTTTAATGACAATGAAGGCGAATACCATATTGGAAATGGCAAGGTAGAAATCATACACAATCAGCTCACTTTCAAATGGACACCACTCGAAATCCATCTAAAGCAAAAGTATTTCAGCCTTACAGTAAATGCCCACGACACCCAAGGACAAAACTCACAGCAAGTTTTTCTATTTATTATCACCAGAAAAAATGAACCTCCTTATTTCAAATTTCCCGTACTGGACGAGTACCTCATGCATGCCAACGAGGCTCTCGAAGTAGACTTAACAGTAATAGATCCAGATCAGGACTCCTTGCATTTCAATATGAATATCCCCACCTCTGAGGGCAACCCAAAGATGAGCAATGGCAAGTTCTATTGGAAGCTAAACCAATACCAGATAGACAAACTCAAGAAGCAGTTTCCACTCAAAGTAGAGCTAGAGGTAAGCGAAGTAGGCACAGATGATCCCATCACAATCACCAAGACTTTTTTAATTAAAAGAAGCATTAAAAACGAACCTCCACGCATACTCAATCTCCAAAATGAAGACGTCTATGAGGGGCTTCCTTTTCATCGAACGATCTTCATTCAGGATGTCAATGACGATTTTTCCGATCTCAAATTTGAAATCATAGGTGCCCCTCAGGGTATGACATGGAAAGAAAGAAATGATGCCGTAGAACTAGACTGGACACCCGATTACAACATCATTGGCATCGAGCTAAAACCAAAGAAATTTGATATGCTAATGGTTGCAGAAGACCCCGACGGTTCTATCGACCAGCGAGCTTTTACCCTTACGGTACACCACAGAGAAAATACAGAGATCACATATCAAAGTTATTTGGACTACCGAGATGAGGCCATCTTCTTGATAGACAACCTGAGCGAAATGCACATAGACCTAGAGCGTAGAGAAACTCGTGTGAAAAACCTCAAAAAAGGTCTATCTGTGATGACTATGCTTTTTGCGGGCTATACCGCTGCAGGTAACGTATTTCCTGACGGAACTGCCGCCAAACAAGCCGTGCCGTATATTGGTATTATGGCGGCGATTGCTGGTGGTGCCAATGCCTTTGGTTTCAATGATTTGAACAAATATGGTTCGTTACGCAGTCAGATTTTTCTCCTACAGCAAAAGCTCATCTATGTACTAGCCATCCTTCGTGAATACAATATCGATGGACCTAGTAGCCTCAACTTAGAAAATGCAGAATTTAGAGACCAACTGTCCAGCTATGAACAATGGATGGTACAAGACAAGCTCAATTTCAAAAGCTATTACAATAGCTACAAAGGCATGAACTACATTCAGAAGCGAACCAAAAAACAGGTAAAAAGATCGGCTAGAATGGGCAAAGCTCCTGAAGGTCTTCTTTTTATAGATTTGACTAAAATATAAAAAGGCTGACGAGATAGCTTTAAAAGCCAGTCGCTCTTATTTTACTTGCTTTTTGATATTATACCTGTAAATCACTTCTCCTTCATAAGAAATGAACTGCAATAGCAGCTGCTCTCTGGTAGCTGATGCAGCCACAAACCCTTGAATAGACGCTGCAAATAATGAATACTCCATCTTGGCAGTAGGTCTCACTTCAGATCCCGCACCAGAAATAATATGGTGTGTTTTGTATGATGGGTTTTGAATGTGTTGCAAATCATGCTCGTGGCCAGCAAAATACACATCTACTTCATGTTTCTTCAGTACTTTTTCCAAATGTCCTCTTACGTTTTGTGTATCGTTGAGTCGCTTTCCTCCTGAATACAGCGGATGATGCCCTACCACTATCTTCCAGTCGGCCGTATTGTCTGCCAATACGCTGTCCATCCAATGCAACTGTTTGGTACTGTCTTGCCCCCATATGGCTTTGTATTTTTCCTGCGTATAGTAGCCATCTTCATACGGATTGGTATCTATAAACACCAACTTGACCGTTACGTCATCTTCTGATTTTTCCTTTACATAGTACTGAGCAGGCATATTCCACCTTTGGCTCACATTTGTGTAATCGATTTCTGCCTGATAGTTGCCCCTATAATCGTGATTGCCTAGGATTGCATACCACGGCACAAACAAACCAAACCCACTATAGACATTTTCGAAAGACGAAATCCAATACGGATCTTGTGTACTGGCTACTCCATCAGGGTAAAAATTGTCGCCTGTAGTTATAATAAATTCTGGTTCGATCACCTTAGTCATGACTTGCATCTGATCCGCTAATTCTTGCTGTCCATCGTAGCCATTTCTACCAAAATCTCCTATCACGTACCAGTTAAGTGCACCGTCGAGTACTTCTACATCCGATACTGACGATACCTTGGTCTCATTGATTTCTATATTACCCTTATTTGTAAAACAGCCCAAGGTGAGTAGCAAGGCGAAAATACTGAGGTAAACAATTTCTTTTTTCATAGTAATGGTTAAAAAAATAAAAGAAAAAGACCACGAACAAGCGTGATCCTTTACTAACCCAAAAATTTTAAATCTGTGAAATTTCTTCTGTCCCAATACTTTCAGACAGCGGGTTTGTCTGTCTATTTGGAATCCGACACGAAAATACCCTCACGATGTTAAGCATCGGTTAGGTTTATTTCACTAAAAGATTACCAAATCGATCGTATAACTTAAATAAGTTCTGTGCTAATATGACTAAACGAAAAAAATAGTAATGACCCACCTAAATACAACAAATGCTAAAAAATGTTAAATGCCCAAGCTCAGCTTTTGGCTTGGTTAGAGGATGTCTATATTTGTTTGATTTGTAAACACTATTTTTTTATGGTCTGGAGCGGTGAGGTCGGCAGCTTAGAATTATTCTTTATTCTTTTATTCGGTGTATTCTATGTTCTATATCTATTTAGAACAATTCGGGCAGCACGCGCACTAGGCACGGGTTATCGACGGGTATTTTATAAAATAGCTCTCCGAACAGCCTACTTTTCATTGATCATTCTCGCTCTACTCGGCCCTTCTTTTGGCGAGTCCACCAAAGAAATCAAATCGATCGGCAAAGATATTTTCATAGCTGTAGATTTATCCGAATCCATGAATGCTTTCGACATTCCCCCTACTCGATTAGAAAAAATTAAATTTGAGCTGAAACAAATCGTAGAAGCTTTCTCTTCGGATCGCATTGGCTTAATTATGTTTTCGAATGAAGCTTATATCCAATGCCCCCTCACTTACGACAAAAGTGCACTCAATTTATTCATCGAAACGCTAAACACCAACCTAGTACCCAACACGGGGACGGACTTTGGCCCACCACTCAAAATGGCACTAGGCAAAATAGCAGACGATGGGGAAACCGTGACCCGTCAAAAGTCAAAGATCATTATCCTGATCAGCGACGGTGAAGACTTCGGCGAAAACACGGCTAGCATAGCCAAAACCATAGAAGATGAAGGCATCAAACTATTCACACTCGGTATTGGCACCGCTCAAGGAAGCAAAATAATGACCCAACGAGGATTCAAAAAAGACCAAAGTGGACAAGATGTAATTTCTAGACTAAACCCCGTCTCTCTCAAAAAAATAGCCACTGCCACCAGCGGCAAATATTTTGAAATCAATGCTACGCAAAACGACGTAGAAAAATTGATCAACACAATAGGTGACATCGAAGGTGAATTGCGCGACAGCAAGACCATGGACGTATCTGCCAACAAGTACTATTATTTCCTCGCACTGGCATTGTTGCTTGTGTGCTTAGATGCCGTTATTAAAGTAAGAACAGTAAACATATGATTAGGCTTACCCTCATCCTTTTTTTTGCGGTTTGTTTTAGCGCTTCGGCCAATGACATATCGAAAATCAATCAGCTGAAGAAAAAAGCTGAAGTGGCCTTCAAAGCGGGACAGTACGATGAAGCTGTTACCAACTATTCCTACCTTATAGATACACTACACATCGAAGACGAACAAGTCTCGATGAACCTGGGACACGCCTATTATAAATTAGGTCAAAAGGATTTGGCGCAAGCCCAGTACCAAAAGCTCACCCTGTCTAACGACAAGGCGTTGAAATCTGTAGCTTATCAGCAACTCGGCACGCTCTCC
Source organism: Reichenbachiella carrageenanivorans (assembly GCF_025639805.1). Lineage (NCBI taxonomy): Bacteria > Pseudomonadati > Bacteroidota > Cytophagia > Cytophagales > Reichenbachiellaceae > Reichenbachiella > Reichenbachiella carrageenanivorans. The sequence continues at coordinate 2,838,715 of NZ_CP106735.1, read as the reverse complement.
AACGACCCCAAGACCCTAGAAAAAGCCATGGCTTTTTTCAAAGAATCTATAAAAAATGACCCCTCCAATCAGGATGCTCGCTACAACTATGAACTAGTAAAAAAGAAACTCAAAGAACAACAAGAGCAAAATCAGGATCAAGACCAAAATCAAGATCAAGATCAAGAAAACGAAGACGAGGAAAATAAGGAGAACAAAAAAGAAAACGAGGATCAGCAACAAGGTGATCAAAATAAAGACCAGGAGAACCAAGATCAAAACGAAGAGCAGCAAGAGTCTGAGGATCAACAAAACCAAGAGAATCAAGATCAAGAAAGCCAAGACGAGCAGCAGCAGGATGGCGAACAACAAGACGGCGAGCAGCAAGAAGAAGAACAACCGCAGCCTCAGGAAGGTGAAGAAGGCGAACAAAACGAAGACCAGCAACAACAGCCTCCTAGCCCTTCGGATCAAATGCAAGAAATGAATATTTCTGAGGAGAAAGCTAAAATGATACTAGAAGCACTCAAAAACAGCGAGATTCAATACATCCAACAAAATCGCAGAAAACCAACGAAACGTAAAGACAGTGACAAGCCAGATTGGTAAGCGCAAATGACGCTTAGCTCATTCCACTAAAAGAGATGAGCTATCTTGAATCACCGTGCCGTCTTTCATATAAGCTGTAACCAACACTTTGTATGTCGTGCTCAAATCCGAAGTTTTTAGATCCACCCAAAAGGATTGGTTTTTATTAACCAATTTTGGATTCCAAAACAATTGATGACGGAAATCGGGAGCAAACTCACTATCTGATGCTTTCTTATGAAAGTTCTCACAGGGAGTCAACACAGGCAAATCCTTATAGGCATCCTCTAAGGGGTTGTCTACGCCATCCTTCAAATAAAAAGAGACCGAGCCATTCAAGCTAAAGTTGCCTAGATGGGCATTGGCCTGATAGGAATTTCTGACCTCTACCTTAGCAAAATCCTTAGCATTCAGATTGAGAATCGTTTGCAAATCGTAAGTAGGTAGATTATTTAAGAAAATGAGCGGAATACCACGATATTTGTAAGATGACATATGCCTAAACATAGACAAGTCTTTTTTCCCTTCTTTGTTTTTGACTACCGAAACATACTTTATAATATAATTGATCAATTCTTCCATGGTGTTAGGGACTTCGTAATCGGTCAGGTCATATACATAATCAGCTGCTGGCAATTCTGCTGATTCTGTTTCACTTTCTTGATAAGACAGCATAATGTTTCGCTGCATGTCATAGGCCTGAACAATTTGTTGCTCACGTGCTCCCACCTGCATGACTGTTTTCAATACTGGGTAAGTGTAGTTTACTTTTTCTTTGAGATTTACTGGTTCTAATGGCTGTAGGTAGGTAGTAAAATGATAAGGAAATACCTGTGATCGGCTACTCATGGTTTGTTCAAAATCATGAAGCCCATGAATGTACTCGTTGCGAATATCGAAGGTTTTCATCGTTTGTAGGTTGAGCATAGACACCTCATCGAACGGAAAATTGGATTGGTAACTATAGGCACCCCCAATGGTTTCGGTAGACAGTCTGTCTACGTTCACCACTCGACTAAGCTGCTGATGAAAGACCTCCAAATAAGCATCAAAATCTCTATTCTCCACCCATTGCAAATCCAGCCCCAACTGATCAAAATAAAACGATTCGTAAAAGTCTGATTTCTGAGCCGATGCCTCATCAAGTATCGATACCTCTACATAATCGATTTGATCGTTCATACCATCGATGGTAAATTCGTGCTGTACATTATGCTGTAATTTCATGGATTTCAAACCCAATTGAAGAGAAGTATCTGGTCTCACCATCAAAGGATATACACTTCGCTCCGCTCCTACTCCTAGAACTGCGCGATGCAATCCAAAACTGAGATCCTGCTTAGTCCAGCGGAAAACAGTATCTGTGGTAGCACTCAAATATACGAAAGAGGCAGGTTCATCATCCCATTGCCAGGTTACAGTATCTGCTTGACCTAATAGGTTCGTAAGTTTACATTCCACCTCTGTAGCCGACTGGCTCATCTCTACCTGCCATGTTCGTTCTTTGGCATGAAGCGAGTAGGTTTTCGCTCCAAATCGCACCTTATACACACTATCTATAGCCATGAAAGCAACCGAGGCAATACCATTGAGATCCGTATCGATATATTGTACCAACGAATCCTGCGCATTGACTAGCGTGCCTTTCGTTGCCATACCTGCACCGTTTTGATCCATGACCCTCAAGGCCACAAAATTGTACTGACTACTCGTCAATATACCTCCTCGTATATAAGCCTCAATACTTGTAATCTGCTGTTCTGGTTTTTCTTGCAGCTCCAGTTCTAGTACGTGGATATTACTAACCGCTTGCGTAGTCTCCACGCCATTGGCTACTACCCTATAAATACCCGTAAGCAACGTGTCTCCTAGCGAAAAAAAGTATCGACTATCTTCAAAAGGCAAGATGCTCTTGGTCTGCACGATTCTTCCATCAGGCGCCACCAAATCCACCGACACTAGGGTTTCTTCGTCCTTCTCCACCACCTGTCCCAGGTCATTCATTCGACTAAAGTCAAAATGCACCTGCTCCCCTACTACGTAGATGGTTTTGTTGGTCTTAAGAAATAAATGATCTTGGGCAAAACAGTTGAGTGCCAACAAACAAACTAAACTGGCAACGGTAAACCTTTTCAATTTTACGTTTCTCATAATTGTTTAATTAGCTGACCACCACCAAGGTTGGTTTGGATTGTTGGTAATACCCAACCCACTAAATTCCCTACAATCAAAGCAAACACGCGATGGCTCAAATGCCAATTCACAAGATCTAGTTAATGCTTCTGGATAAGGGAAGGGTTTTGACAAATCAGACTTCATAAAATTCCATCGGTAATATTGCTCTCGTACCACGCCAAAATAACCAAATACAGGTGTGTCAGAATTGACTGCTGTTATATTACTAATTAGATTGTAAGGTGGTGGAGCAAACAAATCTGCTTGCTCTGTTTGTTTTTGAATATCCGACCAATACAGAAAACCTTCTTTATTCATTGACTGCTGTCGAATCAATGTGGAATACCCATCGTGCAACTCCTCATTGGTTAGCAATACCGTAAACATCTTTGAAACACCGCCTCCTTTTCCTTGGTACATCAAAAAACCGGGATTTTCATAAATAGAGGTCGCCCAACACTTATATCTAATATCATTAGGGCTGTCAACGAATCGTGCCCTTACGCCGAAAGTAGTGAGAAAATCCCACTTAGCATATAAAGTTTCAGTGGCTGGTTGTACTACTGGCAAATCCAAATTGATCTGAATCGCCTCTTCGGTAGTAATAACAGTTTCACCACCCTGCGTCTCGTAGACAGTCTCAAATGTCTCAATCATTGCCGTTTTCCCGACGGGCGAAACGGCCGGAGCAGACTCAAAAGATGACTCGAAGCTATTTCCATCAGATAGCGTAATAGATACCTTATACTTTTTATTAGGATCTATTTTCAAATCATCATAATACAGCGTATAGATTCCGTCTCCTGATTCGGCATAATCCCAAAACTCATTGGCATCACTTACAAGTTCTACATGTGCACCCGTTACTGGCTTTATACTCTGACTAGATATGGCATTAGATTCCCTGAGCGTAATCGTAAAATACCTTTGATCTAACGGCATCGACTGAATATCGCTATAAGATAAGTCTGACACAAATCCCTCTACGACAAGCCCTGTTCTTCCATCATCCGTAATCGGAAACTCATATCTCTCCACACACGAAAACGTGAGCATTAATACAATTAGCGAAAAGTGGTATATCAATTTCATTTGGAAATACTAAAATTGTAGGTAACAGAAGGAAAAACAGACCCAAGGATTGACATTTTTTTGGCTCCACCCCATTGTGTGAAATAGATCGAATAGGCATTCTTTCGACCGTACACATTATAAATGGAGAAAATCCATTCTCCACTCAACAAACTGCTCTTTTTAAGGGTAGGCAGTAATGTCAATGATAAATCCAATCTATGATAGTCTGGAATACGATAAGCATTTCGCTCCGAGTAAGTCAGCACTGATGGCGTCTTATCAAATCTAAAATTAGATACTGGCACTGTAATAGGCCTGCCTGTACTATAACTAAAATTGGCAGACAAAACCCACCGAGCACCTAACTTGTAGCTCAGTACCATTGACAAATCATGTGGTTTATCATTGTTAGAGCCGTAGTAATCCCCATTATTAATTGTTTCGTAATCGTAATCACCTTCGAATCGCTTCAAACTCCTAGAATAGGTATAGGACACCCATCCACTCAGTTTGCCTGAGTTCTTCTTTAGCTGCACTTCCACACCGTAAGCCTTGCCATCTCCTTGCACCAAACTGCCATCCAATTCTTCGTTGGCCAATAGCTCTGCCCCTTCTATAAAGTCGACGGTGTTATACATTTTCTTATAAAACACCTCTCCAGATATTTGATAAAGATTATTTCTATAGTTTTTGAATAGACCTAGGGAATACTGATCAGCATATTGAGGATCCAAATTGGGGCCGCTCGTTATGTAATAGTCTTGTGGGGTTGCCGACACCGTGTTGGAAATCATATGTAGATATTGAAATGTACGATAGTAACTCATCTTGAGCGAAGCACTCGTAGTCAACAAGTATCGCATAGACAATCTTGGTTCCAGTCCGCTAAAACTCGATATCAAATCTCCCTTGCCGTAAAAAACAGAATCAATAGAGCTCGGTACTCTATTCACTTGCTCTCCACTTTCAAAATCATATATTTCACCCTCTCCTACACGCCAAAAGCCTGATGCTCTCAACCCTGCCGACAAAGCCAATCTGGCACCCAGATCCCAATCGTCTTGAATATATATAGCCACTTCGTGCGCCTGCTGATCACTCACATCTACAGGGTCGATCGAAGTATTGCCAACGAATGGTTTTAGCACACCTGGTTCTATTTGATGATGGTTATACTCTATTCCCGCACTAATGGTATTTTTCGGATGCATTTTATAAAGTATTTCATATTTACCCACAACATTCCGAATACCATTTCTAAAACTAAAGGCCTCTAATTCATTCTCTGTGTTTTCTGATTTCACCTCATAGTTGCTCGTAGCAAGCACTAAACTGGACATCCACTTGGCACCAAAAACATGACTCCATTCTAAACTAAAATTGGTAGTTCCCCAGTCGTACTGAGCATCTCCCGCCAAATTAAAATCGTCATGACTGAGGTAAAAAGATCCTGTTAAATAATCCTTATCACCTATGCGGTAGAGCAATTTGACATTGGTATCATAAAAAGCAGCTGAACTACTATTCAACTCAATATTTTTCAATGAATGCAACAACCAATTGGTATAGGAAGTACGTCCTCCGACGATAAATGATGCTTTATTTTTAAGAATTGGCCCCTCAGCCGTCAGTCTACTAGACACCAAACCTACACCACCCGAAACCTTATATTCTTCATCGTCTCCATGTCGTAGTTTAATATCCAATACCGAAGAAATTCGTCCCCCAAAATTGGCTGGCCCTCCGCCTTTGTAAAGATTGACTTCATTTACCATATCAGAGTTGAAAGCACTATAAAAACCAAACAGGTGAGTGGGGTTGTAAATCACCGCTCCGTCTTGCAAAATCAAATTTTGTCCTGTCTCACCGCCTCGTACATTAAACCCAGAGGACAACTCTCCTGTAGTAGAAATACCCGGCATCGTCGTCAAACTTTTCACTGGGTCTACTTCACCCATAAAGGTGGGGAGCTGTTTGATCGTTTTGATGTCCATATTTTCCAAACCAGACACTCTTTGCTGTACATTAGCATCTTGACCATCGGCTGTGATCACAAGCTCATCGAGCTGCAAAGACCCCGAAAACAAGGCTACATCTAGCTTACCTGCTGATTTTATTATTACATCAATCGGTTTGTTTTCATAACTAATAGAGCTGTACTCGATAGTGTACTTCCCTACCGGAACTCTCAAATCATAGTTGCCATTAAAGTCTGTCACCGTCCCTATGTTTAACGAGGTGATGTATACCCTAGCACCGATCAGGGGCTCGTCATTCGTCCCGTCACTGATATATCCCTTTACCGATACAATCTCATTGAGTTTAGCGTTTTGATCTCCAATCACCACCAAGTCATCATCTGCACTGTTTTCGATTTGATAAAGTTCTGGATTATTGGCTACAAACACGATCGTACCGTGATAAGTTACTGCTTTGAGCCCACTAGCCTGCACACTTTGGTTTAGAAAATCTACCAGCATGACCCCTTGCGTATTTTGGGTCACTTTTTGTCCTTCAACCCATTTGGGCTGATAGAATATCCTCACTTTGTTTTGCTTTTGGATCGAATCCAACGCACTAGCTAGCGACAAACCTTGATACGATCGATCGAGCCGTATTGATTCTTGTCCAAAAAGAAAGAAGGGAGAAAAAAAGAAAGCTAGTAAAAATCCAATAGTATTGAATTTCATGGATTTGATGTGATTGAGTTAATGTTTGAAAACGTCGCAAGAATAATGAGATTGAATGTATTCGAGCCGACATTTAAATAATTTTTCAAAATGAAACTACCAATGGTAGAATACTTACACAGTCGGTTGCAGGATATTTTGAATTCGGATTCATATCAAGTTTAAAAAAGAATATAATTCCTCTATATCTACCTACACTTAATATTTTCACCTCACTGCTATTTATTTAAAACTACTTGGCATTTGACAAATACAGTTCTCTATCGAAACAAAATATAGCATATGTCAATCGACGACATTTTAAAAGTAAGGGAAGGTTATTTTATAGTGTTTAATATTAACCAGTGCACAAAATCACGATAAGAGCACTTATATTTGGCAATTGAAAGATTCATTTTTTACTTTACAGCTGACTAACATTTAGCATGTTTAAGAAATCACTTCATATCACCAAAAATTTCTACTTCCTTTCAGGTCTATCATTTTTGGTTTGGATGCTATTTTTCGACACCAATGATTTTTATTCTCAATACCAATTGAGCCAAAAAGTAGAAGAACTCGAGCACCAAGAACAATACTATCTCCAGAAAATAGAAGAAGTGAATGCTGATCGTGAAGCACTCATCAACGACATGGATCTCTTAGAGGAATTTGCTCGTGAAAAATACTTCATGAAAAAAGACGGAGAGGATTTATTCGTTGTAGTAGAAGACTAATACCCACACACCTATTCTATTTGACATAACTTTAAGCAGATGATTAAAAAACTATCCCTTATTGCGCTTTTCTGCCTTTTATTTGTGATGCAGAGCTTTGCACAGCGAGAATATAATGCGCTTGGCAACGATCGACCCGCTTGGGTAGACAAAATATACGTAGGAGGCGGACTTGGTGGATTTGGCATCAGTGACAACCAAGTTTGGGTAAATGTGAGCGGGCAAGTAGGCTATCGCATCACCGAAAAATGGAATGCAGGCGTAGGGATCACCTACCAATATTTCAAATACAAAAGGCCTATAGAACAGTCTTTCAACGACTATGGTGTTAATTTCTTTACCCAATACGTGGTGTATCAGCCCTTCTTTGTGATGGCAAGATATGAGATCTTCTTCTTGGATCAAATAGACAGCAGAGCTACTTACGACACTTTTTTGCTAGGCGGCGGCATTACCCAGCCCATGGGCGGCAAGGGCTTTTTGAATTTCTATGCCCTATACAATGTACTCTATTCAGATGGTGGCGACAATGGCCGCTATGATAGCCCGTGGGTCATCGGTATGAATATCGGAATAGGCTTCTAAAATTTCAGCTTAAATTTTTCTGCTAGTTCATTCAAGTCCTTCACTACAGGATCTAAAACAGGTATACCATCCTTAGACCGGATAGCTTCCATGTTTCGTTCGTAGTCTCCTGGGATCTGCACAGGATTACTAGGATCTATAGGCGTAGAATTTCTGAATCTTTCGATCCAAGTATCCATGTGATTTTTGAAATCCTCTGCCTTTCTAAAAGCATCAATTCGCATGGCACCAAAGAAATGCCCCAACCCTTCTCCTACTGGATCTGATACTGGATCTATAAAACTAACAAACGGCGGCACCCATGGCCCATAGTTGGCCCCTGATAGTACTGCCGAAAAAATATCTACAATAGACCCCAGAATGTAGCCTTTGTGAGAGGCATGATCCCTATCTCCGCCTAGTGGCAATAAGGCACCACCTTCTTTCACGCCATTGGCATTGGTAGTAGGGATGCCATTTTGATCTTGCACCCAGCCTAGTGGCGCATCCTCTTGTTTTCTTTGCAGTACTTCTAGCTTGCCATTGGCTGCGGTGGTAGTTGCCATGTCAGCTACAAACGGCGGTTGCTTGCCCGCGGGTATGGCTACAGAAATCGGGTTAGTACCTAGCATTCTTTCTTTGGAGAAAGTAGGCGCTACTAACGGACTAGCATTGGTCATAGAAATACCTATCATATCCTCTTCTAACGCCATCATGGCATGGTACCCAGCGATACCGTAATGATTAGAGTTTTTTACCGACACCCAACCAGTACCTACACTTTTAGCCTTGATCATGGCGATCCGCATGGCCTCTGGACCAGAAATCAAACCTAAAGACTCATCCGCATTGAGCACAGCAGTAGAAGGTGTTTCATGTTCTATTTGAAAAATCGGCTTCGGATTGATACGATTCACCTCCCAAAGACGTACATAGCCTTTGAGTCTGGCGATGCCGTGCGAGTCTACCCCGCGCATATCTGCACTTACCAATACGGTGGCGGCCGTATCGGCCATTTTTTCAGTATGCCCCATGGACACGAAGACCTGTTTTGCGAAGTCGAATAATCTCTGATAGCTGTACATGCTGCGAATTTATTTTCTTTTTGGTAAACCTTCTTTTAAAGTCGGACTTTAATATTTTTTCCTGCGAATTTTAAGAACTTTTAACAAGTTGCAGATAGACACGCTCCAAATCAGACACAAACCTAGGAATATCGCAAAGCGCAGATTGTTTTACTTTTTCTGACCACCCTGCCTTGGCTTGCGCCAACTCATCCTGATGTGTTCCCCAATACTTGGCTTTATCCAGATACTCCGCTTTGTCGCTACAGTTCCATGCATTCATGCCGGCAGCTACGTTCACACTAGATCCTAATCTCGAAACAAAGGTCTTGCCCGGCAAGGCCAACAGCGGGAGCCCCATCATGAGGGCATTGGCTGCGGTAGACCCTGCTCCATAATGAAGACAATCCAAAAACAAATCTGCTAGTGGCAATCGAGCGAGGTATTCAAGATATGGCGCATTGCCTGCGAAAATAATCCTAGCGGGATCGATACCGCGTAATTTGGCCTCATGAGTCAAATGGTCTTTCTGTAGCTGAAGGGGCGTATAGATCCACAGCACACTATTTGGCACTTCGCGCAATATCTCCATCCACAAATCAAACGTCTCAGGATTAAGTTTTTTTGGGAAATTGAAACTACAATACACAAAAGCATCTTCTGGAAGATGGCAGTCCTTTCGGGTCATCATGGGTAGTTGGGTAGGCAGCGGCGAAGCCACCCAACTGCTTTTTAAACGCATCAGTTGTTCTGTATAATACTTTTGATCTTCGTCGGGCACCAAGGTGCTATCCGTTAGGAAATATGGCACAAAACTCGCACCCATCGTATCTGGATTTCCTAAATAATGCATCTGAACCCGTGCAGGCTTCAGTGCGCTCACTGCTGGCTTGCAATAGGTGGTGTACCCTACCAGGTCCACTAAAACATCAATACCATCCTGTCTAATTTTTTTCGCGATTTCAAAAGCCGACCATCCTTGACTATTCACAAAATGGTCGCACCCACTTTGAGTGGCTTCAGTGATTGCATCCGATTCCTCAGGCACAATCATCGAGTAGGCATATATTTCAAACTTACTCCTATCATGATGACGATACACATCGTATAGCAATCGCCCGACCGCATGCTCTCGAAAATCTGGCGACAAGTAGCCCACTTTTATCTTATCATTCTCCCCTCGTATCAACTGATCCAAAGGTGGAAAATGCTTATCCACATGCCGTGATACTCCCTGCTCGATTTGCTCAGCACATTTTTTGGCTGTAGCCAAATGTAGCTCTGGAGAAAGGTTGAAATAATTGATATCGAAAGTCGCTCGTGTAAGACTCACATTTCCAGCCATCGACAACTGCACCAAGGCTTGTTCGAAAGCGGCACGGTCTGCCTCGTAAGACCCCCAATCACAAATAGTCGCTTTGGCACTGCTGATTTCCATTTGGGATTGTAGGTGATCGGGCGAGCACTTCAGTGCTTGCTGATAGCAAGCGATCGCCCTTTCGAAATCCTGCATGAAGGCATATGCAATCCCCAACCCATAATAAGCGTCGGCATGATCGGGACGTATCTTGAGGTGGTGCTTGTAGTGCGCAATAGACTGGTTCGGCATATTGAGTTCTTGCATCAGCGTAGCCAATTGGAAGTGTGCAGCCGCAGCAAATTCAGCCACTTTGGTCAGCTGCTGGTATAAAGCCATTGCTTCTTTTTGTCTGCCTGTTTGCTTATACAAAAAGGCCAACCTATTGAGAACTACGGGATGGTTTTCCGACCATTTCATGCCTTGTTTCAAGCTTTGCTCGGCCTTCCCGTAATCATTCAGGTGATAATAACAGTCCGCCAAATTGATCCACAATCCTTTCGTCTTGGGCTTGGACTGGCTGACTTTCAGAAAGTAAACAAGGGCTTTTTTAAACGCTCCGATTTGTTTAAAATTCACCCCCAATGCGAATAATACTTCACCCTGCTCAGGGTACTTATTCTGATAGTTGATTAGTTTTTTTTGAGCTGCTTCATGCCTTCGAAGCGAAAACGCAAGCTGGGCAAAAGACAGCAAAGCCTCCAAATTATACTCGTCTGTAGATAATAAGCCTGCTAATCGTTTATACTCCTGTTCATTTTTTAGTGCACTCATACTATTTTTCTGTATCTGTATTTGCAAAGTAGTTGCCTGCTCATAGGATACACTTGCATGTGCTAATATAGAATCATATTATAAATCCCCACAACTTTTAGTCCATCCCCCAGTACAAACGCATCTAACCTACGCGACCCACTACCTTAAAAAATATTCCTAAGGCAGATTTGGGTAAATGTAGCTGTTTCGGATACTCCGAAACAGCTACATTGAGACCCCTTAGAAAGTGTCTCACTTTGAAGCTTCTTAGGTGAATAACTCCCACATAAAATATGTGCATGCAGGAAACTTACTCAACAGACTAGAAATATTTCAACTAATTCCTTCCTTACTCCTAATCAAATATTTTTTACGTAAAAGAACTTGTTTGTAATTACAGGTTTAGTGAGATTTAAACAACGGAATTAAAACCTCCCTTCAACCAGCATTTTTTTTCACAAGTAAAACGAAAAGCATACAAGCTGGTAAGGAGTACATTCCTCTCCCCCTGTGCGTATTGCTCTTTTTAAAAAGTTCATGAATAGCGCACCAAAACCATTCGACTGCGAATACTCACCTCAGTTTGCCGAATTGCTTCACAAGCTCGGCATTTCCTTAGCCATTAGCACCTACCAAGCCAACAAAGTAATCGTACTCAGTGCGATCGAAAGCGACAAATTGATTCAGCTTCCGCGAACCTTCAATAGTCCTATGGGCATGGCTACTGCCAAAGACAGCCTCGCCATCGCGACTCGAAACGAAGTAATCGTGCTACGAAACAACAGTGGGCTAGCAAAAAGCTACCCCAAAAAACCTGACGTGTACGACGGACTATATGTGCCCCGCAGCAGGTACAATACGGGCTATGTAGCCATGCACGACATGATGTTTGGAGAAGATGGTCTGGCCATCATAGGCATCAACACTTTGTTTTCTTGTGTTTGCAAAATCGACCACCAATACAGTTTCACACCCATCTGGAAACCACCATTCATCACTGAGCTAGCCTCTGAAGACCGATGCCACCTCAATGGATTGGCCTCAGAAAATGGCGAAATCAAATATGTGACCGCTTTAGGAAATACGAATAGCATGCAAGGCTGGAGAGATGGCAAAATGAATGGAGGTATCGTGATGGAATACCCCTCGGGCAAAATCATCAAAGACGGACTGGGTATGCCACACTCTCCACGAATATATGATGGCAAACTATATGTACTCAACTCTACTCAGGGCGAACTTATCAAAATAGACCCTGAAACAGGATCGCACGAAGTGATCTGCCAACTCGGAGGCTTTGCCAGAGGCATGAGTCGACATGGCGATTACTTGTTCATCGGTGTATCCAAGCTCCGACACAACTCCTGGGCATTCAAAGACTTGCCTATAGCCGAGAGCTCTTTCGCTGGCGTAGTAGCTGTGTATTTGCCCTACGGCAGCGTAGTGGGTAGTTTCAAATATCAAATGACCGTAGACGAAATTTACGATGTCAAAGTGCTGCCTGAGCTCAAGCGGCCTTCTATTCTATCACCAGACATGGACATCCATCAGCAAGCGCTGTCTATACCAGGAGCAGCCCTATGGGGTGCATCCGACAAACCGAAACAACCAACAACTATAAACAATTGAGAAAAATTAACAAATCAAATTAAACTCCTATCATATGAAAAAACCACAACTACGTTTTTCAGGAGGCACGGTGCGCTACCGATTATTTAGGAAGTACCGAAACCTCTATCGCCGCATGCGGGTGCTGCTGGCGAGCGAAAACCCTTGCGAAAGGGAAGTCAAAAGACTGACGAGCAAGTTGCAAAACGTGTATCACAGGCTAGAAAGAGCCTTGCTGCGTATAGGTGTGCAAGTAGCAGGCACAGCCCTGGCACTCACACTCACCGCTACATTGTCTCAAGCACAGACACTTACCTTCGAAAAGCAGGTATTCCCTGGAAGTGAAGTACTATTCGATGGCATTGAACTAGATGACGATGCTACCCCCACATTTGTCGACATCGACAACGACGGAGACATGGATCTCTTCGTAGGCAAAGAATATGGATATTATGTAGGTTTTTATTACTACGAAAACGTAGGATCTGCTGCAGCACCTCATTTTAAGAAAAGAACTGGAGCAGACAATCCTTTGGGTTTGGTAAATGATATATACAACTCCAATGTCACCTTTGCTGACATAGATGCCGACGGCGATCTTGATGCCTTGGTGGGTGAAGAGAATGGAGGTCTTTTCTATTATAAAAATACGGGTACAGCGTCTGCCCCAGCTTTCGAAGAACAGACAGGTGAAAACAATCCGTTTGATGGGATATCTACAGATTATGATTATTCCAATCCTGCATTAGTCGATATCGACGCAGATGGCGATTTCGATCTGTTCATCGGTGATTACTATGGCTATATCTATTACTACAAAAACACTGGCACAGCCTCTGCACCAGCTTTTGAAGCACAAACAGGAGGTGCTAGTCCTTTTGGTTCTGATTCTATAGTAGACGGATATGCCACACCTACCTTCGTCGACATCGACAATGATGGTGATTTCGATATGGTCTCAGGAAATGAAGAGGAATACATCCAATTTTTCAAAAATACAGGTTCAGCCTCTGCGCCTGATTTTATAGAACTAGAAGACAGAGCGAATCCTTTTAGCCTAATAGGCTACAATGAGGGAGGCGACAGAAGCCACCCAGCATTCGCTGACCTAGATGGTGATGGCGATTTAGACCTTTTGGTCGGAGACGATGATGGGTATCTCACTTACTACAAAAACAAAGGTACGGCTTCTGAGCCTGACTTTGGAACGACGCCGTTTTCAGGCCTCCATGCCCCTCGCTACGCTACTCCTACTTTTGTAGACTTTGATGGAGACGGAGATTTGGACGTACTCACAGGCAGCATTAATTCCGACATCTTATATTATAAAAACACGGGCACGGCTACTCACCCAGCTTTCGAAGAACAAACTGATGAAGCTAATCCGTTTGATGATATATCTGTTCTGGAATACTCCAGTATCTCCTTGGCGGATTTAGATGCTGATGGCGACCTAGATGCATTGGCAGGAGACGGATATGGTTATATCATTTATTTAGAGAAGACAGACGAAGGTTTTCTGAAGCATACTTCAGGATCAAGCAATCCATTTGGCTTTGAGTACTTTAATGAATGGGTCAACCCTGAATTGGTCGACATCGATGATGATGGGGATTTCGATGTATTCCTAGGCACTAGTTATGGCAGCGTCTTATATTATAAAAATACAGGCTCCGCTTCTAATCCTGCTTTTACCGAGCAAACAGGTGCGGACAATCCTTTTGGAGATGACCAAATAGTGAATTACAAATCGTCTCCTACGTTTGGAGACTTCGATGGCGATGGCGATTTGGATGCTGTGTCAGGAGATGAATATGGCTATATACACTACTTCAGAAATACAGGAACCGTTTCTGCTCCAGCCTTTGTGAAGCTAAAAGACAGCAACAACCCCTTCGATGGTATTGAAGTTGACGATTATAGTTTTACCACAGCGGCCGATTTGGACAACGATGGAGACATGGATCTGTTGGTTGGAGAGGGTTACGGCAGTTTTCATTACTTTAAAAACACTGGCACAGCCTCAGCGCCTGCTTTCGACAATGGCAAGCCAGCACCCAACCCCCTCAATCCATTGGATCTTGTAAGTAACGAAGTTGAATATAGCGTCCCTACTTTTGTAGATATCGACGGCGATGGTGATATGGATGCTTTTGTAGGTACTGCCTATGATGGCATTAGCTTCTACAAAAACACGGGAACTACTGCCACGGCCGCCTTTAGCGAGCAAACAGAGACTTCAAACCCATTCCATGAATTGATTAGAGGTAGTGGAGGATATCCAGAAGATGAGGGGGAAAACTATAGAACCCTAATAGAGGGTCCAGTAGAGGAACCAGGTCTCACCCATATAAGTAAGAGCAACCCTATATTTGTTGATATGGATGGCGATGGTGATATGGATGCCATAGTCGGCTCAAGTGGAGGAAATATTTACTATTTCGAAAATACTGGGACAGCTTCTGCTCCGGCATTTATTGAGCAAACTGACGAAGACAATCCATTTGGCAATTTAGGCAATGAAGAAGGTGGTGAATTAATACCAGGAAGAATTCAAGAGGGCTTTTCTGTATCCCGTTCGGCACCACAGTTGAAAGACCTGGATGCAGATGGTGATTTGGATTTGCTGGTCGGTTCATCTCAAGGTCCTCTTTATTACTTCGAGAATACAGGCAGCGTCTCTGCTCCGGCCTTTAGCCAGCTCACTGGAGCAAACAATCCATTCGATGGCATAGGAGGATACCAAGGTGGTGATTTCAGACAATTGGATGAAGGCGGAGAATCGGAATCAATTAGATACTCGAAACCTGCCTTGGAGGATTTTGATATGGATGGAGATCTAGATTTGCTAGTTGGTAGTAAATATGGTACGATCCATTACTATATCAACACAGGATCTGCTTCTGCGCCTGCTTTTGAAAAGCAGACTGGCAGTGCCAATCCTTTCGACGGGGAGATTCTAGGAGTGTATAGTACCCCCGCCGCTGTCGATATCGACGGAGATGGCGATATGGATGTATTTGTTGGTACATACGAAAATGGCATCTCATTCTACAAAAACACGACCAATAGCAAGCCTGTCATCACCAGCAATGGCGGTGGAGATGCTGCTGCGGTAAGTGTAGATGAAAATCAGACCGCCGTGACCACAGTCACTGCTACCGATAAGGATGGAGATGCCATCGCCTACTCGATCTCCAATGGAGCCGACAAAGCGCTGTTTAGCATCGATGCCAGTACTGGTGTATTGACTTTCAAGGCTGCTCCGGATTTTGAAGCACCTGCGGACGCCAATGCCGACAACCAATATGTAGTAGAGGTATCTGCCACCGACAATGGAGATGGCAGTCTATCAGACGTACAGACCCTCACGATAAGCGTGAAGGATGTAAACGACAACGTCACTTCTGTAGACGATCTAGAGAGAAGTATTTCTGTATATCCAAACCCTACAAACAGTCTAATCACTGTAAATGGTTTGAGCAGCAATATTCAATCGATCCGTCTTTTGGATTTTTCTGGAAAAATCTTGTTAGAAAAAGCAGGTCAGGCTCAAGAGATGAGTATTGATTTATCCGCTTATCAAGCAGGCATTTATATCATGAGAATCCAAACAGATAAAGCGTTGCTTTCTCATAAAATAGAGAAGTATTAAGAGCAGTTCTAAAAGGATTAGCCAGTCTGAAATTGGGAAGTTAATTCCTGTTTTTCGGCTGGCTACCATGAGGCACTAACAAAATAATACAAATCAAACACACAACAACTTTAGCACTTCTTCTTGACGGAGAAGTGCTTTTTTTATACCCAAAAAAATAGATTGAGAGGAGACTAAGTTTCGCACTAAAGATCACTCCGTATCTGGGAGACATCTGAATATACATTCAGTTTAACTAATATTGACTACCACCATTAAAGCCATGGAGGCTCATCCTTTTTCTTGATAAAAAGGATAGTTTTTAAATTGGACATCAATTATCGATATAGTAATCCCCAACTTCACAGACTACCTTCCTCACTAAGGATCGGCTACCTTACAGGCAAACCGTGATACAGCAGACCTTCTTTCAAGGCAAATGGAGAGACTTTTATCTGGTCAAACCCACACCCATCCATGATTACCTTGATTGCCACCGAAGCAGATACAATCATTTCTACTCGCATGGGGATCATGCCAGGGATCTGTAGTCGCTGTTCTTTATTTTTGCTAATCAGCTCTTCGTATATCTCCTCAAAATAATCTTGATACAGAATGGGGCGCTGCATAGGCAAGGCATCTGGCCGCCTCGCATGAATATCCCACAAGGTATCGAATGAGCCTGAAGACCCCACCAGATAAGCCGCCTCATACTGCTTGCACATGGCCATCACTTCCGTTAGATTTTCTTGAAGAAAGGACGCCAGCCTATTTTTTTCGTCGAGAGAAATAGGGTCAGTATGGTGAAACTGATCGATCAAGCGTTGCCCTCCTAGCTCATAGCTTTTAAGCCACTTCACTTCGTCCTTGTTGGCCAAGATAAACTCGATGCTTCCTCCTCCTATATCCATGATCAGCCCCGTCTCTTCGCCAAAATCTATGTATTGGCTTACACCTTGGTGAATGAGAGAGGCTTCTTCTTCGCCAGACAACACACATATCTCCAAGCCTACTTTTTCTTTTACTAAGTCTACAAATAGTTGTTGATTACTGGCATTTCGCACCGCACTAGTGGCCGACACAAACACTTCGTCTACCACCTCATTTTGCATTTTTTGTTTAAAATCCAAGAGCGTTACTATCGCACGTTGCATCGCATCAGGCTGTATGATGTTGTTGCTGATCCCTCCTTTGCCTAGCCTCACAGCTACTTTCTCTTTATGAAGGATTTTCATGTCGCGTGCTCGATCTGCAATGAGCAAATGAAAAGTGTTGGTACCGATGTCTATTATTCCTACTCTCATGCCAAATTTTAAAATTCCGCTAATTTATGAATAAATATGACAACCCAAATTACTCCCCAAACCCTAGACAATACAAACACATTTTAATCACCCAATATATGACAAATGCCCCAAGGGTTGTTTTGAATAATGGTAGATATTTCGAGCACCTCTACCTTTGAGAACCCTTAAAACGCTGGCACTTTAAATGTGCACTGAATTTCTAGGGTCTTATTTGAGCAAGTCCCTATATTTGAGTAGAACAATTAACCCAAGTCGAAATGAATTTCAAATCATCAGAAGAAAAAATCCAGCAACTCAAAAAACTCAATCAAGAAGCCCTTTTGGGTGGTGGAGAAAAGCGCATCGAATCTCAACATAAGAAAGGAAAGCTTACCGCCAGAGAACGAATAGCCCTACTTATAGATGAAGGTACTTTTGAGGAAATCGGCAAGTTCGTGACGCATCGAGCGACAGACTTTGGACTAGACAAACAAAAAATTTTGGGAGACGGAGTAGTGACTGGTTATGGGCAAATCAGCGGACGGCTGGTCTATGTATTCAGTCAAGATTTTACGGTATGGGGCGGATCACTATCTGAGACCTACGCAGAAAAAATTGTGAAAATAATGGATCTAGCCATGCAAAATGGCGCTCCTATCATCGGCCTCAACGACTCTGGCGGAGCCAGAATTCAAGAAGGCGTAGTCTCTCTTGGTGGCTATGCCGATATCTTCTACAGAAATACGCTGGCCTCTGGCGTAGTACCTCAGCTATCTGCCATCATGGGACCTTGTGCCGGAGGCGCTGTCTACTCCCCTGCCATCACCGATTTTATCATGATGGTAGAAAACACCTCATACATGTTTGTGACGGGGCCAAACGTAGTAAAAACCGTGACCCAAGAAGACGTAACTGCCGAAGAACTGGGCGGTGCCAGCACACATAGCACCAAGAGCGGGGTTACACACTTCTCCTGTGCCAATGAGGTAGAATGCATACAAAACCTAAAAAGACTGCTGAGTTTTATCCCTCAAAATTGTGAAGAGACGCCTGCCAAACTCCCCTACGAAATGGGCGACGAGGTACGCAAGCAGCTAGACGAGATCGTACCGACCAACCCCAACCAGCCCTACGACATGAAGGAGGTGATCGAAAACATTGTGGATGGTGGGGATTTCTTCGAAGTGCATAAAAACTATGCGGAAAATATTATTGTGGGATTTGCCAGACTCGGTGGTCGTAGCATCGGCATCGTGGCCAATCAGCCCGCAAGTATGGCTGGCGTATTGGACAATGACGCCAGCGTTAAAGGCGCTCGTTTTGTGCGATTTTGTGATTGCTTCAACATCCCACTACTCGTACTCGAAGATGTGCCAGGCTTCTTGCCAGGCACCGATCAGGAGTGGAATGCCATCATTATGAATGGTGCCAAGCTGCTCTACGCCTTCAGCGAGGCTACTGTCCCTAGGATTACAGTCATTACGCGAAAAGCGTATGGAGGAGCCTATGACGTAATGAACTCCAAGCACATCGGAGCAGATATGAACTACGCCTGGCCTACTGCCGAAATAGCAGTAATGGGTGCCAAAGGTGCAGCCGAGATCATTTTCAAAAATGAGATCTCAGCTGCCAGTGACCCGCAAGCCAAACTAGACGAAAAAGTAGACGAGTACACTGAAAAATTTGCCAATCCATACATCGCCGCTGCGCGTGGATTCGTAGACGAAGTGATCCTCCCGCACAACACACGAACCAAACTACTGGCTGCCTTCAACATGCTAGAAAACAAAGTAGGCCACATGCCCAGAAAAAAACACGGAAATATCCCATTGTAAGACATGAATAAAAAAAGCGAGAAATTTTTATACGAATACCTGAACAACGCCTCTCCGACGGGATTTGAATCATCAGGACAAAAAATATGGTTGGACTATGTGAAGCCATATACCGACGAATACATTACAGACACCTACGGCTCGGTAGCCGCTGTCATCAACCCTAAAGCGGCGTACAAAGTAGTGATCGAAGCCCATGCGGATGAGATCTCTTGGTTTGTCAATTATATAGACGACAATGGCTATATCTATGTCGTACGAAATGGCGGTTCCGATCACCAGATTGCCCCATCCAAGCGCGTCAATATATTTACCGAAAAGGGGATCGTAAAAGGAGTCTTTGGCTGGCCTGCCATCCATGTGCGCAAAGACAACAATGAGAAAGCGCCAGCGATGGACAACATCTTTATCGATGTGGGCTGCGAATCCAAGAAGGAAGCGGAAGAACTGGGCGTGAAAGTAGGCTGTGTGATCACTTTCGACGACGAACTGATGGACTTGAATAAAAAGTTCGTATGTGGGCGTGCGTTGGACAACCGCATTGGCGGATTTATGATCGCCGAAGTAGCCCGAAAGCTACAAGAAAACAAAGTGAAGCTCCCTTTTGGACTGTATATCGTGAATGCGGTACAGGAAGAAATAGGGCTACGAGGTGCTGAAATGATGGCGGCTCGGATCAAGCCCAATGTGGCAGTAGTCACCGATGTGTGTCACGATACACACTCACCGATGTACGACAAGAAGATCAGCGGAGATCAAAAAGCGGGCAAAGGGCCTGTATTGACTTTTGGGCCAGCGGTACAAAACAACTTGATTGCGGACATTATCCAAACGGCGGAAAAAAACAAAATTCCCTACCAGCGTGCTGCGGCTTCGCGCGTAACGGGTACAGATACCGATGCTTTTGCTTACTCAAATGAGGGTGTGGCGTCGGCGCTGATCTCTCTACCACTGAAGTATATGCACACGACGGTAGAAACCGCTCACTACGACGACATCAATCATGTGATCGAGCTGATCTACCAATATCTGGTACAACTCAAGGATGGACATGATTATAGATATATCAAGTAATGCGCCGAGCATCTAAGTTTAACCTGCATACTTTGGGTTAAAAGCTTAATCTGTGGTTGGCTTGGGTGCTTTGTCCTCAACCCGAACAGGCTCTTTCTTTTTTTTCATTGCCAAAAAAGGAAGCAAAAAAGCTTGAAATTTTATTTTCAAAACAAAATAGAAAAGGCTGTCTCAATAAAGAGACAGCCTTTCGTTTTTTACCAATGTACTGAGGATTATTCCCCGTCGTAGATAGACACGAAATTCACATCAAAACCATCAG
This sequence comes from Reichenbachiella carrageenanivorans, assembly GCF_025639805.1. Classification (NCBI taxonomy): domain Bacteria; kingdom Pseudomonadati; phylum Bacteroidota; class Cytophagia; order Cytophagales; family Reichenbachiellaceae; genus Reichenbachiella; species Reichenbachiella carrageenanivorans. The sequence goes on along the minus strand of NZ_CP106735.1, from coordinate 2,818,053 downwards.
GAGTTTTAGAATAATCATCCGTGATTTTGATCCACTGGATTTGCTCACCAGCCAAAGCCTCCAGGCTGAATTCGTTGTTGGCAATAGAAGCCAATCCTACCTGTACCCAGTTTGCGTTATTCTCCAACCCATTGCTGTAGTATCGAGGGGTCTCGCCTACCAATACATGTACCGTCGCTTTCTCTCCGTATGCAGCAAACGCGCTTGCAAGCGTCTCGTACTGAGCTTTTCTGTTCCAAGAAGTTTCAACCACTTGAAGCGTGGTATGATCCGTCACAGTAACTGCCTCTGGAAATCTCATCAGCACATATCCGCCATTCTTTCCTAAAGAAACAAATTTGGTCGCATTTTTCTTGTGGTCGATCAAATCTGCATTGGCAGAGTTTCGTCTAGATTCCTTAGATACATTGTAATTGTCTTCAGAAAGGTCTTCTAGGTCGTATTGATCTACTCCCATACCCGGTCTGTATAGTTTGATCTCGGCATATTGATGATTGGCATTCATGCCCCTGTACCATTGGCTGTAGTACTCACCATTAATTTCTCTAGAATTCACCCCTTCAGGGTTTTCAGAATTCAGATCAAAAGATTGGGTAGATGCCATATCTCCCCAGAAGTGTACAGACTTTTTATCTTTAAACAAATCGTTGGCAGATGCATCATTGATAGAGAAAGATACCTTTTGGATCAAATCACCCTTTAGGTTCCAAAGGTTCAGATAGTTTCTCTTATGATGAGAGGTCAATACATAATTGTCACCTGTCAAGGCGGCGCCAGTTACTCTTTCCGTTTTGTTTTTATGAAACTTAGAACCTGATCCTCCAAACACTTTGCTGGCGTTAAAAGAGATCACGTGGTTGTCCCAATCCCAATTTAAGTCTAGAGCGATCGCAGTGTTTCCTTGCCATTGAGAAAAAGAAAGTAATCTCTGCTGCTCAAATCCGTCAGTTTCGTCACTGTTTTGTGTAAACAAGATATCACCTCCAAGAAATTTCACTTTCTTAGGATTGAAAGCAGTTAAATCTTCAAAATACTCTTCGCCATCCTCGGTAGACTCCACATAATTTTCGCCTGAGAATGTAAAAGGCACTGCATGCACCCAAACGGCTCCACACTCGCCTAAGTGAGCATTGGCAGATTGACAAAGTGAAGGATCTGTGTCATTCCAAATGTCACCACCTTCATTTACAAAAGAAGGGTCTACTTTGCCATTTCCATTGTCGGCTACCACTTTGAAAAATCCTGATTTTCCTGCGATAAAAAGATAGCCTTCTTGATCCACATCTACTTGTGTGATTTGTCCAGTAAATACCTTGTTGTTGTAATGCTCATCATAGTGCATACCGTCAGGGTTGTAGTTGTAAAGCCCAAGCTCTCTTACAGCTCCGGAGTTTACATTCACTAAAAAAATCTTGCTGATAGATGCGACCACTACAGTCAGCCATTCGTTGTCTGGAGACATGGTCATATGTCCTCCATTTGGGATGGCTACGTCCGTTTCTAATCTGGTAAGAACGGCTGTTTCGCCTAGTCCTTGAAAATCATAGTCCAATTCATAAATTCTAGATTCGTTACTCACTGAATTCAATAAAAACACTCTTTCATTGAAAGGCATTCTTTTTAATGTGGATTCTAAAATTTCAGTTTCATCAGTTTGCTCTGCACAACTGAAGACAAATACGCTTAAAATTATAAGCACTAACCAATTTTTCATTGTTTTACTGTTTTGAGATATTTATTAAGGTTTTTTTTTAAATTGTTTTTTTCTTATAAAAACATGCGAATCTATCAAAACAGACTTACTCTTTTATAATTTTTCGACGAATGACCCTTCCCGTCCTATTAATTATTTGAACCAAATATACTCCAACTGGCCACGTGGATATATCTACAATAACCTCATCGTATCGCGTCTGCATCGACGGATAGATTTGACGACCCTTGAGGTCATAAAAAACGATAGATTCAAAATCACTTGCGGGTGATATAAAAACGCAATCATTTGACGGATTGGGGAAAAATGTAAGGTCTAACGTAAGATCGTTACTATAAAAATCCCGATCTGAAAGGAACGAAATCATAGGTAGACCAGTCTGTTGCATTGCACCATTCGAATGACCAAGTGTAGAGAAATCAATCGCAGGATTTTCATGATCAACTACAAGGACTTCGGCTTGTTCTAGCTGGTCATCACTACTGGATGAAAATTGTACTTTAAGAATATTACTTATTGAGATACTAACATTAAAATCTATGTAGTTTTCAGCATTTTCGGTAAACGAAGACCATGAGATGGTTTTAGTATATATCGACACGTCATTGTCAAACACCTCTATGGTGAGGTCGCTACCCAAGCCCACATTGATCTCTCCTAGCACCATATAAATCCCGCGGATTTTTGTTGGCTCGTCTAAATCAATCGCAACTTCCACGGTATTGGATAACGAAATGTTTTCGGTCGAAAGCAGCGTATCGAAAGTATTGAAAACACTAGATTTGTAGACGTCATGAAAGTACGCTCCTGATACTTCTCCCCTATTCGTTGGGTCAAGAAAACTCTGCAACCCGTTTGATACTTCCGTAGCGGCATAAGCCAAATCGAATCGATAAAAATAATCGGATACCGTGCCATCGGAAGATTCGGTACTGCCTGTCAACCCACCCAAATAGTTTTCGCTCTGGTCTATCAAACCAGCACCCGAAGCCCCAACCGAAGTGCCCCCCCATGTCCAGTTTGGCACTTTCCAAAATCCATTAGAAATGGTTTCAAGTTCAGGTTTATAACCTGAAGGAAATGAAAAACTAGATACTTCAATGGAGGTACGCTTCAAGGCGAATTGCTGGGTATTGATGTCGCTGTAATGATAGGTGGTTCCAAAAGCTGGTTTAGAAACTTGAGTGTCCCAGCCCAAATAATATGGCGAAACATGTGCGGGTATAATCTCAGACAACTCATATAAAACATAATCCTGCTGATAATCAATGGATAAAATATCTACGCCAAATGAAGTGGACCATCTTGCTCCTTTAAAATCTTCGCTCACCAAAGGGGGATGTCCTCCGAAAGTCAATGAAATCGAATGAATCTGGGAGGTATCTGGGATACAGTGCGCTGAGGACAGGATATAATTGGCCTGAAAATCGCCGGTAGTATTCATCAATACACCCGAGCATACGACCGATTCATTGATCACGATTTGGCAAGAAGCATTTCTTAAATGACGCAACTGTCCCAAGAGCTTCTCCGACTGGTCTGGCTGCCCTTCACAAATCTGAAAGGAAGACAACGACAGCCCCACTAGCAGCAAAAATCTTAAGAAAAATCTGTTTGAATATATTCTCATCGGCCTGACGGCAAAGAAAGGATAATTGACTGGATTTAGTGCTTGCTTAAGTTAGTTTAAATATAGCCCTTATACACACTGACAGCAAGATAACGACAGGTCACAACCGCACTACACTTCCTTCTTGAGCGTATATATATCCTCTATTAGTCTTTTCATTTCTAAGGGCAGGGTGCCGTTGTAAACCCCACGGATGCGTCTTTGGGTATCTATTAGAATAATGTTTTCGGTATGGAGGAAGTCCTCTTCTACTGTCACAGTCTTACCGAAACCTTCGTCGGCAAAGTAGGCCTCGCGAGCCATATGATAGAGGTCTTTTTTGTCGCCCGTCACCAGTTGCCATTGCTGGCTGTCGATGTCATTTAGGCTGGCATACTCGGCCAACCGACCGACCGAATCCACCCAAGGCATGACGGTATGCGATAGGATTTTCACCTCTTGATCTGAGGCAAACTCAGCCTGTATCTTTTTCAGGTTTTTGGTCATGCGAGGACACACATTCGGGCAAATGGTGAAGAAAAAATTGGTCACATAGATTTTCCCATCAAAATACTCATTGCTCAGTGTGTCTCCAACTTGATTGACAAAGGCAAAGTCCTCTACCTGATGAATGGTCTTATATCTCGGATCGTCTACAGTTATCCACTCTGGGGTAAATGTGGCTTCGCTATAGTATGGCAAGACCAGTTCGTCGTTCATTCGCTTTTTTTGAGGTTGGCTACAGCCCAATATGGTCAAAACCATGGCACAAGCCCACATATGATTTTTCATTGTATCGTTCCTTTGTAGGGATCTATGTCCCCAGTTTCACTGTCTATTTTGGCACACCTTTTCAAACCAAGCATACCGTATCTACGTCCATTTTCCCTTACCACGTAATTGGAACGCAGCTTACCATCTGGTCGCCAGTACTTCTGAGCGCCCAACTCGTGCCCCTTTACGTAGTTCATTTCTAGTTTGGGTTCACCCGATTCGTACCATTCCTTATGCGTGCCTTCACCTAGGCCATCCACAAACTGATATTGAAACTTGAGGCCACCATCTTCAAAATACCCCAAATGCTCTCCGTGTTTTTCACCCTTATGATAAGGACGCTGGCTATACACCTCCCCACTGGGGTAATAAGTTATATAATCTCCCTCTAGTTTCCCGTCATAATATCCCTTCTTGGATTTGAGTCTAGCGTCTGGATAATAAGAAATCAGATATCCTGTATAGCGCACACTATCCAGATAGGTATAGCCATCTACCGATCTAGATAGCCGCACATCGTCTTCGAATAGCTCCTCATCAGTAATCACGTAAGCCAATCTGGCTTGTGATTGATCGTAAGAAGACCAATCACAAGCCCAAAGGCCTAAAGCCACTATCAGTAACCAACAGTATCTCATTTTATTTAGACACGGTGCCTGCTGTACCATAAAAACCATCTTCGTTGATCCATGGATAATCCACAGTAATGTGATAGTGATAGATCCCATTTGGAAAATCATCAGTCGCGCCAAAGTGACCGTGATAATCATCCAGAATTCCGCCATCATCCTTGGAAAACACCTCAACCCCATTTTCATGTGTGCCATACACTGGAAAACCATCCAATAAGAACCCAATGAAAGCTTCATTGTCGGCTCCCGTTCTGTGTTGAGTCAACCAGACAGGCTCTGTATGGTAGTGATAGGTAGTACCCGCTGGGTGCCCTTCGTACTGGTCGAATGTATTTAGTTCTTCAAAAATATCGTCGTCGCCAGCTGCATTTTGATTGAACAGTGCTACGCTATTGATGGTAACACCCATCGGTCCCATAGGGGTAGCAGCATGTGAAGAAGCTTCTGCGGGATATCTTGGCAATTTGAAGACTAGATTTTGCTCACCTATCGATCCAGGGTTCTTTTTGAAATCTTGATTATTAGGCTCGCTATAATCCTCGTATAACGGATCATTCGCGCTATAATACATGCTTTTGTGATCTGGCAAATCTTTAGATGTAATCGTCACCCATGTGTCGTCGAAGGTTACGGTCACCCCATCGGAGTGGTAGAATTTACTCGCCAATATACTGATGTCAGCAACCGTAGAAGTAGGGTTTTCCTCTTCTTCCTCTTCTTCGTCGCCATCATTGTCCATGACTTTGGCTGTAGCACTAGCAATTTCGATGGTACCGAGACTGGCTGCACTCAATGTCAGTGTGATAGTCTCTTCACCTTCCTCAATCGAATCATCCAAGACTTCAAGCTCTACTGTGGTACTAGATGCTCCATCAGCAATGCTCACTGTTTCGATAAATTCACTACTAAAATCATCAGCGGTGGCTGTACCCGAAAAAGTAGCCGTAGCAGATAGTGTAGTTCCCGTTTCGTTAATCACAGACTTTTCACTATCGTCTACCAAGGTAATATCGAATTTCACAGACTTCCCTCCTTCGGCTCCATCTTGTGAGGCTACTGCTTGCACGAAAATATTGAGCTCACTCAAAAGTGTTTCGTCTATTGGCTCCTCTTCGGTGCACCGCACAAAAATCACGGTGACAAGAGAAAACAGCAATGCTGTTAGTATTTTATTCCTTCCTTTCATTGTCGTTTTTTTATTGATAATTAATTTCCAAAAGCCTTTTTAGGACTCCTTTGCTATACAACGAGTAGATCTCGTTTTCCCCTACTGATATATTTGACCTGCTTCTTTGAAATAATTAGCAGGGTACGATCCATGCTAGATTTAGCAACTTTAGTTCATGATAATAGTAGTGAGTGTATCGGGAGTAGGAAGGTTCACTGTTGGGGTATTACTAGCTACAAAGCTAAATATTCCTTTTCAAAATTGGCAAAACCAAAGCAGAAGTGAGCGAGCCTGCTCTGCGCTCAAAGAAACGCACCAGTTACACTTCCATCCGTCTATCGTCAGGTCTCTAAGCAATCAACCCTTGAGCAAAACATACTGAGTGGATATGATAGATGTACAGCTCATATTATCAGTCCTTGGCGGAATAGGTGTTCTACTTATTCTCATTCTATACTTCCAAATCCAAGCCTTTTTAGCCTTGTTGATCGCCAGTATTTCAGTAGGACTCATAGCAGGCATGGCCCCCAGCACTATCATGGATGCCATGAAAACAGGCATGGGCAATACCCTCGGGTTTGTGGCTACTGTAGTTGGGCTAGGTGCTATATTCGGTGCCATCTTGGAACACTCAGGAGCAGCTGGAGCTTTGGCTAATTTCTTTCTAGATAAAATGGGAGAGAAAAAAGCACCCTGGGCCATGACCCTCACGGGTTTTGTGGTAGCCATACCTGTATTCTTCGATGTAGCCTTTATCATTTTGGTACCTTTGATCTACTCTCTACAGCGTCGCTCTGGTCAATCTTTGTTTCTATTTGCTATTCCGTTATTGGCAGGGCTGGCAGCTACACATAGCTTCATTCCGCCTACACCAGGCCCTGTTGCGGTAGCAGACATCTTGGGGGCAGATTTGGGCTTAGTCATTCTGTTTGGATTTATCGTAGGCATACCTGCTGTGATCGTCAGTGGGCCTATGCTGGCCAAACGACTGGCAAAAATCACTTTTATCGCTGCTCCGCCACTCGACGAAGAGCCTAAAGAAACAAGCAAAAATCCTAACCTTGCCATCGTACTGGCTATTATCGCTACCCCTATTCTTTTAATTGTATTAAATACCATTTCTAAAACCTGGCTAAAGGTCGGGGTACTCATAAATTGGCTAGCATTTTTTGGACACCCGTTCATGGCGCTCATCATTGCTAATTTGCTCGCTTGGTATTTTATGGGGATCAAAAAGGGATTTTCTAAAGAACAATTATTGAAAATGAGTACCCAATCGCTCGCACCTGCAGGTATCATTATTTTGCTCACTGGTGCTGGCGGCGTGTTCAAACAGATACTGATGGATACTGGCGCAGGCCAAATGCTCGCAAATGCCTTTGCCGACAATCTATCCTCCCCTTTTATCTTTGCTTTTGTGATGGCGGCGCTCATGCGTGTAGTACAAGGTTCGGCCACTGTAGCTATGATCACCTCGGCAGGCATGACCTCCGCGCTGATCGCCTCGGCAAATTTGTCTGCTGCACAACTGTCCTTGCTCGTCATCGCCATTGCTTCTGGAGCTACTGTCCTGTCTCACGTCAATGACAGCGGATTTTGGCTCATCAATCGCTACCTAGGTTTGACTGTAAAGCAAACCTTCAAATCATGGACACTCATGACCACTTTACTTGGTCTTTCTAGTTTTGTCATCACCCTTATACTCGCCTATTTTGTATAACCCTCTTGATTTCTTAACAAGGAATTAATAGATAAGTACAATTAATTATTGATTTGTTTCTATATTTGTCTTTCAATAATTCAACAGCTATGAAAGATTTATCAACTAAAGACATGGTTTATATGGCCATGATAGCAGCAATGTCCCTGTTTTATTATCTACACGGATCAGTAAGTTTGATGCTACTCAAATAGAGATTAGCGCTTCTTATTCTTTTTATTTTTCTTCTTAGGTTTGTGCGGATTGGCCTCAGCTTCATTGATCAACTGTTTCCAATTGTCGTTTGTATCTGCGGTAAGATCCAAGGTATCCTGATAGGTATTCCACTCGATGTCCATGATTTTCACAGGCGTGTGGGTATATTTTTCAATTTCGATCAACATTGGTTTTTCTTCTGGACTGCAAAAACTAATGGCTTGCCCCTTTTGTTTGCCACGTCCCGTACGGCCTACTCTATGCACATAGTTTTCAGGTTCGTCTGGGAGGTCATAGTTGACCACAAAATCCACATTAGGAATATCTATCCCTCTGGCGCTCACATCTGTGGCTATTAATATTTTATTTCTCCCTGCCCTAAAAGCGCTCATCACTCTGTTTCGTTCATCCTGATCCTTGTCTCCATGGATGGTTTGAGCATCCACTTTGACTCTCGTCATAGCAGCCAATACTCGCTCGGCTCTAACTTTGGTTCTTACAAAAACAAGAATTTTTTGCTCTGGGTTTTCACCAATGAGCCTTTCCAAGAAAAAACGCTTATCGTCCATTTTGATGAAAGCTACCGCATGATCTACATTTTTAGACACGGGGTCTTTAGGCGAGACCTGAATACGGATAGGCTTATGCACGAGTGAATAAGCTACTTTTTTGATCTTATCGTCTATCGTAGCGGAGAAAAAAAGTGTCTGCCGGCGCTTAGGTAAGAATTTCACCAAATCTTGAATGTCTTTGATAAACCCAAGATTGAGCATGTGATCGGCCTCATCTAGCACCACCGTTTCCACCTGATCGAGCAGGATAAACCCCTGACTTACCAAGTCGAACATTCTACCTGGCGTTGTCACGATCACATCTACACCCTTCGCTAATTTGGCGATTTGTGGATCTTGCTCTACCCCCCCAAAAATACTCATTACACGTACTTTGGTGTTTTTAGCCAATTCTTCAAAAGCTCGCGTGATCTGGATGGCCAGCTCACGTGTAGGCACCATCACTACACAGCGAATAGAATCACCTCTCCCATGTTTTTTGGAACGCTGCAATCGATCGATCACTGGAATGGCAAAAGCAGCGGTCTTGCCTGTACCTGTCTGAGCAATGGCTAATACATCCTCTCCCTTGAGAATGGCAGGGATAGATTTGAACTGAATGTCGGTAGGCCGCTTGAATCCCTGCGTTTCAAGGTTTCGCTTTAGTTCTGGACTGATGTGGTAATCTTCGTATTTCATCGAGGCAAAGGTAGACTAGTATAGCGAACTATCTACATTTTCAGTTTTATACTGTATACACGCCATAAACAGAAAGCCCTTACTCGACAACCAAGTAAGGGCTTTCTCATTTTTATTTTTTTAAGCCATCAAATTTTGATTCTGTGCTCTTGTAGCGTGTTTAGTGCCGTTTGCAACTCTCTTTTGAGTTTGGTTTGATTTTCTCTTGCTTTTTCTTGATGTGTAGCATATTCTTCTTCCACTTTAGCTAGCAATCTTCGAGCTTCTTTAGTGGTACTGTTGTTGCGCAAATACAACAGGTACAGACTCACTATCCCTATAGCCAAAGCAGCTATAATCAACCACACCAAGGTATTGTAACCAGATTTACTCATCTGAATACCAATAAACTCTATGGAATCATTGCGCTCTTCGCTCGCCGCAAGATTGGATTGCGTTTCCGCCAATTGCTTATTGATAGCAACCAGCTCCCCTTTCAAAGACTTCACTTCAGCTCTAGCTGAAGCTATTTTGCCTTCTTTTACCTTGATCGTATCAGCCACTACAGTCCAAAATTCTTTTAACCTTGGTTTCTTTATCAATTTGTAATCTTGCCAAGAAGAAGTCTCGGTTTCATAAAACTGATCGAATTGAGCTTGGATATTGCCCTGCGCTTGTGCGGCAATAGCTAGAGTTAAAAATAGGCCTAGAGAAAGTAAAGTTTTATTCAAAGTAGATAGCTGCATGATGCTGATTATTACAATTGTGTTGTTCTTAAAAATGCAAAAATATGGATATTTTATCTCCTAATATTCCAATGCTTCTTTATAACTAACAAAATTCCATAATATTTTACTACTGGCGATCTCTGAGCATGTATTTTTACTAGTTTTCCGCAAAAAAACAACATGCTCACTTACGATATAGTACTACTTACCGATGCTCGGTTTACCAATGAAGTAGCCATCGACGATTATGCAAAAAATGTACTTTTGGAAGATCAGCTACTCATCAATGCGCTTACTCACATAGGACTCAAAGCACACAAAACCCACTGGAACAATGAGCAGTTTGACTGGACAAGCACACAATGCGCTATGATTCGCACTACATGGGATATTTATGACGATGGGATGTTTGATCAATTCGAAGCGTGGCTGGATCGAATCAAAGACCAGACCCAACTCATCAATACTTATGAAACCATCCGCTGGAATATAGACAAGCGCTACCTCAAAGATTTGAAAACACGAGGCATCAAAATTCCTCCTACAATTTTCATCCCTCAGGGCGAAAGCAAAAACCTTCACGAAATAGTACAAGCATCCGGATGGGAGCAATCGATCCTAAAACCAGCTATCTCTGGTGGTGGGCGACACACTTACAAACTCGACAACAATCAGCTCAATGCTATAGCCAATACTTTTTCTACGCTTATCCAAGAAGAATCTATGCTTCTACAAGAGTTTCAACATCATGTAGTTGATAAAGGAGAGCTCACACTCATGGTCTTCGGGGGCAAATATTCTCACGCTGTGCTAAAAAAAGCCAAAGTAGGAGACTTTAGAGTACAAGACGATTTTGGCGGCACCGTGCATACCTATGAGCCCACTGCCGCTGAGATTGCGTTTGCAGAGCGCGTAGTAGCAGCGTGCGATCCTGTGCCTACACAAGCTCGTGTAGATTTTATCTGGGGCAACGATGGCGATCTTTGCGTCTCCGAACTAGAACTGATCGAACCAGAGCTTTGGTTCAGAAACGAAAAAGGTGCTGCAGAGCAACTGGCAACTCTGATCTGGGAGAGGTACTTCAAAAAAAGCTAGCAGAAATACACTCTGCCAGCCTTCATCTATAAAACTAAAACATAAAAAGAGGTTAGATGCTGAAGTGAGCTCCTAACCTCCTCTTTCTCTAAAATTTGATGGCAAAATTGTAACCCACCCACATTTGAATATTGGTGTCTGAACTCGTCTCGTCGTAGAAAGTACCCAACCCTATATCATCGCCATATACACCCGTAGCGGGATCGTACACTTTGGTAACATACACATTGAACACTGGCCCAGCAGATACAGTGAGATGCTGGGCCACTCGATAGTCTATATTCCAACTGAGGCGGTTGAGTAGGTTCAACTCCTCATGGTGTTCTTCCTTGACATTGATCGACTGAGTGGTCAACTCTACGCTTGAGTTCCACTTGTTTTTGAGATTGAACTCCGTACCAAAACCTGCACCATAAGACCACAAGAAGTTACTTTGTGCCTGTATTCCTGCAAATAGTACACTATACAATTTGCTCGTACCTGACCGAAAAGCTAGATTAATATCCATCACTTCATTGTGCTCTATTGCCAGTTGGTGCTTACCTGTTTTAACGACATTGATCAAACCAACAACAACACCTTTTTCTACAGTATCAGCAATATTGATCAGGGCAATTTGCGTACCTTTTACATGCTTCGCTCTATTGACCAAACTCGCCACTTGTGTCCCTTCTATGTCTTGGGCATAATTGAACAAACCAGCCAATTGCACTGCGTTTGCATTGCGTTTGTTTATATTGATCGCTCCTGCAGCCTGAAGTCCTTTGATACTATCAGCCAGATTGATAAAACCAGAGAGTTGTGTTCCTTGTACTTCTTTATTTACCACATTAACAAAACCGGCAGACTGCAAACCATGTACTTTCCCTTGCACCGTATTGACGAACCCGCCAAACTGTGCACCACTCACATCACCACCCACTGCATTGCCAAAACCAGCAAACTGCGCCCCATGTATATTTTGTTGGTTGACATTATAAAACCCGCCAAATTCAGCACCAGCTAGACTATACTCATAGCCAGCAATGATGTTAAGTGAAAATTGATTGATGTAGCCTTCTTTGGGGCCCTTACTCGTCCCAAAGCCTGGGACAAGTGAGATTTGAAAAGGCCTTTCTTTGACCGAATGCTCCTCTTGAACATCATACTTATTTTGACCTTGGGATTGAAACACCGTGAGTAAGAGTGCGAATACTACTATTGATTTTGCGTTTTTCATTTCTGATTTCATAACCTTTAAATGTTTTTACACTTTCAGGGAAACCAAACAATTTTTTACCCCCACGGGGAAACCAAAAAAAAGATTAGAAATAGGCTAACGTCTTCTAGATACCGGTAAACTCATAAAATATTTCGGTGAATGAATCAGGCGACTTCCATACCAGCTGAACATCTCCCCATCGACAAGAAGTACTTCGGCATTTGGAAAAAGAGATTGAAATCGACTGATATGCCGTTCTTTGAATGGATAGGGCTCGGATGAAAGAAAAACATAATTAGGTGATAATTTGGCTAAAGTTTCTTCGGAAAGTTCGGGGTATCTAGTGAGGTGAGCTACGGCATTGTCCAGGCCCAACCATTGCAACACATCGTCGATAAAATTGTCCGTAGCTACCACCATGTCAGGCTGCTGCCAAATAAAATATAACACTTCACCTTGAAGCTTGCCCTTCACCTCATCAAAACTTTGCTGAATTTGCTCTATCATCGGCAGCGCCAGTGCTTCAGTACCAGTCATCACCCCTATATTTTCAATGGTTCGGAGAGCGTCTTTGAGCTCAAAGATATCTGAGATATACACAGGATACTTTTCACACAACTGCTCCACGCCCGCTCGATAGTTCTCCTCCTTATTGGCAATAATCAGATCAGGCTGAAGTGCTTCTATTTTTTCGAAATCAAATTTTTTGGTACCTCCTACTCTCTTCACCGTTTGCTGCACTTGGGCTGGATGAATGCAAAATTTAGTCACGCCCACGATACGATCTCCCAGTCCCAAATCAAAGAGCAGCTCGGTCAAAGAAGGCACTAGTGAGATGATTCGCTGAGGCGACTCTACTAATTGAAAAATTCGTTGAAGGTCATCGGTAATTTGCATTAAAATTTACTCGTTTTTTCTCTCATTCTCAGGATGGAGACTTCATGTCCCACCTTTTCTTCAAGGCCATCTAATGAGATCCAATCCACAGCATTAGACTCTTCATTTTTCATGAGTTGCATCGGATCATTAGCGACACAAGCAAATCGCACATCGTAATGTTCATGAGCTGGTACTTCCTTTCTAGCCGGAATCGCATGTATATCTATATCAAAAAACGAATCGCCTAACAAGCGAACATCTGTGATACCAGTCTCTTCTGCGAGTTCTTTCAAAGCTACTCGCTGCACATTCTCATCACCATCGGCATGACCACCAGGTTGTAGCCACCTATTAAGCTTCTTGTGGTGCAGTAAAGCCACCTGTCTGTAATCTGGCGTCAAAGCCCAAACAGATGCTGTGATATGACCTGTCAACAATGAACGCTCAAAACAATTATCAAAAAAAAGCAGGTCCAAAAACCTGCTTTTATATTTTTCTTCTTCCACATAGGCCGTCTGATATTTTTCCAATTCAGACTGCAACCAACTTCTGTTCATACTTACTGTACTACTGTATTTACCTTATTTATACGTCCCTCGATAAGTATTTCTGTTTGCACACCTAATCCCACATTGTTTTTGTTTTGAAAATCGGCATGAACGAAATAAGACTTAGGGTCTAATTTTTTAAACACCACCTCGCCACTTTCATCAGTTACTTTTTTCTCTAATGGATTGACATGGGCTTTATAATCTTCCTTGTTTTTAAACAAAGTCACTTCTGCTGCTTCTACCGGATTCCCTAGTTCGTCCAATACTGTGACCTTCAAAGAGGTAGGTAGAAATTTGAAATCAGCAAATTCGTAGGCCGACACACTAATGGCCGCCAAAAACAGAAATGTAATAATCAAATACTTTTTCATCTTCTTATTTTTATTTGTCAGACTAGGTTCATCACATACCGTGCCGAAATCCAGCATTAACCTATCTCAAGAGTGCCACACCTCCACGCTGAGTGATCACCCCCAGCTCTGGATTAAGCAAACTTCTGAAAGTCATCACATAGACATAAGTATCTATTTTCAACAGTTCGCCTCGATAAGTACCATCCCACCGGAAAGCGATATCCTTAGACTGATAGATCATTTCACCCCATCTGGAGAAAATTTTAATTTCAAAATTACTCACATAGGGATTCGGGTAGACAAAAAACTCATCATTGAATCCAGGAGAAGCTGAAGGTGTAAATGCGTTAGGTGCATGTACTCTCGGCAAACAGTCGTTCAACACCTCTATAACGTCTCTGGTACAGGTAAATCCATTACTCAACGTGACTTCGTATACTCCTGCTGCGTTGGTATTGTATACCCGATCGGTGGAAAGAAGCACATCATCGTTGACAATCGTCCACTCATAGGTACTGAATAGCCCTGGATCCAAATCTACCGAGCTGTTGGCAGGGTCTTCACTACAAAACGTTTCTCTCTCCCCTAATAGCAATTGATCAGCTGTGATAGGTACGACCGACACATTCAGTGAGGCATCTGCTTCACAAGTACTCAAGGTAGAAGCTACATGTATGGTGTAGTTGCCGCTTTCGCTAATAGAAATTTCAGCATCTTGATCAGTTAATGTTTCCCCTTCAGGCCCTGTCCATGTAAATGTGACGTCCTCTGTAATATTGGCATAAGCTGTTAGAAAAACTTCTGCATTATCATCGCAATTGGGCGACGCAGCTGCAAAAACGGTGAGCTCACTATATACTTCTACATCTTTAGTGGCCGTGCCTGTACAGCCCGTGCCCTGATCGAGCACCAGCACCTCGTAACTTCCAGAAGAGTTGATTCCTCTTCTGGAACCATTGGCACCATTGTCCCACTGATAGCCACCGTTGCCCACCAATCCATTAGTCACATTGGCAAACAGCACATAAGCGCTTTCGCACTCCTGACCCTCAGTAAGAATCTCTACCTCAGGTGCCTGACTCTGCACTACATCCATGGTCTGCGTGACTTCACAGAAGCCACCATTGGATGATGTAACCGAATAAGTGCCACCTGCAGACACAGTTATTGTTTCGCCCAATGAAGTCCCTACTATGCCAGGTCCACTCCATGTATATGTAATAGCGGGATCCGTTCTGATCGGATAAATATTAATTTCTCCTTCTGTACCACAAATATTCTGAGGAGTGGTCGTAAAATCTGCTGCAGGACTTCCGTCCAAAATAATATTATCAAGTGTTTGCCTACACAACAGGCCACTTATATTCTCTACTACTGTTATAGAATAGGTGCCAGAATCGAGATCATTCACATCGAATGTTGGTGTGGGAGATGGAGTAGCAGAACCACTCGCCGAGGTAGTTCCTTCACTATTGAACAGCTCGTAATTTATACTGGCTATTGCCACATCTAGATTAAACGTAAGTATTCCATCCCCTGGGCAGTCTGGAGTAGGCACATACCCATCTATAGTAAACCCTGCTCCTGCATCGTCTACGGTCGCCACCTGAGCCAGTGCACAACCAGTAAGTGTATTAGTAACAGAAACGGAATATCCCCCTGAGCGTAATGTATTAGGAGTAGTCACGAATAATGGCCCTGCCAATGGCGTAACCCCAATAGCTGATGGGCCACTCACCGAATAAGTGAAGCTCCCACTTTCAGTCACATCAATGTCAATCGTGCCATCGGTCGCTCCACAACCTGAGGTAGTTCCTCCAAGAGTAGTAAACTCAGGGCTGTTGGCTACTGTAAACTCTACCTGATCTGTTGCTACACAATTCAAAATATCTTCTATAGTTACTTCGTAAGTATACACTCCTGGTGTCGAAGTATCTACGGTTTGCGTCCGCAAGGCATTTCCATTGGAGGAGCCATTGATAGCCCATAGATAAGTGGAACCTGGGTTGAGCGCATCCAAAGCAGGAAAGGCCACGCCTTCACAGATGGTTTGGTCCGTACCCAAATCCACTTCAGGCCGCGTATCGTCTACAAATGATTCTCTTGGCTCAGACTGACATCCTTCTTCATTAGTAATGTAGACATTGACCAAATTAGGAGTATCTACCACTATGGTACGCGTAGTATCTCCCGTAGACCAAGTATAGCTAAAAGCAGCGGTATCTACTGGCCACGCTTCCAAAGTGACAGGACCATTACAAATGGCCACGGCATCTAGCAAAGTAGGATTGGCTGGTATTGGGAATATCTCCACTGGCTCTACAAACAGAGTATCCAGTCCACATCGGTTGGTGACACGCAAGCTCACATTGTACACACCCACTAGGTTGTACAAATGTGTAGTATCTTCTACAATCGCTGAAGTGCCATCGTCGAACGCCCAGAAAAATTCATCTATTATGGAAGTACCCGTTCCATCAAAAACCGTTTCTTGTCCTAAACAAGGATTGGTATAGGCGATACCTGGCTCTTGTGCACTGAGTGGCAACTCTTGTACAAAATTGGGCAAACCCAATCTACTGACTCGTCCGTTGAGGTCGAAACCACTGACTGAGAAACTCGCAGAATTGTCGTTGCTATTGGGGCTACTAATTGTACCTACAGCAGTCTCGCCATCTACAGCCATGTAAATAATACCATCCGAACCTGTTTGTAGAGCTCCGTATTGCAACCCTGTATCATTGCCCAACACAAATTTAGTTGCTTGAATATCGGCTTTGGCTGTAGGTGCGTACAAGCTATCTAAGTCGTATTGCAGCAGTTTAGAGCCTCCTGTGCCATTGGTGCTGACGTACAATTTTTGAAGACTAGAAGAGAATTCCACCCCATAGATCAATGAAGGCGCTGGCTCTGCGATGTCAATTTTGGTTAGTCCTGTAATCACACCAGTACTGTCCACCACACTAAAGAGTTCTATATAGTTTTCGTTGGTGTCTTGAAAGGCAACTGCTATGATGCCACCACCAGCGGCGTACTTCATCTGTGCCCGTCCTGTTTTTTGCTCATCAAACCGCATAGCACTTCCAGCCGAAGAAGTAATCGGCTGCCCAATACCAGCCCCAGTAATGGGATATGATCGAAACTGATTGTTTCCAAATTCATGAGTGACCAACCAAGTCACCCCTTGTCCTAACCCAAATGCGGCGATTCTTTCTGTACTATTCGTAAAAAACGAAACATCTTTGACAATAACTTCTCCCTGTGCAGTATCTCTACGCATATCCACTACGGCATACTTCATGTCATAACTAAAATCACCATAGATAGGATCTGAAGTGAATACATAGAAAAGCGAGCTGTCGTTAGAGTTGGTCTGGTCACTGGGTACAGGCACAATCATAACACCTTGGCTGGAATTGGGGTCTCCTCCTATATTGTCTCCATTGTCCATCACTCTATGGTTTTTATTCCAAATGGTTTCTCCATTGGTGTAAAACAGTAAATCCCCATTATAATCTGACACAGACGATGCCCCTTGTGGAGAACTCATCTGATTGGCATCAGTAATCGCTGTAGTAGTGGGTGGATTAAAATCTATCCCCGCCTGCTCTCCAAAATACCATTGGTTTCTAAAGATATTGGTATCTTCATAGGTGGTCACCATTACATAATCATAATTGATACAGCCCGTGGCAGCACTTTGTACAGCTACTGAATAGAGTCCTGTCGTATCTACATTGATTGTCTGAGTAATTTCACCCGTGTTCCAAAAATAAGAAGCTCCCCCTGCTCCAGCATCATAAGTAAAAATTTCTCCGACACATCTCACGGTATCCATACCAAGGTCGATTTGCAAATCATTGTCCACTACATTGACCGTACGTGTATAGGTTTCTATGATACCATTGAGCTCTACAGTGAGCGAAACTGGATAAGTCCCTCCTACCTGATAGGTATAAATGGGGTTAACAGCTGTAGAAGTAGCCCCATCTCCAAAGTCCCACAAATAGGATTGTGCAGGTGGCTCTACGTTAGAGAAAAACTTGGTAGACAATAGCGCACAAGAATCATAAACAGCAAAACCAACAGAGTCAAACATCTCAAAATGTGGTGCTGGAAAATGAGGGAATTGCGTACCAGCAATACCCGAAGGTGTAAACGCCAAACTGTCGTAACCCACATTGAAAAACGAGCTATCTGCGTGAAACAAACTATCTGCTTCGGTGATCACTCCAATCTCAATAGCCGCCGTACTGGTCTGTTGGTAGAGATGATAAATGTTTTGATCAGGACCACGCTGTACTCCAAAACTTCTAAACACTGGTTGAAAAAGGATAGAATTGATGGTATTGAGTGGGTCATTGATGTTGTACTGGTATAGATCCGCCTCTACTCCTGCACCTCCATGTCGAGAGACATATAGATTATCACCGCTAGCAGACCACTCAATATCGTAGACCGCTTCTGTGGCAAAATCAGCATTTCCTGTATTGAGTATCGCTCGATTGAGTGTAAGTGTACCTGTGAGGATATCAAAGTCATATAAGGTTACATTGCGATTGGCATCTCTAGGGGCTACAGCCAATACTGAATTAACCGAATCGTAGGCAAAAGAAGCCGCTTCAAAATCTGGAGCAGCCAAATCATTGAGATCAAACACTTGCACGACTCCGATTGCACCATTATTTACAGGCAATACTTGAAAATCAAAAGTAGTTCTATCATTAGTGATCACCCAATAGTTGTCTTTGTCCTGCTGAATCACGATCATGCCTTCGGATGGGTTCATAAGCCCAGTGCCTAAGTTCTTTCTTGCAGCATCTACATCTCCTAATGGAGGCTCGCCTGCAGCGGCATTGCCCTGTACGGTTCTATCTACTACTGTATAAAGAATTTCTGGACCACTAGCTCCAGGATTAGTGAATATATAATACTCCCCATCAGTATAAGGCATCGGCATCACCGAGGCCGCACGATTGATCGTGGCATCCCCCCCTAGACCTGCCCCATTGGGTACTAAGGTATGGGTGGCATCATAAACATTTTCTCCGTCGGTATAAAATAATAAGTTGCCCGTAACAGGGTCAGAAATAACAGCACCACCACCAGTTCCATAAGGGGTGAACTGTAAAGTATCGAGCTGCGCACGTGCATCTGACTTGTTGAATGTGATGGTACTTGTGGAATTACCAAACAACCAATTATATTCTGAATAGTTTTGCGCTTGAAGGGAGAAGCTGAACGAACTCAATACGATAAAAAAAACGCACAAAAGCGCAAATTTCGATTTCACAACGTTCATCATTTCGGTAAGGGTTCTCAAATCTTAAAGTGTCCTTTTAAAAAAATTTAGGAGTATATTAATCAAGGGCTAAAAATAACTCAATTACTAATACTAACGGTGACAAAATATATTTCAATGCAATTGACTCAACAAAAAATAATTCATTTCTGATTTGGGACAATATTTTATATTTTGCAACGATTCTATTTAAGAGCGTAAGCTCGATTCAAACAAACAGATGCAAAGATTTTCATTCTTTTTATTAATCACTGCTAGCTTACTTACTACTAACAAGGTTTGGGCGCAAGACCCTCAATTTTCGCAGTATTACTCAGCACCTTTGTATCTGAACCCTGCGCTGGCAGGAATCACCCAACAAGGCCGTGCTGGAATCAATTACAGAAACCAATGGCCATCGATAGATGCCAACTTTGAAACCTTTTCGGTCTATGCAGACAACAATTTTGACGAGAAAAACAGCAGTGTAGGGCTTATTTTTGTCAATGACACAGAAGGACTTGTAGGGCTACAATCTAATGAAATAGCCTTGCAATATGCCTATCAGGTAAATGTGAACCATAAATGGGTCTTTCGCCCAGCCTTTCAGCTCTCCTATACCTCTAGAAATGTAAATTTCAACAAACTAGTTTTTGGAGACCAAATAGACAACAATGGCCCAACAGGCAATCCGAGTGCAGAGCAATTCAACACAGATTGGAAAGTCAACTACTTTGATATTGCTCTTGGGGGGGTGGTATATTCGGCCAGAAGCTGGATTGGCGTATCCATGCACCACATCAGAGAGCCCAACCAATCCTTTTTGGGAGAGGACAGCCCCCTGCCACAAAAACTATCTATACATGGCGGATATATGATTCCCTTAAAATCTGGCTTTAATCGTGGGCAAACAGCATCAGGAGCCAAAAGAAGCCTGTCTCCTACGTTCAACTATCGAGCACAAGGCGAATTCAATCAATTGGACTTGGGACTTTACTTCACTTGGGAGCCCGTAATCTTTGGCATGTGGTATAGGGGTATTCCGCTCAAATCGCCAGAAGGTGGCGGAGCCAACAACGAATCTTTGATTTTCATGTTTGGGGTAACCCAAAAGAAGTTCACCATAGGCTACAGCTTTGACTATACGTTGTCTAATCTCGGCATCCAAAGTGGTGGTGCTCATGAGATTTCACTAACCTACAGCTTCAAATGGGGCGACCCACGCAAACCTTCACGGTCGGTGCGTGAGCTACAATGCCCCCTTCCAATGGTCTTTTAATACCCTATTATTTTTTAACAATTCGAATGGATTCCTGTCCTTGAGCCGTCTGTAAGGTCAAAATATAATTGCCATCAGGTGAGGCCGACAAGCAATTCGATACTTTCACTTCGAGTAGCTCGTCCGCTAGCAAGTGCTCACTTAGTAAGGCATTGCCATAAGCATCGTAAAGCTGAAATGCTGTCTGTCCTGCACCTTCCAAGTGTACTTCTCCTGCAGTCGGATTAGGAAACACCGCATAGCTAGCTTGCTCTAATTGATTTTGCAAAGCAACGATTGGGCTGTATTCGAACTGCCCATCGTAATCGACCTGCTTGAGTCTGTAGTATTTATAGGCTGCAGTATACAATCGATACGAATACCTCTGCACCTCCGAGGTAGTACCATGTCCTGCTACAAAATCGAGATATTCAAATTCATCAACTGAGGCTAGTTTTGCTTGTATTTCGAAGCCTTCATTGTTGATCTCTGTAGCAGTTTCCCACTCTAGGTATTGTTCACCATCTCTAGACGTGATGACAATATACGTAAGCTCTACAGGCAGCGTCTTACATTCTGGCCCACAGCAACCAGTCAAACATTCTGACTCGTCTGGTGCTGTCAAAGTGCCGCCATTGTTGACAATACCTCCTGCACCACCACTAATGGTACCTCCATCTTCTACAGTCATAATGGAGCCCGACTCCAATACAATGCCTTCCGAAACATCTAATACACCTCCATCCGTAATGACCATGTTTCCATTTTCTTCATTGGTAAAAGTTCCTCCTACTACGATCTCTCCCCTATTTTCACTATCAAACCAATCAAACCAGCCTCCGTTATTAAAGTCATCTCCTACCTGCAAATTACCCCCTTCATTCACAGTAAGTGTTGACCATTCTCCAACAGTCAAGTCCTCATCTACAATCACATCTCCACTTATAGAAAAGTCTCCATTGGCAACAAGGCTTTCACTTACATCCATACTACCTCCATCTGCAACCGTTAATAATCCCCACCTATCAATATCCACACTGCCCCCTACTTGTAAATCTCCATCTACCTGAAAATCATCTTCAACATACAAGTCTTCTGTTACCGTAAGGGTTCCATTTACGTCCAAAGCACCTCCTGCTTCTAAATAGCCATTGACAATCAATGTTCCATTGACTACCACACGATCTACTGTAGTAAAATCTCCATTGATGGTTAATACCCCGTCTATGGTTAATGTTCTCGTCCTCCAGTTGGCATCGGAATAAACCTGATTTCCAGAACAAACATCTGTTCCCGTTTGGGTATTGGTAGTTGTCATACTTGGGCATTGACCATAAGTCGTGAAGGAATAGAAACAAACCGCTCCTATTAGAAGGGATTTAAATAGCATTTTTCTCATAGCTAGACGTTAAATTGGTTTTTTTTGAATTAGTTTGATTCAAAATTAGACGCCGCCTACACCAAAATCTTCGGCCATTCCCCTAATCTGTTCCTTAGGAAAAACCCTTAATGGAATATTTCAATTTTATAAAAGTCTGAATACGCTATCAAAACACAAAAATCAAATGATACTGATTGATTTTTGTCCAAACGATATAAATTCAGTTATCAATACTTCTTAGATTTGTACAAAAAAATACATGGACTATCAAGCGATCCGCTTACTGCTTATAGGTATTCTTACCTTCGATTTCATTTTCAACAAGGCATTGGGGATCCTCAATAACAGAAGTCGGCAACAACCAGTACCTGCTGAACTCGAGGGCATCTACGACCAAGAGAAGTATGCTCAATCTCAAGCCTATCAATCAGAAGTCTTTAACTTTTCTTTGATCAGTTCTTCATTTAGTTTTCTCATGATGCTAGCCATACTGTGGTTTGGAGGATTTGGCTGGCTCGACGAATATCTGAGAGGAGCAGCTTCTGTAGAACCGCTTACGTCATTGTACTTTTTTGGTGTGGTCTACCTAGCTTCAGATTTGATGGGTATTCCTTTCGAACTCTATGGCACATTTGTGATCGAAGAGAAATATGGGTTCAACAAGATGACCTTCAAAACCTACCTCACAGACAAATTCAAAAGCTACTTGCTCGCCCTGCTCCTAGGGGGAGTTTTGGCTTCGCTATTTATCGTGCTCGTGATGTTTTTCGAGGAAAACTTCTGGATCTATTTCTGGGTCGCTATTAGCGTGTTTATGATTTTCATCAATATGTTTTACACCTCATTGATTATTCCGATGTTCAACAAGCTAAGCCCACTCGAAGATGGGCCGCTCAAAACAGCGATTACCAATTACAGCGAGAAAGTAGGTTTTCCGCTTCACAACATCTTTGTGATCGACGGCTCGAAACGCTCCTCCAAAGGCAATGCTTTCTTCTCTGGGCTGGGCAAGAAAAAGAAAGTAGTCCTCTACGATACTTTGATAGAAAAACACACAGAAGAAGAACTAGTGGGTGTACTGGCACACGAAGTAGGTCACTTCAAAAAAAAACACATCATTTGGTCTATGGTTTCTGGGATTCTTCAAACTGGATTTATGCTTTGGCTCTTGTCCAAGTTTATCTTCAGCAGTGAAATCTCATGGGCCTTAGGTGGCCATGTGACGGCCCTCCATCTCAACGTATTTGCCTTTGCGATCTTATTTTCTCCCCTTTCTACTGTGATCGGTATTCTGATGAATCTGATGAGTCGAAAAAATGAATATGAAGCGGATGCCTATGCCGTGACTACTTACGACAAAGAGCCCTTGATCACTGCGCTAAAGAAGCTGACCTCAGACAGTCTGGGCAACCTGACACCACATCCATGGTATGAGTTTATGAACTATTCGCACCCCAGCTTACTCAAGCGAATCAGAGCCATGAAGGCGATTAAATAAAGTCAATTTCGGAACGGAACGGAAACTTCATAAAATAGGCATAAGCTTCCTTTACGCTCATCTCCCCTTTGATGATATTGTGTAATGTCTCCGTGATAGGCACTCGGATATTGTAGCTCTCGGCCAATTGATCTATGATTTTGATGGTATTGACTCCTTCAGCAACTTCTTCCATGGATTGGATAATATCATCGAGCGATTCCCCTTTGGCCATTCGAAATCCTACGGTAAAGTTTCTACTCAATTTAGAACTGCAAGTAGCCACCAAGTCGCCCACACCAGCCAAGCCCAAAAAAGCTTTGGTATTGCCGCCTAGGGCGTTGCCGATATAGACCATCTCTACCATACCTCTACTGATCAGCATGGCTCTAGAATTTTCGCCTAGCCCCATGCCGCTCACCATACCAGTACCTATGGCGATGATGTTTTTCAAAACCCCACAAAGTTCTATACCGATCAGGTCATTGCTACCATAAACCAAGAAACGGTCATTCTTCAATAGCTTTTGCCCTTGATCGATCACTTCTTCGAAGTGACTGGCCACTACTGCTGCCGCTGGTTGTTTTTCTTCTATCTCTTTGGCCAAATTAGGCCCTGCCAGACAGCCCACCCGCAGTACCGTCGTTTCTTCTAATATCACTTCGCTCATGGTTTTCACATGTTTTCGCGAAAGTGGATTCTTCTTCGATAGGTGCTCTCCTTCTGGCACAGTCATATCCAAGCCCTTTGTGCCATGTATCAATATATGATAAGGTTTGAGATGCGGTGCCAGATTCCTAATCATTTCTCTAAAATTGGCCGAAGGCACTATCGGAAAAATGATCTCACACTGCACACCAATATCCGACAGTTGGTTTGTGATTCGGATTCTATCAGACAGACGGTGCGTGCCTACTGCTCGATTTTTTTCAAACTCCTCCGCTTTGGTCTTGTCTCGTACATAGAGCAGCACATCCGTTTTTTCTGCAAGCATATTCGCTATTGCAGTCCCAAAACTCCCCGCCCCTATTACACCTACGACCTTATCAGAGGTATTTTTCGAGCTCATAACCGTCTAACCTATTGTGATAATAATAAAGCAAGTTCATGTTGCGAATGACTACATCGCCTGATTTCGAAAACTTCAAAGGTGGCTGAGCATGATACATTCCTAGGTTTTTGATGCCATGTTTGATCACCTCATCCTTTTCTCTGCTCAAATGATCGGCCAGTCCTACACTGCCTGCGTCTTTCATTGCCCTGAGGGCATCTAGCAAATTCGAAAATCCTTCTTTGTATTCCTCATAAGGGAGGATCAATTCCTCATCCGACAACCTTAACAGGCCGTATAAATCGAGTGAGGTGTGTTTCCTTTCGAGTATTCTGAATGCCGTAAAAGCAACCAAATGACTAGAGAAAACACGATTGTGCTTGTGAAACTCCTGCACGATTTTCTTGCCAAGAATGCGGTTGTACTCTTGCTCCCTCTGTGCATCTTCAGTCACCTCCCCGTTGGATTTGAAATAATCTTTGAGATCAATTTCATTCCCATTCTTGTCTAAGCTTCTTCCATTGATGTTCACTTCATTGCCCAATACATCCAAGGCATTGCCAATGCTCACCGAAATATCAGATCCTTTGGTGAAAAACTTCATCAAAAACGTAGAGATTTTAAATGAGGTAGTAAATTCATCGTTTTCCTCATAGTATCGTTCCTGCCCCTTGCTTTTCAAATAGTCGTTGATCAGGCTCGGCGCTTCAAGCACAAAATGATAGTTGAGCGTGACGGGTACTATGAATATTTTCTTTTCCTCGGGATTTTCTTCGAATTGGAAAATCTGACGTTGTGCCTCGATAGTCGTTCCGAGCAATCCCAGCTTCAAGGCCTTTTCGATTCGGCCACTTCTAGACCTGGTACCTCCTGGGAAAAACAAACTGTGACAGCCTTCTCTCAGTGCAATGGTCGAGTAGGATTTGAGGCATTCTAAATAAATAGAATTTTTCTTTCTGCGGTCTACCTTATATGCTCCCACACTATTCATAAAATATGAAAACACCTTCAGGTTGAATAAGTTGAGCCCTGCACCATAGATAAATGGCGGCAACCCCAAAAACTGGATGATCCAGCCAATAAGCACAGAGTCGATATTGCTAAAATGAGTAGGCACCATCACTACAGTACCCAGTTTAGCCAATTTTCTCAACTGATCCACTTCGCCTTTGATGTGTATTTTGTCATCCAAGTCCAGCTGATTGCTAAACAATGACCACGGCCCTTTGACGCGTGCTGCATTGAGTAATCGGCCAAATCCTAGTGTAACTACCGCACGAGCCACATGGTAATGAGAGGGATTGAAATTGCCTGCGATCTCATTGCCATAGCGGTTTAAGATTTCTCTTAATATGTCTTTTAAACAATCGTTTTGCTCTTTTTTACCAAGGCCGTCCAGCTTAACCACGCGCTGCTGCACACCGTCCCAAAATGAATAATCGTCTTTGGGATCTACTTTCCAAGGATGGTTTTTGGCTCTTTGTTTTTCGCGATAAGCGGTCATTTCTATTTCCTCACGCAAGGTACGTCCTCGCTTGAGCAATAGCATGTTGTCGAAACTCTCCTCTACTACCAACTGTATAAACTCATCTCTTTTTTTGGCCATCTGTACTACAGGCCAATGTTTCGTACTGTTCAGTATGGGTTTATATCTAGATTTTTTATTCCTTTTTCTTATCACCAATGGCTTCATAGAATTAAATTAAAAAGGATGAACTTGAAAATTCACCCCTTTAGAATCGGCTAAAATAGCGAATTATATGCGATTTTCAGAGCCTTTACGAGCAAGATATTTCTGCTCTTTTTTAAATCCTACTGTAGATGTGGTCTTATCCCATTGGTGTGTTTTTAGTATGAACTATGGTATAAAAAAAAGGATAGCACTTAGCGGTACTATCCTTTTTACATTAGGCTTTTTTTTAATTGTCTCTCATACATAGGATAGCGTACCCTTGATTTTTGTCTCCAGTGATGTCGTGCCTAAATATGCCTCCATTATAATATTGTAGGTTTCTGTTATATAGATTCTTATCACTAGTTCTATTAGTCGAGGGCCACCATAGACACTTTTATTTGATGTGGAATTGTCGTACCAGCTATAAGCAGGCGTTGTTCTTTCAATACACCAAGACTCACATTCTCCTTCCTTCCAGATCGTATTGTCAGTGACATATGGTATCTCAGTGCCATCGTTAAATTTAGTGGTTCGTAAGTTTTCAGCCATCCACTCCTGTTCACCAAAAATCACAGTAGGATAGTTATTACCATCGACATCCGAAACTGTGCTTTTTGTATAGGTATAATTATAACTACCACTAGTGTCTGTACACTCTTCGCTCATTAGTGATACAAATCCGAGTATAACTACCGCCATCACCAGTTTTGAAATCTCCTGAAGTATGCTCTCCATTGGACCACTCTACGGTATAATTGTATCTCTCATTCTTGTTCAACACAAAGACGGCCGTCTCACACAAAGTGTAAGTCTTATATGAACCATTTTCTTGTTTGAGAACGACATCATGACACAGCAGTTTAGAAGACTTGTGATCTACATCCGTTTTGATATCGTCCATATAATCATACACCGAACTGCACAGTGCCCCATCTGCATAATGATTAATAAGCCCTTCTATTTCTTCGTTGTTATCCAAATATATATTAGCACTACACGACTCTTCGTGGGGAAAATACACCGTCACCTTATCCAGCCTTTCACTGAATTTTTCATCGGACTCCTCTACAGCAAGTACACTACCACTTACCGAAAACACATCACCACTTTCATATAATCCATCTACTTCTAAATATTGAGTTCGGCATCATACGTCCCCGACACGCCGGATAGGTTATCAAACACCCCACTAAACTCATCTAAAGTAAGGTCATAAACGCCCTCTTCTTCTATGGCACTTCCAGCCAATTCGCCTGCAAAAGTTTGGAGTGTAAATGTGCCATCATTTTCAACACTAAACCTACCTTCTACAGCGTGGCTAACATAATCTAAACTATAGTCGCCATCAAATTGCCCAACGACCGCATAGGACTTTTCACCTGTACTATCATCGCTACACTGCGAAAACACCAATACACTCAACAAGAGTGCGTTTATCCATAGCAGCTAAATCAAGTCCTCTAATGCCTCCCTAGACGGTGATCATAGCAGCCACATTAAAGTATGCCCAAAACTTGCGATCTACTCCACATTGATTTATTCTTGTCTAAGGCTAAACCTAACCGCAGCCCTTCTGAGAAAAAAAGAACATTTTTAAAACTAAAACATAAGGAATATATCAACCACTAGTGTGTGATATCCGGATGTTAGGCCTCATGAGAAATTGATAACGGAAGAATATATAAAAGCTTACAAAAACTTCTTCATAGAAGAATTAGGCTATATAAAAGACAATTTTTCTGAACAAGAGCATAATAATTACAAATATCTTTATGATGAGATGTTTAACCATATTTCATCGAATCCTAGAGAATACATTATTTTCAAATCATCTAATGTAAAACACTATGAGATGGAATTCTCAGAAAGCGTTTCATACATTAGAAATAAGCTAAAAGAGCATTCTAGAATACATTCTATTCCTCTAGAAGTTATTTGGTTACCAAGAGTGAAAATTAATGATACTAAATGGGATCAAATAATTAACATAAATGTAGCCAACCTCATTCGGGAAATTTTTGATAAGGAAGACCACCCTGACTTCAATACGTATCGACTGTACCAAGCAGTTGAACGAAAATCAGACGTGGTTAAATGGTTAAAATCAAAGAATGCCAAAAACTTTCTTTACGAATTTCAAGTGTCAGTTGGTATCAAGAAAGAAGCACTTATAAGAAAGCTTCTCTATTTATTTGATAAAGACTTTGTACGCTCTCAAAAACTTTGGATGTCTTCTAAGATATGGCTTCACAATGAAATTATTGAGGCATATGGAAAATGGAGTGTCAATAATAATCTTTGGGGTAAAATTGATTACGTAAAACGACAGATTTTTTCCAAAGAGATCTTAGATGAAAGTCGGCCCGAAATAAAATTTCTAAGGCTTCTAGATTCAAAAGGGTATAAAAATAGATATATCCATGACGAACAAATTAGTTGGAACTTAAAGTTTAGACCAGATTTTTGGTTTATCAACGAGAGTTTAATTGTAGAATATGACGAATACGCTCATAAATTTCAAATAGAAGAGGATAGGAAGAGAGAGAAAATTATAAAACGATATTTGCCAAACATATCGTTTATCCGTATTCAACAAGGAAATGAGACGAAAGGCCTTGAAGATATAGCAGATTATTT
Organism: Reichenbachiella carrageenanivorans; assembly: GCF_025639805.1. Classification (NCBI taxonomy): domain Bacteria; kingdom Pseudomonadati; phylum Bacteroidota; class Cytophagia; order Cytophagales; family Reichenbachiellaceae; genus Reichenbachiella; species Reichenbachiella carrageenanivorans. The sequence continues at coordinate 2,789,445 of NZ_CP106735.1, read as the reverse complement.
AGATAGTTTTGATAGTAAAAAAAACGAGGCCTAACATTACCTATCCATCCATGGCGTTCAGCGCTAGAGTTGAGGGCTGCGGTTTCTGAGAGCACCGGAAAATCTTCGATTTCCCTCACTTGGATCAAAAAAGGTAGTGATGAAAATCGAAGATTTTCCTACATTGTCACCGAAACAAAATACACGTCAAGCACCACGGATGATAGCTGGGCGATATCTATGGTAAAAACAAGCGTATTGGTCTTTTTTTAATCCAATTTCTCTTGATAAGGAGTTCCTCTTTTTACTACGGCGACTACTCTATGGAGTAGTTTGTTTCTCACTGCATTGAGTGCACTCATTTTACTTTTCCCTTCTTCGGTTTTCCGAAGGTAATATCCTCGAAGTTCTTTGTGACATTTGATGGCATTCATCGCACACATGTGTAGATGAAATTTGAGTTGTTTGTTGGCAAAACTTGATGTGCCTGGACTGGCAAATATGCTGGTTCCACTACTGTATTCGAAAGGAGCTACACCGCAATAACAAGCCAGCTTTCGGTTGTCCAACATGCGAGTAAATCCTTCTGTATAAACGATCAGATCCACGGCCAAAACCTTGCCTACACTTTTCACCGAAGTGACCCATTCGTAGAGGGCCTTTAAGTGTTTATCTATCTGAATCAATTCGTCCATTTTGGCTTCAACTTTATCTAAAGATTTTTTTAACCCACTGATAGCTGACCTACTGATTCTTTCGATTTCACGTCCTGCTTTTGGGTCTACTTTGGTCAACTCATCTACAGCAATTTGCTGACTGTGTAAACTTTTTTGAAGCCTCATTCTGGTTTTCATTAGATCTTTGAGGCGGTTTAAGGTAGGATGTGAGAGTTTGACCAGTTTGGCATCACGTTGATGATCAAAAGCAAAATTGGCAATTCTTTCAGCGTCGATTTTGTCTGACTTACCCCTGATTAGTCCCATGCTTCTTTTGATGTGCAGGGAGGATTCCAGCCAAACTTTGCATCCTCTTTTGAGCAAATACTTGACAATGTTTCTGGTATAGATACCGGTATGTTCCATGCAGAAAAGGATGTCCTCACCACAGTCATTGCCATGTTGTTTAAGCCATCTTTTCATTTTCTGGAAGCCTTCGCTATCATTACTAAACAAGGCATTGTTGCACTTCATCGATGAGCTGTTAATCAAAGCCACATCAATACTCATTTTGCTGATGTCTATACCCACGATATGTGGGTAGAAGATTTGTTTAGGGGTGGTATTTTCCATAATTTCAATATTAAGTTCAAAACCTTGATGTTAGGGCATCTCGACGGATCGGGATCCCTGAATATCTATCTGAACATTTAACAATGGAAAGCAAGCCCTGAATCGCCCGATAAGTCTGGGTAACTTGGTTAGCGCGTAGTTCTGGCTTGCTTTCTTTTACTATTAAAAGTAAAACCTTTATTTCTTTGATTAATTATAGACAGGAAAGCTAAAGGTTACCCACCATGAAATGAAAATATCTGAACTAAAACCGACTGAAGCAAGATTGCTTTTAGAGCCTTATAAATTAGGCGGAAAAGAATTGATCATCAGTGCGATAAGTGAATTGATATTTTTTAAGCTGCTAAAGATCGGTACATGCGAATTGGAATCAGCTACTTATCAATTTGTTGAGCTAGGCAGTGAATCAAACAGCTCCAAGTTAAAGGATTATCATAGGGCGATCTTAAATTGTGCAAGAGAGCACTATTCATACTATTCTAAACCAATAGACAGAGATTCACTACTTTCTCCTGATAGACTTGTAAGAGATGTGTACAGCAAAATGCATTTTAATTACTTCTACTTCAAAAAAAGTCAGATAATGTGGAATTTAGAAGTGCACGATTTATTCAGAAGAACATTTCCATTCTATTATCTCAAAGTTATATTAACAAAAGAAGGGAAAGCTCTACAACAAAAATTAAGAGATCTTCTAACTGAACTTGAACGCTACTACGCATATTATAAGGAGAATGAACCTGATAAAATCAAGTCGATTCTTAACGAATTAGGGCCAAACATACTGCTAGCCTACAATATTGAAATTATAGCAAGAGAACTTCAAATTTGGGCAAATGAAGGATTCTTCGATTCTGGAATGCCTTTTATGTTCAATCCAATTGCAATGGAATCCATTAACGACTTTGAACTGCCAGACTTTGATATGCCCTCTTTCGAACTGCCAAGTTTCGAGCTGCCTGACTTGGGAGGAGAAATTCCATTTTTTGGGAACGACTAAAAGGTGGGTAACATGGTCTGATATCCCATGGCGGCTTAGTAGTAGAGTCTAGCTTTTCTGCTTTCTGGCAGCACCGGAAAAATCTCCGATTTTTCACATTGGATGAAAAAGGTATGATGAAAAATCGGAGATTTTTCCTACTTTGAATCCGACACTTTATCTTACACCAACGCCACGATGATATAGACAGGCGTTGTGGGGCATGAAAGGCTCTTGATCATCAGTCCAACTTCCTGTATATTTGAACATGCTTACAAAAGAAAAAGTAATAAACGCAATAAGTCAACTCCCAGGAGAATTCTCGGTTGATCAGGCCATAGATGAACTCATACTTTTAGAGAAGATTGACAGAGGACTGGCTCAATCTGAAGCTAATGACGTAATTCCAGACGAAGAACTCGACAAAGAATTGCCAGAATGGTTAAGATAAATTGGACTCCTCAATCCAAAAACGACTTAATTTCGATCGCTGAATACATTGCTCAAGGTTCTAGGAAGTACGCAAGAATTCAGGTTCAACGAATTCGTGAACGAGTAAGACAACTAGCAACCTTTCCCAACTCAGGCAGAATTGTACCTGAACTAGAAAACCCAAGAATCCGTGAAGTGATTTTAGGCAACTACCGTATCATATACTTTACCGCAACTGATGAACGTATTGATATTTTGACAGTTCATCATTCAGCTAAACTACTTGACGTATAAAACGCCCCACAACATGGCGTCATAGTGCATGTGCGAACTGAGCATTTAGCCAGCTTCGGCGGAACGAACCCGTGCATCTGCCGGCGGAAATTACATCTCTGCTTATAGCGATATCAGTTCGCCGCACCGGAAGATTGGCGGAACGCAGCTCTCACCGATTCACTAGCAGGTTCGGCAGATTTTCACTACTTTGGCTGTATTATCAAACGATACGCACACGCACCATACGCAGGTTAGCGTGAAGAACCTACCATAACCATGAGAAGCAAAGCCCATCATTTCCAATCATACTTTAAGATATTACTTTGTATTTACCTTGTAGTTCCATTTTCATGTGAAGACAGTAAATATAATTGCTCAGATTCTTGTTGTGGAGAAACTTTTGAACAAGAATATACTGAAATTGATTCTCTAACTCTAACTGTTGGAAGCATAGAAATATTTCAAGGAAACGGCTACCAAAGAAACGATTTCAGTACAAACAAATCAACATCATTTAATGACGCTGCTATTAATATAGAGATATATGAACTCACTTGGTTGGCAAAACTTTATGAAAGTCACCAATCAAATTTCAACTTTTCACTTATTAACCAAGCGTATGCATGTTCACCGCCTGAACCTGAACCCACACAAAATCTAACTTCAATAACTATCTCTTCAAACCAACCAATTACAGTTGGAGATATTACTTATGAAAGTGGTGATAATTTATCTGACTTTTTCTCAATCGTGAACAGATATTCTGATGAAGAAGATTCAACTATTGAAAACTTCATTATCCAACAAAACGAAAGTCCGTATTTGTTTGGAGCATATGGGACTTCAATGACCTTCAGATTGAATACTGATATTAACATTCCAAATCAAACAATAACAATTCAAGTTAGCTTTGACGACAACTCAAAATTTTCCTTAAAAACGGATGAATTCGTGGTTGAATAATCACGCTAACATGCTGTGATCAAATCATGGCGCGTCAGCGGTGCATAAAAGTTCTCTGCTTTCTGGAAGCCCCGCCATATCTCAGATTAGCACTACAGAATCAAAAAGGGATAGCGCAAATCAGAGATTTGGCTATCTTGTAGCCGAAACTTAAACTAAATCACACGCCACGCTTGATACAGAGGCGATGGACGACTAATACTCATATGAAATCAATCCGCCAAAGACTAACCCTGCTTATTAACCACATTACTGAGATAGTACCAGAAGGTTCAGATGTCTATGGTTATGATGGAATAAGTAGAGAATTAATTGTTCAATCCCTTAAAGAGAGCTACGACCTCTTGGGTAACCTTGATGAGCATTCTGAAAAATTTGAAGTGATTTTTCTTCAAAGAAGCCTTGCTCAACTATTTGATGAAAGTAGAGAAAATTTAAAGGGGAGCATATTAAAATCAGCTGAAAGTAAGTTTGACGATTTTTTGACCAATATTCAACGAATCAGATATTTAATTAGAGAAACCTATGTTGCGGTTACAGATCACCCCATCAGAGTAGATTCTGAACTAAAAAAAGCTAAAGACCAACTTAAACAGTTGAACTCTGATATTGAAGAACTTTCGGATCTCTATGAAAAATTAGAAGAGATAAAAACCACGAGCAATGATTTACTTGATAATCTTCAAAAGAAGGATGAACACTACGACAAGCAAGTTGAATAGATAGATACTAATGAGACGGACATTCAAACATCCAAAGAGCAAATCACTATAATAGCAAAGCAAGTAGTAGAGTGGCAGGAACAAATAAAATCTTCAACTACCTCCATAGCAACAAATAAAGGCAAATATGACTCATTAGTTGAAGATATTGAATCTCTAAAGGAAGATGCCACAAACTTTAACGAAGAGTTTACTGATGAATTAAAATCTTTAAAAGAAGCAAACGAAAAAAATATTGAACAACAAGGTTTGATTCAAAAAACCATCGAGGATGCTAATAGAGCAGGCATGGCTGGATCATTCAAAAAGCGAAAGGACGAATTAAGGTGGACACTTGTTTTTTGGCAATTCTTCACAATTGCATCTTTAGGCCTTTTGATCTATTTGTCTTTCGTTCTGGTAAAGCCACTTATTTCTGATCCGAATTGGGAAGAAATAATTGTCAAACTTCCAATTTTAGCATCTTGTGTTTGGCTCTGTTGGTTTAGTTCGAAGCAATATGGATTCACTGCGAGAATCAGAGAAGACTATTCGTATAAGTATGCTGTATCTATGGCTTTTGAAGGCTATAAAAATGCTGCTAGGGAAATAAACGCTGATTTGCTCGAACAGCTATTAAGTTTAACTGTCCTTAACATTTCCAAAAATCCCATTTCGATATTTGATACAAGGAATAATCACGGAAGTCCAATTAACGAAATAATTGATTCTACTCTCAAAAGGTTTCATATAAAAGGTACTAGAGAAGGGGTTGAGGTTACGAAGGAATCGGAATAATATGTCCATAACAAATGATATAGCACATGCCTCTACTGAGTTATTTGATACTGCAATGCAAAACTGAAAATTTATCGATATTTGAAAGTCCAGAGGCACGTGCCATATCTGGTCGTTATCAACAATGACTGCAATTTTTGGTTAACTCCACTCAAACATGCAACCAGAAGTATTGTATCAAGTAACAGAAGATCCATTCAACGAAATCCGAGAATGGCTGAGAGAAGCTCAGTGCAAACTCGAAAGTTCAGTGCTTTTTACTGCCCTACTTGCTATATACTAAACGTCATCCGCCATGAACTTTTTTTGGATCAGTACGCACAATGTAATAACTTTGTAATTACTAAGGTATCACATTATGGAAGCGTCGATCATCAAAATAGGAAATTCAAAAGGGCTGCGATTAAACAAGCAGATTCTAGAACAATATCACATTACAGATAAAGTTGAACTAATATTGGAAGAAGATAAAATAATCTTAAAGCCAATCAAAGCACCTAGAAAAGGATGGAATGAGATATTTAAGCAAATGTCTAAAAATGGAGACGACAACATGCTTATAGATGATGTGTTCGATGACGAAGAGTTTGACGAATGGAACTAGATCAATACCGCATCGTCTTGGTTAACCTTGATCCAATAGTAGGAAGTGAGATTCAAAAAACAAGACCTTGCGTCATTATTTCACCTAACGAACTGAACTTCAACATTAAGACTATAACAATAGCTCCGATGACTACTAAGTCACATAGTTATCCAACAAGAATTCAAGTAAATCAGAATAAGAAAACGGGCTGGATCATACTCGATCAAATTAGAACCATTGATAAACAACGAGTCATCAAATCCTACAGTATACTAACTCCTAAAGAAGTCTCTGAGGTTAAAAGAGTCATCAAAGAAACATTCGTTGACTAAAAAAGAATAGGCTGCGCGCCGCGGCACAAATCAGAGATTTGGCTATCTTGTAACAGATAGAATTTCGTCAATTTCTGATACCTTCACTAGTACCCCTCTACTACGAACTCAAAACTGACCACATCAGCCTTACATTGGTTTGGGCTCACAAGAAAGGCCCAGAAGTTGCGAGAAGAATTAAAACGGATGTGAACATAGCGAATGCCCATGCTGCGTGAACATTACTAACAAGAAAGGTCAAAACTTTCAAAAAATTGAAAGGGGTCTTCAATTTTTTAATTTCTAAATACCAGAATCAAACTTGGGATCTCACTTACCTGTCAAATCACCTTCTTTCAACTCCTAACATATCTCATGTAAAACCAAAAAAGGATAAAAGACGACTATTGGAGGGTAATATTGATTCCCCGTTCCCCTAACTAAATAAGCAATTTGCAACTTAAAGTTATGGGAAATTTGAAAGCACATACGATAATAGTATTACTGACACTAGCAGCAGTCACTAATACGACAGCACAGGACTATCCACTATCCGACCCAGACAATATTGGCAAATGGATTTTGAACGGAGATTTTAGTGATGAATTTGAGGGAGACTCTTTAAACAGATCGAGGTGGCATATTCAAGGCGAATATATAGAAGGATGCGAGGGGGATGCCTGCAGAGACGGGATATACTACAACAATTTTAAAGGCCGATGGCCAGCGCAGTTTTCGCCAGACAATGCCTGGGTAGAAGATGGCAAACTCATCCTAGAAACACGATGGGAGCCCGATTTTGATTTTCTAGACGATTGCGACACAAACAACACGGGGTATTGCTACGGCAAAGACCTAGACGACAACCCAATGCCTATCACGACCGCTGGCGTCAATTCTTTGAAGCAGTTTACCTATGGATATATGGAAATATGCAGCAAGGCAGCCGATGCAGAAATTACCAGTTCTTTTTGGACCATTGGAAACGGCGGTGAGTTCGACATGTTCGAAATGTTTGGAAAATATGAACCAGCAGGAAGAAAACACAAAGAAAAAGAATTGAAATTCAATATGATCGAATGGAATACTGGATTTGAGCCTCGGTTTGATGTGTTCATTCCTACAGACTGGAGAGTGGCAGATGATTATCATGTCTATGGATTTGACTGGGACGAAACCTCGATGAAAATCTATATCGACGGAAAATACATTGAAACATACACTGCAGCAGATTTTGATGAAGGAGAAGGGACTGATTGGTTTTTTACTAAAGCTCAAAGGCTTTGGGTAGATCAAGAATGCTTCCCTTGGAATGGCCTGCCTAACGAGGAAGATCTGGATGCACAATACCAGATCAAATATATCCGCATATGGCAAAAGGAAGCACACATAGAAGATGTCACAGCGCCTATTATGTCTAATATAGACACGACGCTGACCCTCAATGACGGAGAGGTATCGATAACCATAAGCGAACAAGCACAACTATACCTAGTGCCAGTAGGAACCACTGCAAACCAAGATGCCATCGTGTCGGCGGGCAACGAGGTTACCGTCTCTTACGAAGGAAGAGCAATAGTAAAAACCTACGATATGACTCCTGGCCACTACGTCCTCTATGCCATAGACTGGGCAGGCAATGTAAGTGAAGCCAGTAGCAAATTTGAAATAGAAAGTGCACCAGATCGTCCGGTGCTAAGTCTTGATAAAAAAACAAACGCCATCCAAATATTCCCAAATCCTGGGAATGGCATGGTACAAATCACGGGGATAGATACACTCCCCGACTCACTGTCATTCGTCAACACTACTGGCTCGATCTTTAAGCAAGCGGTACGCTACAAAAATCAAGTGGATGTAAGCACTTTGGCTACAGGGCTTTATATGATCCACATACCAGGACAGGCACCCATCAAGTTTTTGAAAGAATAAAATATCAAAAACTAATCGCAAACGAGCCTTACCATTAAGTAGTTTAACTTCATGAAAAGTCTTTCAGCACATCGGTCAAGGATGCGCTGAAAGACTTTTTAGTGCCTAGTATGTACTTATGACTAATCAAGCGCGCTCTCCCTTGATAATATACATGCTCAAAACTTGCGATCTACTTCACATTGATTTATTCTTGTCTAAGGCCAAGCCTAACCGCAGCCCTTCTGAGAAAAAAAGAACACTTTTAAAACTATAACATAAAGGATATATCAACCACTAGTGTGTGATATCCGGATGTTGTGTACAATATTGAAATAGAAAAATTGAAAACTTCAACTTCCATATTATTTCTTCGCTTCATAGAAAAGAAAACTAAAATTCAAGATTTTGAAAAATGGATTTATGAATCAGAATCATTGGAAGAAGAATTGCCAGATGAGACCTATACCGAACTAATTTCTCTAGATTTTAATGATAAGTCTATTAGGAAAATAGTTACAGAATTAGTCTTTCCTCTATTAGATGTTGGAAATGCTCACAAACAACAGTTGATTGAATTGATATCCGAAATTTTGGATAAAAAGATAGATCCAATAGCTGGAATAAGTGAACTACATTACAACTGGTTAGACGAAAAAGGCTATTTATTTCTATCTAATAATACAACGATTGCAAACTTTGGAGAACAAGGGAAATCGATAGTATCTAGAACGGATTTCAGTAATGAATTAACAATTGACGAAAAGTGGAAACTCGTTAAATCAGACGACACCTCTTTTATTGATTACTTAGTTAAAACAAAAACGAAACTTGAGGACGGTAGAATCAGGTTAACTGGCAACTTTAAAGAAGTTAAATTCTACGGACTTCAATTTGAATACGAGGAAAAAAGTACACAACAACACCTATGACACCATGTCGTGTCAGTAGATTACGATAGGTTTGTGGTTACTTACAAGCCCCGCGAATTCTCTGAATTCGCCTAGTGTGAAAAAGAAATTACTATGCGAATTCAAAGAATTCGCTACTTAGATAAACGAAACAGAATACGAACTTAAACACGCCACGGTGCATAGCCAGAGCGTTAGCGTCAATAAATCCAAGTCGAACACAGAACAATCATGAATAAATATCTGACCGCAGTATTACTTTTAGTATCCATAAACATTTCATTTGCTCAAGAAGTAATCGAAACGAAGTATTACAAATCGAGATACACAGACTCAAAAGAGGTCTCTGAATCCAAAGCAAAATTTGTAAGAACTAAAACCAAATATCCTGATGGCCGAATCGAAACGAACCATACAAGGATTAAGGACAACTTAACTATTTGGTCAAAAACCTATTTGAATGGAGAACCTGCTGGGATTTGGTTTCAATACTATGATAACGGCACACTAATGTCTCGACTAGATTATGACCAAGAACTCAATTATTCCGAGGAAACACCAAAGGATGCCCCTTATCTTGATTTGTACTCGAAGCAACCTAAGTCTCCAATCCAAGGAACATTAACATTTCCGACTTTAACTGAATATCCTGAAGGCTTTTCGTCCTATTTCGTGAAGAATATGCGCTACCCTGGCCCTGCGGTTGAAAAAAGAATAACAGGAAACGTCCTCGTACTTATTTCCATTGACGAACAAGGTAACACTGAAGTTCTATCGATCTTAAAAGGAGCTCATAAATACCTTGACTTAGAAGCATTCCGACTTCTGAACGAACTCCCTCAGTGGAACCCTTGCAAAATAGACGGTAAGCCAACTAAGGTGTATTCAATTGTTCCGATTGGTTTTAGGCTCGGATAAAGACGCTAACATACGCTATGAATGAATGGGGTTTTATCGGTAAGGACATTTTCGTGGGGATTGGAAAATCCGCCACAAGTTTTAAATTTAAATCAAGGCGTGGCTATGTGCGAGACGAGAGGTTAGTGCTTTCTAATCCCCACTCATCATAGCTGGGCGATATCTATGGTAAAAACAAGCGTATTGGTCTTTTTTTAATCCAATTTCTCTTGATAAGGAGTTCCTCTTTTTACTACGGCGACTACTCTATGGAGTAGTTTGTTTCTCACTGCATTGAGTGCACTCATTTTACTTTTCCCTTCTTCGGTTTTCCGAAGGTAATATCCTCGAAGTTCTTTGTGACATTTGATGGCATTCATCGCACACATGTGTAGATGAAATTTGAGTTGTTTGTTGGCAAAACTTGATGTGCCTGGACTGGCAAATATGCTGGTTCCACTACTGTATTCGAAAGGAGCTACACCGCAATAACAAGCCAGCTTTCGGTTGTCCAACATGCGAGTAAATCCTTCTGTATAAACGATCAGATCCACGGCCAAAACCTTGCCTACACTTTTCACCGAAGTGACCAATTCGTAGAGGGCCTTTAAGTGTTTATCTATCTGAATCAATTCGTCCATTTTGGCTTCAACTTTATCTAAAGATTTTTTTAACCCACTGATAGCTGACCTACTGATTCTTTCGATTTCACGTCCTGCTTTTGGGTCTACTTTGGTCAACTCATCTACAGCAATTTGCTGACTGTGTAAACTTTTTTGAAGCCTCATTCTGGTTTTCATTAGATCTTTGAGGCGGTTTAAGGTAGGATGTGAGAGTTTGACCAGTTTGGCATCACGTTGATGATCAAAAGCAAAATTGGCAATTCTTTCAGCGTCGATTTTGTCTGACTTACCCCTGATTAGTCCCATGCTTCTTTTGATGTGCAGGGAGGATTCCAGCCAAACTTTGCATCCTCTTTTGAGCAAATACTTGACAATGTTTCTGGTATAGATACCGGTATGTTCCATGCAGAAAAGGATGTCCTCACCACAGTCATTGCCATGTTGTTTAAGCCATCTTTTCATTTTCCGGAAGCCTTCGCTATCATTACTAAACAAGGCATTGTTGCACTTCATCGATGAGCTGTTAATCAAAGCCACATCAATACTCATTTTGCTAATGTCTATACCCACGATATGTGGGTAGAAGATTTGTTTAGGGGTGGTATTTTCCATAATTTCAATATTAAGTTCAAAACCTTGATGTTAGGGCATCTCGACGGATCGGGATCCCTGAATATCTATCTGAACATTTAACAATGGAAAGCAAGCCCTGAATCGCCCGATAAGTCTGGGTAACTTGGTTAGCGCGTAGTTCTGGCTTGCTTTCTTTTACTATTAAAAGTAAAACCTTTATTTCTTTGATTAATTATAGACAGGAAAGCTAAAGGTTGTCTTCAATGATATTTATTTCGGATAAATTTGAGCAATATTTTAACCAGCTATTAACCTATGTGCTACGCAAATAAAGAACGAAGAAACGAATCATCTGGCTACAGATCCGCAGCTTCCTTAACCGACGAAGAAAGAGCAGTACTAAAAAGAGTAGCGGAAGCAGAAAAACGAAGAAGCGAAAACGAACCTCCTATTGAACAGCAAATTGATGAGTTTTTAGCTGAGTTTGGACATACACGAGACAGTCTATCTCAAGCAACTGCTGAGAGAAAAGCCAAAGAAGAACAAATCCGAAAAGCCAACGAAAAGACCCCTGAACAAATTCAGAACGAAGAACTTGCTAGAAAAGAAGCTTCTAAACAAGCAGAAGAAAGAGCAGGCGCTAGTAAGTATTACAGCAAACTCAAGAAAGATACGCTTTTCAAATACGGCAAGAAAATGCCAACACTCAAGCTAGCCTTTCAAGACTTCGAATCTAGAATGCGTAGCGAAGACAATGACGTTGGCACTAGAGGATTTGTCAATGCGCTTGAAAAAGAATTCATAGGTCTCAAGTGGAGTGCAATGGTCAGAGGTGAAGAGGTTAAGGAAGTCACTGCTTCCGAAGCTTCACTTAGAAACGATGCACATACCAAACAAGTAACTCCTAACAATACTCAAATATCAGAAGGTGTTGGTGCAGGAGCAGCTACGAATCTAAAGGAAGATGTCCTAATCATTCAACAAGCTCTTCATAACCTTGGATTACTTACCGAAACAGACCTTATCAACGAAAGTGAAGTAGTCAACAACGCTACAACGCCATATGTAGAACAAGATACCATTAAGAAAACCATTGCTGCTATAGAGAAATTCCAAAGAGAAGTACTTCTTTGGGAGAGCTATGACGGTAACATTTGCGGTCCAGATAGTGGCACACTCAAAGCCATGCATGCAGAGGGCGTGACATGTGAGTACGTACAGAAAATGGTTGATAACTTTCCAAACATTGAAGCCAAAAGGAAAGCGCAAGTAGAGGCTGATAACAAAAAGAAAGAAGCAAACGCCAAGGCAGAAGAAACGAAAAAAGCAGAAGCTGAGAGAATTCAGTGTATCAAGGATGAACCTGCTACCGACCAACACATTCAAGAAAACTTCATTGAGCAGTATGAGAATCTTGATATTTTCGCTGAGACTCTAGTTGAGTATATCGAACACAACCCTAACCTGGTCATTACCATTCTAAACTCCGAAAGCGTTCCTGATGAATTATCAGTTAAGCTGTTAGATTCTCTTACTGATACTCATCTATCAGGAGCTAATGATGACATTCTATGCACATTACAAGAATCCCTCAACAGATGGTATGATTGGGCTTTTGACAAATACGAAGACGAAAAGACACGAATTGAAAAGTTTGTCGCTGTTCATCAAAACGAAAACCTATCCAAAGCAAAGGAAGGAGAAAAGAGAGCAGATATAGCCGTCGATGCAGCCAATAACAAAAAAGATACTCGTAAGTATCGCTGGAACGATGCTGACAAGAACTCAGGTAAAGGTGTCGATTGTTCTCACTTCATCAGAGAGATTGATGCGGTATTCCATTCCGAAGCAGCCAAGAAACAGAAAGAAAAAAATGGCTATCTCACTCAAAAAGAGTTAAACAAATATTGCAAAACTTTTTCTCTAGAGCGAATCAACAAACATGGTGGGTCTGGAACCCAACGAATGGTAAAAGTGCTCAAAGAGCATGGCACATACAGCGAAAAACTAGAGGACATCAGAATTGGTGATTACGTTTTTACTGGATCAGGTAAACAAAAGGATTTGTCATCCGTGAGTCACGTTGTAATAATTACCAAAATCAAAGAAACAAATGGAAAGAAAAGATATTACTTCGCTCAGTCAGGAAAATCAGGAGCAGCTTATAACGAAGAGACTAAAGAGTATGAAGGAGGAAGAGTTAGTGTTTCAAATGCCAAATACTCAATCGATTCCGATGGAGGCTTATGGAAGGACGAAGACACAGGAGAATATGCTCACTATTTTAAAGGTTCTGGCCGTCCTTAATCTAGTACTACTATTAGGCTGTCAAAGCAAGAATTCAGACATAAAATACGAATCAATACCAACAACATTCTCTGTGAACAATCCCTCGTGGGTCAAAGAGTATGCACATTATGATGAATTCACAGAAAAACTAAAACAGAGTGAAGGAAGTGAATTAATATTTACACGGAACAAACTAAAAGGCAATAGAGTGTTTGATGTTTCATGCGTAATGGAAGATGAAAAAAGAACATGGTTTTTCAAAATCAGCGACTCAAACGAAATGGTAGACTCCTTGAGCATTACAAGTTTGATAGGTAGAAGTGAACAAGTTGGAAGAGTTGAGATAGATTACAATACTGAAACCGGTAATTTTATAGGCTATATTTCTGCAAAGGATCCAATAATTGATAGTATGACTGTGACTTACTATCATTATTATATAAGGGTTAACACAGACTCAATATACTATTCTAGGTCTGAAGATGTACATGCATTGGATGAAGGAGGACAATAAAAAGCATCTAATCGAGTAGACGGCTGACGGTCAAATGACCGCCAGTGCGCCTCTCACACCACCCAGCGTACGGTTCTCAATCCCTACCCTACAGGCCGGCTCCTCGCTAAAAATGTCTAACAGACATTTTCTTTACGCTCCGCCCCAGTTCATCCAATCAGACTTTCACTTTGAAATAGTAATCCACCATACTTTCATAGCCTCTTTTCTTAAGTCTAGGGATGGTAATGGTCGTTCTCAGTATAGGACTTTGGGCTACTGTCCATCCAACCATCCGAATGCGACTCCAAGCATAAGCTATACCCTGTGGTACGCCTAAACGAATCAGGTTCTTGCGCTTGCGCTCGGGCTTCTTCCAATCGTGCCATATACAGTACCTGAGGCGATTCCTCAGCCACTCATCGAGCTTCATAGATACTTCCTTGACGGAAGTTGTTAATCCATCCTCGGTATACTTCTTTGAGTTTTTGGAGTCGCTCTTCGAAACTGTAGGGCAAGGTTTTCTTGGTCTGATGCTTGAGCTTACACTTAAGCGTTTGCCAACTGCTTTCACTGGCTACAAATCGGTATTTGACCTTCTCGTAGATCAGTTGTAGGAGTTTGTAGTGCTGTACTTCGTCAAAGAATCCTTTCAGATCTATGTCGACGATGTCTTGATAGCCATTGCTGTAGGGAACGTCGAACTGCCTGTTGAGCATTCTTCTGTGGGCGGAAGCCATAGCTCTCTGGTTCGAAGTTTAACTCAAACTAGCGATCAATTCCTAGCCGAATTTGGACACGTGTTGATGTTCAGCCCTTCTCAACTTCGTGAGTCCTCCATCTAATCCCGAAGGTGATGGCTCAGCCCATTGGTACTATGGCTTCTGCCGACTTCTCTGTCTCCAGCTCGTGAAGTCTGAGACCTACCCAGATAAGAGCATATTCCTTCCCCCAATTCCACTGGATCTACGGTACAAGTACTTGATGGAAACCCACCCTTTGGACGTCAGTATGATGTGTTACCTCATCCGAACTATACAGCCTCTGTATCCAGTTCCTCTTCGTTGGAACCGAGTTTTGCAGTCTCGCTTTCTTCAGTCAATACCTCATGGTATCCGACCTTGCGACTTGCTAACGATTCGGGGTACAAACCCGCTCGTAAGGGACTTTCACCCGCTGGAACTTTCGTGTTAACTTTGTTAACACATGCAACATACTGGGCACACACACGGCGTCATAGTGCATGTGCGAACTGAGCATTTAGCCAGCCTCGGCGGAACGAACCCGTGCATCTGCCGGCGGAAATGACTTCTCTGCTTATGGTGATGTCAGTTCGCCGCATCGGAAGATCGGCGGAACGTGGCTCTCACCGATTCGCTAGTAGATTCGGTAGATTTTCACTACTTTGGCTGTATTATCAAACGACACGCATACGCAGGTTATGTGACATTTTGAAAAGATATTATGAAGACAAAAATTCAAATATTCAGTATACTATTCGTGTTTCTTGTAGCATGCAATAACAACCCAAACAGCGAACAAAAAGAGACCCCTGTAAGCAAATTTCCAAATTTCATTGTCATTGTAGCAGATGATTTGGGCTATTCAGATTTGGGGGCTTTTGGCGGAGAAATTAATACCCCCGTATTGAATGCGCTTGCTAAAGAGGGAATTCAATTCACCAATTTTCATGTTTTGCCGACCTGTTCTCCTACACGCTCTTCATTAATGTCTGGTAACGACAACCATGTGGCAGGGCTTGGAGTTATGAGTGAAACCATTTACCCAGCAATAAAAGACTTACCCGGTTATGCAGGTCACCTTTCAAAACAAGTAGCTACCTTACCTGAGGTTTTAGCTACAGGAGGTTATAATACCTATATGTCAGGTAAATGGCATTTGGGTGAAACGGATGACCAAAGTCCTTTTGCCAGAGGATTTCAGGAAACTTTCTCCTTTGCCGAAGGTGCAGCGAGCCATTGGAGCGACATGCGCGCATTAGGCGCTGAAACATCTGTTACCTATAGACGCAATGGCATGCCGGTAGCTACACTTCCCGAAGATTTCTATTCTACCAAAAACTATACGGATTCCATTATTCATTTCATCGATAAAAACAAAACAGACGAAAAACCATTTTTGGCCTATTTGTCATTCACCGCGCCACACGACCCGTTGCATGCGCCAGCAGAATATATTGCGAAATACAAAGGACGTTATGACCAAGGTTGGGATGAACTTCGCAATGAACGAGTGAAAGGCTTATTAGAAAAAGGGATTATCTCGGAAGATGTTGCACAAGAAGAGCTAAGTCAAAATGTAATGGTGCAACCTTGGGCGACTTTAGATGAACAATCGAAAAAAGAAAAGACCCGTGACATGGAAGTGTATGCCGCTATGGTAGATTATATAGATGCATCCGTAGGGCGATTAACCGATTATTTAAAAGCAAATAACCTCTATGACAATACCATCATTTTGTTCTTCTCGGACAATGGCGCAAATGGTGCACCTGCCACAGCGTATCCCGGAAATGCAGACGGCCAATACTTATCTACATTCAATAACGAATTAGAAAATAGAGGCTTGCCCAACTCCTTTATCGATATGGGTGCAGGGTGGGCACAGGCATCTTCTGCTAATTTTAGACTATTTAAAAGCTTTACTTCGGAAGGCGGAATAAAATCACCATTGATTGTAAAGCCTTTGAGTAAAAGCGCAAAACAAGGCCTAAACACCAGCTTACTTCATGTGTCAGATATCATGCCCACGCTTCTTGATTATGCAGGTATTGCGTATCCAAAGGAAGTAAACGGAACACCTGTAAAAACACCTATTGGCGAATCCTTCAAAACCGTATTGAATGGAGGCGAAACGCACAAACAGCGCAATAAAGGTATTGGTTATGAATTGTTTGAAATGAAAGCCTACATCGAAGGTGATTGGAAAATATTGCGCCTTGTAGCTCCTTTCGGTAATGGTGATTGGCAATTGTACAATTTGGCTGAAGATCCTTCAGAGTTAAACGATTTATCAGCAACAAACCCTGAAAAAAGAATGGAACTCATTGATGCTTATCAAGCTTACGCAAAAGAAAACGAAGTATTTGATCATCAAGGTTTGTTTGATGGATTCTTTAAACAAGCTTATGGTGTAGACGAATGAAAAACGAAACCCTTATTTATACCCCATTATCTAGCCTGTGTTGTGTTGGAATATAAAGCATTACTCCTTTCATATTGAGTGCGATTACCTTATGATTTTAGTTTTCCCCACTTGACTCTCCGTTATTTCTGTCTCCCAGACATATACGGTTTTAAGGTTTTCGATACTAGACAGATCAGTCAAACAATTGTCAGTAAGTGCATTTCCATAAAGGTTCAATACTTCCAACCGTTTCAAGCTTGCGATGGGTTTTATACCCTCGTCAGATATATCATTATTATCCAAGCGAAGTTTTACTAGGTTGTTCATTGCTCCAAGGGGAGCCAATTCTTGATTCTTTAAACCTAATCCGGATAAATGCAGCCAGATGATGTTTTGCGCTAATGGCTCCAGTTTTTTCAGCAATTCAGCCCCTTTATCGTGACCGAGTGAAGACGGAACCCGCACGTCGTAGCAGTTGCTACCAGCCACCAATTCACGAATCACTACGCCCTCAGCCAGCAGGTTTTCGATCACATGTTGCGGTACGCTGTCCAACTGGGCTATATTATTTTCTCCATGGCTATTCTTCTCCAATCCCAAATAAACCGCAGCCAGATGGTTGATACTGTCATTACCAACCGAATCCATTGTCATTCCAAATCCTCCTTCTTGTTTGAGCCAAAAGGCCAACAACTTTCGTTCATTTTCAGTCAATTGCGTCTTGCCTTTAGGTGGCATTACATCGTCGCTAGACTCAGGCAAATGAATACGCCGCAACAATTCATTTTCACCGAAAGGCTGAGCGAATATAGATCCAGCATCTCCGCCTTTTCTCATCGCAGCTCCATCGACCAACGACAGCCCGCCTTTCTTCTTTTCATCGCTATGACATGAAATACATTTGGCTTGAATGATCGGCTTGGCAATATGATCGTAGAGCATGGCCTGCTGAATCGTGACGGGTGGTGGCAACTGATTGGCTCTGCTGCCAATAATCGGAGCGTATTCGGTCAGGTAGTCGCTGCCGTGCGTGAGATTACCTCCCAAATGCCCCGTAGCAGACAGTACCATGACCATTAGCGTAAGCGAAACCCATCGAATATGTTTTGCCCTATTTTCAGATAGGGATAGCGTGAATGACAAATAGGCCCAAGTCGACAAGATCGTGGTGGCAATCCCTGCCCACATGTGCCAGTCCAAGGCGCTATCCGCATATCCACCACTCAGAGACAACATAAAGCCGATCACGCAAGCAGCACCAGCACCGACCGTCCCCAAGAGCAAGCTAAAAGCGATGGCTTGATTAAATGTATCTGTCTTCTTCCAATGGTCATAAATCCACATCAAAAAAGCCAAAAGCAAGAAGCCTATTGGCAAATGCACGACCAAGGGGTGAAACCTTCCTAAAAACACGATGATATCTGGTGCATTCATATTCTTTCTAGTTTGATGGGTGGCGTCTGATCTGCATTCCACTGACAGACATATAGATTTTTATCTTCGTCCACACAGACATCATGTCCATGATTGAAAGGCTTGTGAGCCAATTGATAGCTGGGTTGCAGTTCGCCGTTGATGTATTCGGGTGCGGTACCTCCAGGATTTGAGACCACCCTATCTCCCTCAAGCACCGTCACAAATCCAGTGTGCGCTTGCCAATCGAATATACCGCCCTTGGGCTTCGACCAGCAGACCCCGGCATACAAATTAGGCCCGTCGAATACTGGCCGACATACATACATATTGGGTAAAGTCAGCGTGCGAATATATTTTCCCTCGAGGGTAAAAAATTTAAAGGCATTGTCATTACGCGAAGTACACACCACCATCGGTTTTTTCGGGTCGCGAAGGTCGATCGCCACTCCATGGGCGTTGCTCAGGTTGTAGTTGGGATCTGCATTGTCATGACCTCCCCAGTGTCGGATGTATTGGCCATTGGTGTCGTACTGAATGATGTAGTCGGCGCCATATCCGTCGGCTACATAGATGTCGCCATTGGGCGCCACGGCTACTTCGGTAGGTCTGAAATACTCGTTGGGCTTGTAGACACCAATCGTTTGTGGATGACCAATGTCAAATACCACACGGCCGTCAGTCGTGGTTTTGGATACCCGGCCATTGTGACTAACCCACTGGCCTAGCTTGTCTTTGTACCAGCCGGAGTCTGTCAAGAACAAGAAATCTTCATCGTTTTCTTTCGATAAAGTCAACCCATGACCACCGGGATAGGCCGTACCCCAGTAGTCCAGCATTTTGCCTGACTTGTCGAATATGATAATATTGTTGCGTGGATGATCGCCTAGCATGATCAAACGTCCTTTGCTGTCCATCACCATTTCGTGGCAATTGAGCAGAGGGAATCGCATGCGGTCCATTTTGGCCCAGTCGCGCACCATGCGGTATTGGTAATCTCCGTGACCCAGGATTTCTTCTTCGGGTTGGACGTTTTTGATAATATTGAATCCGAAGGAAGGAGCCGCTGCTAATCCAGCTGCCAGCCCTGTCTTCTTTAAAAAATTTCTTCTTGTATTCATTGGTTTTTTTATTCTTTTCCGTCATTGCGAGGGACGAGTGACGATGTTTGATCAACTCAAAATATCTTTCACTACATGCCCATGCACATCTGTCAAGCGAAAGCGTCTTCCCTGATGCTTGAAGGTCAACCGCTCGTGATCTACTCCCATCAGATGCATCAATGTAGCATGGAAGTCATGTACCGACACTGGATTTTCTGTGATGTTGTAACTGAAATCATCGGTGGCACCATAGGTAAAACCGGGCTTTACTCCTGCCCCGGCCATCCACATGGTAAAGCATCGTGGATGATGATCGCGTCCGTAATTGGTTTCGGACAATTTACCTTGCGAGTACACCGTACGTCCGAACTCTCCTCCCCAAATCACAAGCGTATCTTCCAGTAGTCCTCTTTGCTTCAGGTCTTTGATCAATGCGGCTGTTGGTTGGTCTGTTTTTTTGCACTGCCCACTGATGCCGCTCGGCAGGTGCAGGTGCTGATCCCAGCCTCTGTGATATAGCTGCACGAATTTCACATCCTTCTCTAAGAGCCTTCTGGCCATCAAGCAATTGGCGGCGTAGGTGCCAGGATCACGACTGTCTTCACCATACATATCGTAGATGTGGTCTGGTTCGTCCGACATATCCGTAATCTCAGGCACAGAGGCCTGCATACGATAGGCCATTTCATATTGTGCGATACGTGCGTTGATTTCTGGATCGCCGTAGGCACTGTGCTGCACTTCGTTCATTTGCTTTAGGTATTCCAGCATTTCACCACGGTCTTTTCCATCATAGCCTTCGGGATTATTCAAAAACAAAACCGGATCGGCACCGGATCTGAACTGTACCCCTTGGTGCTGAGTAGGTAAAAAGCCATTGCCCCAGAGGCGAGAATAAAGCGGCTGACCGTTGGCATTTTTAGAATTGAGCACGATAAACGACGGGAGGTTGTTATTGTCTGAGCCCAAGCCATAGCTCATCCAAGAACCGATGGACGGCCTACCTGGCAGTTGATGTCCCGTTTGAAAAAAGGTAATGGCCGGATCGTGATTGATCTGATCGGTATGCATGGATTTGATGAAGCAAAGTTCGTCCACCACCTCCGCCGTATGGGGCATAAGCTCACTCACCCAAGCACGACTTTCGCCATATTGATCGAATTTGTACATCGACGGTGCTATGGGTAATGAAGACTGATTGGCGCTCATGCCAGTGAGACGCTGTCCGCCGCGAACAGAACTCGGCAAATCCTGACCAAACATGGTAGCCAATTTGGGTTTGTAATCGAAGGTTTCGAACTGCGAAGGCCCTCCACTTTGGAATAAGTAAACTACTCGTTTGGCCTTTGGCATGAAGTGCGGTAGGCCAGGAATACCATTCCCAGTAATGGGTGAAGGCGTAGCTCCATATAGCTTGTCCACGCCAAGCAAAGAACCTAGCGCCATGGCGCCGAGTCCCAGAGAAGTCTTCGTCAAAAATTGTCTACGGTCGATCTTCTTTTCCTCTTCTTGCAGGTCTTTTATTCCAGACCGAATGATATCGTGATGATGGCACATATTATTATCTTTTAGTGATGGTAGCGTCTGTATTTAAGATCACACTGGCCACCACCGCATTGGCAGCTACCAGATTAGAATCAAGCGAAGGGTCTACTCGATAAGCACCAGTCTCCAACCAGCCTTTAGCCCTATTTTCATCCGCTTTAAACTTTTCATATTCATCTTGCTGCAGCGCATGCAGCAAGTTCATTTCTTCTTCCACCGGCATTCTACCTGTGAGTTTCACGAAAGCCTCTTTGATGGCCTTTGCTGAGTCATCGGCTTGGGTGATCCGTTCTCCAATCTTTCTGGACGTTTCCACGAAAGTGGGATCATTGAGAAGGACAAGCGCTTGCAGTGGCGTATTCGTCTTCTGACGGCGTACGGTGCACTCACTTCGATCCGGTTGATCAAACGTCGCTTGTGTCGGTAAGGGCACGGATCGTTTCCAGATGCTGTACAAACTACGGCGATACAAGTCTTCCCCTTCACCTTGCACATAAGTGTTCGAATTCATCGCCCAAAGGCCTTCGCGCTGATAAGGGCGAACACTTTCCCCGCCAATCTTTGGCACCAGCAGATCACTGACTGCCAGGGCATTGTCTCGAATCATCTCACTGGTCAGCCTCATCTGTGGCCCTCTAGCGAGAAGCACATTGTCCGGATCTTTCTCTCTGAGTTCAGGACTGCAATAGGAGTCTTGCTGGTAGGTAGCCGACATGACCATAAGCTTGTGCAGGGCTTTGACATCCCAATCATGCTCCATAAACCAAATGGCCAACCAATCGAGCAGCTCGGGGTGACTCGGGAGTTCGCCCTGATTACCAAAATCTTCGCTGGTGCGAACGATGCCCCGTCCAAACAAATGCTGCCAGTAGCGATTCACCGCCACGCGGGCAGTCAATGGATGATCTTCATCGAAAAACCATTGCGCTAAGCCTAACCTGTTTTTAGGTAATTTTTCGTCCATAGGAAGAACCGTAGACGGTGTACCAGGCGCTACAGCCTCTCCATAATTGTCATATAGACCACGTTTGAGTACATATGCCTGTCGAGGGGAGTCCATTTCTTTCATCACCATCACCTCCTTTACCGCATCTAGGGTATCGGCTAATACAGCACGTGTCTTTTGCAAATCAGCCGAAGTGATTCGATAACTATTAGAAACATTCTCCCAATAATATTCACGTAGCAACTCCCTTTCTGATACTGTCAATTGTTGAGATGCTTTCTCTAAAATGTTTTTAGCCATCGGACTGCCTGCGAGCTGTAATACTTCGAATGCAGTGAGCGATCGGTCATACACCATGATATCATCTACCAAAGCATCTTTGATTCCGAATCCTCTCCATCTACCTCCTACTTTGAGACCTGGCTCTAGTGGCTCTGGGTAGATTTCGTCTATATAATCATGAAATAGAATGTCTTTATACAGATTGTCATTATTGACGATCATGCTTTCCTCTTTGCCATTGATGTAGAGTTTGACTCCTTCTGCTTTGCTCGATCCATCGTAAGTCATCGTGAGCTGCACCCATTCATTGGTTGGGATCGTGGTTGTTCCGACTTTTTCTATGGCATTGTCCGGCCAGGTATGAGCAAGCATCACTTCCAATTTTCCATCTCTATAGTAAAGATGATAGCCTTTGTAGCCATGCAGTCGCACGCCCTTATTTTTATGAAAAATCACGCCTTCTTTGAGCGAATCTGGCAGATTGACCCAAAGACCAATACTGAAAGATTCGTCTCTACCATAGATGCCTACGGGTTTGAGATCGAGCCACGAATCGCCATTGACGAGCAATCCTTTTCTTCCATCTGATTGGCTAAATGCTGCAGGTTCGGCATCGGTGTACATTCGAGCCATGCGACCAGACTGTCCGGTAATCTTATTCTTCAAATGACCGTCCAAGGTGAAATGAGCAGCCATGCCTTGGTTAAGATTAGAAGACGCTACTTTATAGCCTCCTGCCGCTATCCACTGATCTGCCTCGGATTCATTTTTGGTAGCGTGAAGTTGCGATTCTTGTTCCTTCTCTAGCTTTTGCAAATAGGCTATTACCTCCTTTTGTTCCTTATCGGGAATAAGGAGCGTAGGTACAGGTATATCCATCGGGTCACGTGAGATTTGCCCCGACTCATTTACATTATTGAAAAAGCTATACAGCGAATAGAACTCTTTGTGGGAAATAGGATCGTACTTGTGGTCGTGGCATCTGGCACAAGCTACGGTCAATCCCATGATTCCCTGGCCGACAACGGACGTTCTGTCGATCACCTGTTCTACTCGATATTCTTCTTCGATGATACCGTCTTCTGAGTTTTGCGCGTGGAGCCTGTTGAATCCTGTGGCCAATATCTGCTCCCTAGTGGCATTGGGCAAAAGGTCACCCGCCAACTGCCAAGTCACAAATTGATCGTAAGACATGTTATCATTGAACGCCTTGATGACCCAATCTCGCCAAGGACTCATGTCGCGATAAAAATCTACTTGATAGCCATATGTATCAGAGAATCTGGATAAGTCCATCCAATCTACCGCCATTTTCTCCCCATAGTGAGGAGAGGCCAATAGTCGATCCACTTGTTTTTCGTAGGCATCTGCGTCATTATCATTAACGAAGGTCTTTATCTCTTCCACAGAGGGAGGCAGTCCTGTTAGATCAAGCGACAGCCTTCTGAGCAACAACGATCTCTCCGATCGATTTGCTGGCGTCAGGTTTTCTTCTTCTAATCGACTTAATATGAAATGATCAATGGCATTACGAGCATTTGATTCTGACTCGACAGTTGGCACCTCTGGCTTTTCAGGTTTTACAAATGCCCAATGTGGTTTGTATTCTGCTCCTTCTTCAACCCATTTAGTCAACACCGCCTTTTCATAATCCGAAAGTGAGATATTGCTTTTCGACGGTGGCATGATAGCATTGGGATCGTCAGACAATATGCGATGAAACAACTCACTAGCCGACAAACTCCCCGGCACCACGGCATGTTTACCAGGAGATTCTGGTAATTCTGCATAGGCCGTTTCAGCAGCATGCAGTTGTAGACCTGCCTCTATCTTCCCCTTGTCAGGTCCATGACAGGCAAAACATTTGTCGGATAATATGGGCTTGACATGTATATTGAAATCTAAAGATTGCGGCAGCTGCTCATAAGCTACTTTCACTCCTTCTGGCAACGTAGGACGGCAACTGGAGAGGAATCCAGCTCCCCATATTCCTAATAGGATAAAATAAAAGTATTGGTTTTTCATTCGACTAGTTAAAATCATTTCTTAGGGATTTATCTCTCCCTTTCTTAATCTCAAATGTGTCAATTGATATGATGAAAATCATATTTTTCATATAGACTTGATATAGACAATGACTAAATTTCATATTGTATATGATTATAAAAAGCGGTAATTGTAGAGATTTGAGAAGGATTGAGACATTTTCATGTACATGACTGAGAAAAAAGTATATAGACTTCTGAAGTTCAAAAAAGCCTATTTGATGATGCTATTTTGTTTATTAATCCATAATGGATTTTCACAGACAAACAGCAAATCCAACGAGCTATGGATCTATCAAAATCAAGAAGATTCATTGACTGAAAGGTTAACTAAGAATTGGAACAATTCGCTAGAATCAGGAGATACACTTTCTGCCATCAAATCACTCAATCAGCTCGCAAGTATCTATTGCAATCGAGTGAATTACTCAAAATCTTACGACGGATATTGGAAGGCATTGCTTTTAGCAGATCAAAGTGATGATGCCGCATCAAAAGCCATCAGCTACAACGGTCTTGCCATTCTATACAGCCTGTATGAGCGACGAGAAGAAGCTCTCAAATATTACCTGCTTGCTCTAGATATCAATCGCGATTTAGTAAATCGAGGAACCTTGGATCAAGCCGCCTTGAATGAAAATTATTTTCCGCTAGCCGTTCATTATAAGTATGAGCACAATCCCGAATTGGCTCATAAATATCTGGACAGTTGTGAGTTGCTTCTACCAACCGATGTCGTTGGTTTATTTACAGCAGTTGAGAGAGCTCATTTGTTTGTGCAGGAGAAGAAGTTTAATCGAGCGGATAAAATATTTAACCAAATAGAAAAGCAAATCACTGAAAACAGCCCTGACTTTACACCCATTCTTTATTCCTATATAGGTGATTTGCATGCTGGGCGGCAAGCGCATGAGCAAGCCACTGCTTATTACATAAAATCCATTGCTGCAGCTAAAAAACACTTGACCCATCTCAATTTCGTACCGGATGTTTATGAAAAGCTGTCTGCGATTATGAGTCTTCGGGGCAACCCCAAGCAGGCCAATGAATATCTGAAACTAGCCAATCAGATCAACGAATATTTGTATAGCAGCAGAAGCCCAAACAACCAATACCTGCTCGAAATCAAAGATGAGTATAGGCTTGAAAAAGAAAGAAATGAACGTGTGACCCAGGAACGTCGACTACGCACATTGGAACAAGAACAGCAAATTTCTAATTTGAAAATTTTCCTTTTGGTGGTGTCTATTGGACTTCTGTTTTCCGTTGGATTTTTTCTGTTCAAATATTGGCGAACGAAGCACAAAACCGAAAAAAGGACCATAGAACTAGAACGGCAAAAGGAAGCTGAAAAGTCGCGTGAGATTCTCTCAGTCAAGAACAAGGAACTGACACTCTCCACACTACAGCTTATAGCCAAAGATGAATTGCTATCTAACCTAAAGAACGGATTGAAGCAAATTCAAAAAGAAACTGATTCTAAGGTAGCAGGAAAATTGATGAAGGAGATTGGTCTCAATAAGGATCAAAGTTGGCTAGAATTTGAAAAGCGATTCTCTGCCGTCAACAATGACTTTTACAAAAAGGTAAAAAACCAATTCCCTGACCTTACACCATACGATCTGAAAATATGTGCTTTGCTCAAGCTAGATTTCACTGGCAAAGAAATGGCCACGCTGCTCGGCATCTCGGCCGAGAGCGCGCAGACTTCCAGATACAGATTGAGAAAAAAGCTTGGGCTGAAAAAAGAAGATAATTTGGTTGATTTTATGAATGAGATTTAGGCTAAATGGTTCGTGAGGACACAAACCAAAACGGTGAGAACGTCACTAAGCCGACATCAACTCGGTGGGTTTCAGTGGAACGGTTGAGTCTACCAGTTTGGCTTTATCTAGCAATATTCCTTCTTTGATAAACTTAGTGCCTATCACATAAGCCTTGGCATTGTTGACCGCATCTACGGCCAATAACCGATCGCCTTTGAAATACCAAACTGAAAACTTCCGTTTTCCTTCTTCTCTTCTAATGAGCAGGTCGTCATAGCCCTCTGACAATCCCACCATCTGCAATTTCACATCGTACTGATCGCTCCAAAACCAGGGTATACTGTTATAAATCACTGTTTTATTCATAATAGAGGCTGCAGCTACTTTGGATTGATCCACGGCATGCTGTACAGACTCTAAGCGTATCCATCGGTCATAGATCGGATTGTGATGATAACTACAATCACCTATAGCATATATATCTGGATCGCTGGTTTGCGCTTGAGCATTGACTTTGATTCCGTTTTCAACCTCTAACCCAGCGGCTTTCGCCAATTCCAAATTCACCTTAATTCCTACGCCAATTACAATGAGGTCTGCTGTAAACTGACTTCCATCTGTACATTGCACCACATTGCATTCGCCTTCTGAAATAATCGACACCACGTTTTTTTGTGTAAGCACATCTACTCCTTCTTCGGCATGTAACTGTTGAAAAAACACCGACATCTCTGAAGCCGTGACTCGTGCCAGCACTCTTTCTTCTCGCTCCAGCACTGTCACTTTAGCTCCAATTTTTTTCAAGGATGCTGCGATCTCCAAACCTATATATCCCCCACCGATAATGACAGCTCGTTTTCCAACGCCAGCACCAAGAGCTTTTCGGATATGCTCCACATCAGCGGCTGTCCGCAATGGGTACACATGCTTTGCAGTATCTAAGCCAGCAATTGGCGGGATAAGAGGTCTGGCTCCAGTGGCCATCACCAATTTGTCATAAGCCATTGATTCGCCATTGTTCAGCTCAATAGTTTTCTGTTTCCAATCTATGGTTTCTACTCCTATACCTAAGTGGAGTTGGATATTCTCCTTTTCGTAGCTTTCGATCGATTTGAGTGAATGTCTTTCAATCTTGTCATCGCTAGTCAAATAGGCCTTGGACAACGGCGGACGGTGATAGGGCAATACGGGATCTTTGTCGTACAGATGAATCTCTCCTTCCCACCCTTCTTTACGCAAAGCAAATGCACAGTTTACCCCGGCATGACTGGCACCAATGATCAGGCACTTTTTATTGATATTGGACATAATTATATCATCATTTTTAAACCTCCAAGAACATAAAGACCTTGGAGGTTTCTAGAAACCTTAGGTTTAATTAGCTACATATAGTGTCACACCATCGATAGCGTCGCTCATATCGATTTGGCAACAAAGGCGGCTACGTTCATTATAGTTATCTTCTAGCTCCAGCATGTCGGCTTCTATTTCGCCAGGCGCTCCTACTTTTTCAAAGTCTTCCTCTGCCACATGCACATGGCAAGTAGCACAGGAGCAAACGCCACCACAGTCTCCGTCTATACCATTTACGTTGTTTTCCTTTGCCAATTCCATGACTGTGCCTGATGTGGCTTCTGCGACTATCTCTTCATTGTCGCTGGTGATGAATGTAATTTTTGCCATTGTTATTCCTGTTTCAATTTAAACCTGTCAGGTTTAATGTTAATCGTTTATTTCCCTTCAAACCTTACTCGGATGCTATCATATCCGACCTTGCGCTGAAATTCTTCCCAGTCTTCGATATTTTCTTTGTAGTCTAATATTTCAATCTTCTTCACTTTGGCGGCAAGTACTGCTAGCAAAGTTCTTAGCACCTGTCGAGCGTGCGTAGCTCCCAAGCACTTATGAATCCCAAACCCAAAGGCCACATGTGGGTTCATTTTTCTATCCAATATGACTTCGTTTGGATTTTCGAAGGTACTTGCATCTCGGTTGGCGCTAGCCCAACAAAGTGAGACGCGGCTATCTGCTTTTACGGCGTGTTCGCAAACCTGAGTGTCCTCAGTGACCACCCGTCCCATGTGTGTCAAAGGCGAAAAGTATCGCACCAATTCTTCTACCGCATGAGTGGTCATTTCTGGTTCGGCATCGAGACGAGCCAATGACTCTGGATGTTCTGCAAAATACGCTATCGAATTGGTTACGGCATTGATAACCGTATCACGGCCTCCTGCAAAGGTGAGGATCATTACCCCTTTCACTTCCTCTTTGGTCATCTTGCGACCTTCTATTTCTGAACGCAGTAATGTCGAATACAAATCATCGCCCAGGCTTGCTATGGCTTTGTCTATTTGCTCATCTATGTAATCATAGAGAATGGCTGCTTTGCTGCCGTCCAATGCAGATTCTTCACTTCTAAACACATGCATACCCCAATCGATCCAGATTTCGGATTCTTCGTAGGGGATATTGAGTAGCAGTGTGAGTGCACGTGACTGTAACTTCAGGGCAAATTGCTCCATAACTTCGAGGCTATCCATTTGCAGCGCTTCATCTACCAATTCAGTGATGATCTCTTCCAAACTCTCGCGATATGTTGGCTGCTCGGGTCGCTTGAACCAGTCCTCCAACAAAGCCCGATACTCACCGTGCATCGGTGGATCTACCTCGAAGGGAATCTGACGAGTATCTCGGATACTTACCTCCGATGGCACCACGATCCGTCCTGGAACAGCACCAGACTGAAATGTCTTCGTGTCCTTGGCTGTCTTGCGGACGTCTTTGAGACGGAGTAGCATAGTGACGGGATCGTTTTGATCCTCTACTGTGCCATAGCCTTTGGCTTCTCGGGCTTGTGCGAATGGGTCGGGCAGTGCGCTTTTTTTCATATCAGCTCTTGTTTACTGTATTGTGTAGATCGGTGCCTTCTAGACACCTTCTATCTTACTAGCAAATTACGCGCGTGGCACCTGATTAATCTTCCTTTATTTTGATGGATTTGTATGTTATTATGTTAGTATGCATGATTTATTGTGTGTTTTATTGATACAATAAGTTATTTATATAGGTCTTTTAATAGTGGTTGTTGTAGTCCAAGATATTTGATAAAATGTTTATCAAGGATATCTACATCGAGGGAATTAGTTAGCAATAGATCTGATAGAAAGGTTTTAGATCTGGCAACAAAATGATCCGCAATGTCATTTGTAAAGAGAGAATCATCTAAAAGGATTTTCCATCCCTTATTATTTTTTGGCGGATACAACAAATTATTTTCTTTCAGATAGCTAATTAGTGGCTTTTTTACCCAGTAATCAGAGTGTTCTAATTCTTGTTTTGTTTCGCAATTACCTTCATCGACAATCCAGTCATCAACCTTATTACGTTTGTACTCAAACTTACCTCCGTGAGCGAGTACATTTCTGTATTGAAAAAGCGCGTTAATTGCTTTGTAGGTGTTGAAAGTCTTGATATTAATATGAAGGGTATCTTTAAAAAGCTGCAATTTTGATTCAAAACCTTCTGACTCAATCTTCTTGATTTTTTGATCGAAAGTTCTTCTTAAGTCAAAATCGTTTATCCGAGCAGTATTTTTATATCGAGGGTCCTTTTTTAGTGTCTGAGTATAGGTTGATGCCAGTACTCCTTCTATAGTTGCAGCTAAATTTAGGGTTATAGATGCATTTATTGTACAAATGTCTCCTAGCGTTGATTTGCTTTCTCTGAGATCTTTTAGAAGAAAAATGGACTTGGCCATTAGGTACCAAGTCTTAGTATTTACAGAAAATTCGTAGATCATATGGTCTTTTTAGTATTGATTAATAGTCAAATCCTCCAATACATTTTCCTAAACTCCAGTGGCGTGTAGCCCTTGAATTTTTTGAACTGCTTGTAGAAGAAAGGCAGGCTTTCATAGCCGCACTGGTAGGCGATTTCGGCCATTTGGAGGTCGGTCTCTAGGATAAGCCGGCTGGAGATATTTACCCGGTATTCGTTGAGGAAGACGAAGAAGGGCTTGCTCATCGTCTTGCTGAAAAAACGCGAGAATGCCTGCTCACTCATGCTGAGCTTTTCGGCTACTTCGGATAGCTTGATTTTGTCCTTGTAGTGATCTTTGACATAGGACTGCACCGTTTCCAATCTGCTGGTGGTGGCGCTGGTGCCGTCGTAGGAGTAGGATGCACCAGCGATATAGTCGTAGCGGGCATGGCTGGCCATATAGTCTAACAACTCCACAAACTGCAAATACTGATGGAGGCCATCGACGACCAGCACCTTTTGTATACGAGACACGATATCCTCACGATCTGCTAGATGGATGCACAATCCCCGCTGACAACGGTCCATCAGTTCGTGGATGTGTTTGAAGACTGGCAAATCACCGATCAAGTCCCTTCGCCATTGGATCACCACAGACTCACTCTCTCCTGTATGCTCTTCACCGTTTTTCCAACAGTGTGGTAGATTACTACCGAGCATCACCAGATCTCCTTCGCTGAAATCCGAGATATTGTTGCCCACATATCGGATACCCGTACTCTTCACCACCCAAGTCAACTCGTACTCTGGATGAAAATGCCAGGGCGCATCAAAGCCCTTTTTCGAATACCTAAAGGCGCGAATACTTTGCTGTTCGGTAATGGCAACTTGTTCTAATACAGCTTTCATTTATATTCTATTTTCTTATTTCATCAATACATATAGATCAATTGATTACAAAATAGCATATTTTTCAATCAAAATAAGCAACTCCCGCTTGACTGATTCTCTTCAGATTTGTAATCTGTACTATTTATGTCAATTTAGGAATAAGAGATATGGCCATTCAATCCAAAGCAGCAATAGCCAAGGGAGACGGGAGTTTCATCATCGACACGGTGGCAGTCGCCGCCCCCCAAGCCGATGAAATACTAATAAAAGTGAAAGCAGCAGGCCTTTGTCACACCGACCACGATTCGCTCACTTGGGGCAAACCCATCGTGATGGGGCACGAAGGTGCAGGAATCATCGAGAAATTGGGAAGTGAAGTAGCCGATTTCCAAGTCGGAGACAAGGTCATTCTCAATTGGGCCACGCCTTGCATGACTTGCTTCCAGTGTCAGGAAGGCAACCAGCACATTTGCGAAAATAATTCTCCGGTCACGGCTGGTGGCAATGGCTATACGCCAGGGCACGCACATCTGGCAGGCACCCAGTGGAATGGCCAACCGATTGAGCGCTCATTCAATATCGGAACGCTCTCCGAGTACACTTTGGTAAAAGCATCTGCTTGCGTGAAGCTATCTAGCGACATGCCCATGCCCTCGGCGAGCATCATTAGCTGTGGTGTGATGACAGGCTACGGCTCGGTGATCAACTCTGCCAAACTAGCGGCTGGCAGTTCAGCCGTGATCCTCGGCACAGGCGGCGTAGGACTCAACGTGATCCAAGGGGCTCGCATCTCAGGAGCAGCCCAAATCATCGCCATCGATATCAACCCAGAGCGATTGGAAATGGCCAAAAAATTTGGGGCAACCCATACCATATTGGCTGACCAAGCAGACCGAGGCTTAATGCAAGCCGCCGAACAAGTAAAAGCCATGACCGAAGGCCGAGGCGCGGATTATGCTTTTGAGTGTACGGCCATCCCAGCACTAGGCGCGGCACCACTAGCCATGATCCGTAATGCCGGCACGGCCATACAGGTAAGCGGTATCGAAGAAGAAATAACTATCGATATGCGGCTCTTCGAATGGGACAAAATTTACATCAATCCCCTTTACGGAAAATGTAGACCTCAGGTAGATTTTCCTAAATTGGTAAACTTGTATGACAAGGGCGACCTGATGCTGGACGAAATGATCACCCGCACCTACCCGCTCAACAAGCTGCAAGAGGCCTTCGACGACATGCTCGCAGGCAGAAATGCAAAAGGCGTAATCGTATTTGACTAATGGCTGATTCAAAATTCAAAACCACGGAGCTGTCCGATCCGCAATTCGGAATGGACGGCTTACGTTTCATCACAGTGAAGACTCCCAACCTCAAAGGACGTGGAGACCTCTGCGTATTCGTACCCAAAGGGGAAAACCTCAAAGACCTGCCGATTGTCACGCTACTACACGGCGTGTATGGCAGTGCCTGGATATGGACGATGAAGGGTGGTGCACACCAAACCACCCAACGACTGATCGACGAGCAAAAAATCAAGCCCATGATCTTGGCGATGCCCTCCGATGGGCTCTGGGGTGATGGTTCTGGCTACCTACCACACTCGGGATTGGATTTCGAAAAGTGGATTGCCGAAGATGTGCCTGCGGCCGTTATTGAGAACATTCCAGAAGCTTCGGCCGACTCACCACGCTTCATCGGCGGACTGTCCATGGGCGGCTATGGTGCGCTGCGGATAGGTGCCAAATATGCCAACCGCTATCGCGGCATCTCGGGGCACAGCTCCATTACCGAGCTCAATCAGATGGCGCTATTCGTAGAAGAACCACTTTCGGCCTATTTTCAAACTGAAGAAAGGGACGAATCTGTATTTTTCACCCTCAAGGACAACCAAGCCTCGCTCCCTCCGCTGCGCTTCGACTGCGGTGCCGATGATCTACTCATCGAGCACAACCGCGAACTGTCTGCCCTGCTCACCCAACACAACATCAAGCACATCTACGAAGAATTCGAAGGCGGCCACCAATGGGAATACTGGCAAACCCATCTGGTAGACACGCTGCTATTTTTCGATAAAACCACACGCTAGGTGTAAAAGAATCATAGCCTCTTGACCGAGCTGATCCGCCTAGCGTAAGTAGGCGTTATTTTAGGGGCGTATGCTTTGTCTTGCTACTTTTTGCTCCTTCGTAAGCTCTTTAGAAAAATACACCTCTGGTCGCAGCTTGGTTTGTGTTTGCTTCAATTTTTTGTCATCCAAGTCCAAACTCAGATCACAATCAAAACGTGCAAGCACGCTATAATCTTTACCCCAATCATTGCCGTAGTTCGTAAAATGACAAAGCCCCCAAGTGATCCCTCGGCCATTGGCCTGGCTATCGAAAGCATCGGGCACATACGGACCAGCGGCCAAAGGCAGCAATGCCGATACCGCAGCGATTTTGAAGTTGACCCCATCAGGCGCATACTGGATGGTGTTGCTCTCGTTGCCATTGCGTGTAACGAGCGTGGCGATGCCTTCCTCAAAGGGGAAATAGGCCGTCTCATGACTAGAGTTGAGCACTGGATTGAGCGGATGCTTTTCGAATGGCCCCAGGGGATTATCGGCTATGGCTAGCCCATTGGCCACCAAGTAATCTGGACGATCTCCAAAGGCGGCTTTATAATACAAATATATTTTTCCTTTGTAAACCAGTGGGTAAGGATCATGAATGGAATATTGATCCCACGTACCTGGCTCACCATTTTCAACCACTATTTTACCAACAGGTGTCCATGGCCCATCGGGCGAGTCTGCATAAGAAGCGGTGACAGGACAATGGTCTCCTTTTTTGCCACTGGCTTCCATAAAACCCTGATAGTACAAGTAATATTTACCTCCGAATTTCAAAACATCAGGTGTGGAAACAGACCGCCAACCCACGGCTGGTTTGTCAGGCCGCGATACAGCTACTCCTCGCTCCTCCCAACGAAAACCATCCTTGCTGGTGGCATACCATATCTCTGCCAAATCCCAATCGGTAGACGGGATCACCTCGGTAGACTGGTCGGCATTGCCCCAACCAACAGGTGGCGTTTGAGTATCACGCTTGGTATACCACACGTAGTATTGGCCATTTTCAAAAATCACCTTAGAAGGGTCTCTTCGGGAAACGGTGCCATCTCCATCGTGATAATCGAACCCCTCTAGTGGTGTATAGGCAAAACTGGAGTAGAGCTCGTTGTCCTCTGGACGTGGCGTCCGATAGTCACTATAGAGTCGATCCATAGCTTCACTGAGCGGTCGATCCGGGCGGGTCTGCGGGATATCCCAGGGAAAGCCCGTCGTGTCATTTTCTAATGGAGCGCCTTCCTTTTTTGGGGGCTGGCAAGCGAACAATAGACACATCCCCAAGGCAACCAAACCATTCCCGCACCTTAATGGGTTTTTATAGCTTTTCATATTCGTGTTTATTTCTTTTGATAGTACTTGACCCAATCGACTTTCATACTGGTACCATCTATGGCATCTGTGACTTCTCCTGCGTATTCGAGAATGGCCAGACTCAAATATATATTGAGTTCATTGTTGCATTGGGTGTTGTCGATCGTTCGGATAAGCTGATTATCAAAATAAAAGTCAATCTTGTCTTCATTCCAATCCATTCCATAGACATGGTATTCTTCTGCATAATTATGCGTATCGACCACATCAAAATCGACCAAAGTCACCCAAGCATCATCTACCCAGGCCTCGATTTTATAATCAGAAATCAAAGCCAGCCATTCGCTGCCACTTTGCCAACCGTTGACAAACTGGACATGACCAACCTCCTGGGCCTCAGGCCATGAAAATTCCAACCATTTTTTCCCAGTGGCTTGAGACACCCAGCTAGTGCTCACACTACCATCTGCTACTTGCGATACTTTAAACTCGTCCCGATACACTCCACTTGCAGTGATGCTAACTTCAGGGTCTTTGGCCAAATTATTCAAACCGGTCAGTTCTGTGTCGGCAGAAGAAGACAACACATTGGCTGGGTAGCAATCTTCATTGGCTTCGTATATCCTAAACTCTCGAATATGAAAGTGGGAGGCATTATTGGAAGAAAAACGAATTTTAGTGGTGGTAACGGTCTGCTCCAAGGAATGCCCATAGTAAGGCTGTATTCCTTCTGTGTATGGCAATTGGGCGTTTTCAGTTGTACCATTCAACCAATGGTGTCGGTTGGTATTGATTTCATTTGGAAAATGTCCTTCATTGACATCCAACTCACAGTTGACCTGTGACGAGGGGCTATACCGGGGGTACAACCAAAAAGAATTGTTGGTACCCTTGGCTCCTGCATATTTGTATTTGCATTCGAAATAGCCATACCCAAACAGGTCGCGTGTCCATATATTGCCAGCAGTCCAATCTTGCCCACCGCGAGATTCTTTCTTGGCCAGCAGCTCTAGTACGCCGTCCTTGACCACGGCATTTTCTCTCCATCGGCTTGAAAGTACTTCTCCTCCACTTGCCCCATTCTGGGATTCCCAGTTGTCATCCAACTGCGCATCAGGGTAGTCAAAATCATCTTCCCACACCACTTCCCATCCAGTCAAGTCCATCGTTTTTTGCGCCTCATCAGTCGCCTGTTTGTAAATCGAGTCATCGCATGTCTGAGATCTCCCCTCGGATGTTTCCGTTTCGGTCTCCTCTTGCTTTTGTTCTTCTTGCTCCTGTTCTGGCGTTGGAGTCTCTGATTCATTCTCACATTGAACGGCCATCAACAAGACCGAGGCTCCCAAAAAAATCGTTTTCAATCTATTTAATTTCATCACTATATTTTTTATTCTTATTCCACTTTCCGTAAACTTCTTTCAGTTGTCTGTATGCCTTCTTTTTATTTCTTCTTTCATCCACTACTCCCCATTCGCGAAAGCCTGATGCAGGTGTACCAGGGTAACGGCTGCGATAATCGTTGTAGCTCCAGATGGATACGCCGACCAGATAGGGCAGCTCCTTTAGCGCTTCTAAATCCGTAATAAGTGCCTCACTCAGCGCCCCATCGGGAGCAGTGCCAATTTGTGTCCGACCAATTTCGGACATGAAAATTGGCTTTCCCGGAAAATGCTCATGCGTCTGCCTCACGGCCTTTTGAGCATCTCCATAGCTATTGATGCAAATCAAATCCAATAGTTCGTAGGGCTCATTTCCCATGGTTGTGTGACTGCCATAGGCGGTCAGGGACACGTAAGTTTTGAGTCGGGTGCTATCGAGCGTACCCACGTAGGCCAGCATGGAGTTGACATAGGCTAGTTGATCAGGTGTGAGGGTCTTGTGCCCCCAGTCGGGAATCGAATCCCGCAACTCATTGCCCACGCTCCAACCCACCACCGACGGGTGGTTGTAGTCCCGCTGGATCAACTCCCTAAGCCATTGCTGTGTCTGAGGATTGCTGGCAAAGGATTGCGGATCGTCGTTGCCCCAGACGGGGATTTCTTCGATCAGCAGAAAGCCCAAGCTATCGCATAAGTCGAGTAGATTTTCTGACAGGGGCGCATGCATCAGTCGTGAAAAACGCCCACCCAAGGCCATGATATCCGACATATCCGACTCGACCAAATGATCTGGCTCGGTGTTGCCGTAGGCAGGATGATCGTGTACCCGATTGAGTCCGTTGGCACGAAGGGGGCGGTTGTTGAGCAAAAGCTGCTCGCCCCGTGCCTCAATTCGGCGGATACCAAATCGATGAGAGATCACATCTTCCAGTTGGCCTGCTACAGTTAATTCACTGGTCAGTTCGTAAAGTGTGGGGTCGTCCAAATCCCATAATTGGTAATTCAACAATCCAGTCTCCCACTGCACACTGGCTTGTGCCGATTGTCCCGCCAAAACAGTCACCTTCACAGGATCAGGTTGTGTTCCTGATGAAATACGGGGTTGTATTTGCACCTGAGTGTCTTCAGTACTATTGTTTTCAATTTGATAGCTGATGGCAAAGCGGATTTTTTCGTTTTCGAAATCTGGTATCGCACTGATATGCTGGTACACCATGCGGCGCGGTGCATCTGCGTGCAAAGTCACACGGCGGCTGATGCCTCCCCAAGCCAGCCAAGCACCCCGCTGATAGCTATTGTCCGCCATGACGGTAAGCGTATTGGGTTGATTCCAGTTGACCTGATCCGTAATGTTGAACTCGAAAGGTGTGTAGCCACCCACGTGCTGGCCTAGCAGCTGGCCGTTGAGCCACACTTTAGCCTGCTGATACACGGCTCCAAAACGCAGGCGGATTTGTTTTTCTGACCACTTTTTTGATATCTCAAATGTTCGTTGATAGTACCCTTTGCCTACATAGGAGGTGTAGCGCTCTCGGGTATCCCAGTTGCCTGGTACGGCGAGCGTATCCCAGTGCACTCCTCCAGACAAGACCTCCTCCTCGCTGAGCGAATGGGCAGCTACAAACTGCCAAGTACCATTGAGTGATTGCTCCTTTGGCTCTTTGCTTTCTTGGCAACTAGCCAAGAAAATGCCTAACAGCAAGTAGGGTATGAAGTGTATTTTTTTCATCTCACTATTATTTCAAATAAAGCGGCAGGCACATGTTGCGAAGGATGTTCCATTTCCAACACGATACCTTTGGTATTAACTTTCTTCTCCAATGAGATCACATGTAGTGTTTGATAGTTGTCTTCTACAGCTGCTAGCACTTCGCCTGTTAGCGTTGTGATCTTATAATTGCGTACACAAAAAGGCATGACCTCCTCGGGGTGACCCATCAGGGTAGACTCCATCGCATGGTCGTAGTCTGTATCCCAAAACAAACGTATCTCTGAAATCTTCTGCGTTTGCTCCCATTCGATATGCAGCTTAGGTTTTTCATCCTTGAGTTCTGCTACCCAAGCATTCGGCTTGAGCCAAGGCCGTGTCAGTCCATTGCCTAGATTTTTCGAATCAAAGACAATTTCGGGAGTGCTTTGAAGGGCTAGGTTTTTGCCTTCTGGGCGTCTTTTGGGTGTCCAAAATTCAAAGGTGTCTATGCCTATTCCATCTGGAGGAGACTGCTTGCCGGTATTGGACACGGCTTTGTTTTCACCGTTATATACCGTTAGAATTCCGGAGTACTGGTGGTCACTTTCTTCCATCTCCACTTTTTCGTTGGATAGGAAGGTTAGAAAAGCATATTGTGAATTTTCTAAGGGTTTGCTAAAGGCAATCTCCAAGGATTGTTGGCCTGGTGCCAATTCAAAAGTCAATTCTTCCCAAATGATCTCGGGTGTATAGTTGGCTGGCTTTTCGGAAATCCGCAATTGGACTGTCAGCGTTGT
Source organism: Reichenbachiella carrageenanivorans (assembly GCF_025639805.1). Lineage (NCBI taxonomy): Bacteria > Pseudomonadati > Bacteroidota > Cytophagia > Cytophagales > Reichenbachiellaceae > Reichenbachiella > Reichenbachiella carrageenanivorans. The sequence continues at coordinate 2,751,247 of NZ_CP106735.1, read as the reverse complement.
TTTTTCTTTTGCTTTTACATTTACACGAAAGTGATAAGCCTGACCTACAGACAGCGGAAGCAACTGTGCCAGAGAAGTAGCCAGATTGATCCAAGTATCTCCTGCTGGCATTTGACCCAGCTTCAATACCGAAGAGGCTTTCAGTACGGCGTCATTGATCAAATTTTGTTCAGATCGAATCGGTACGTGAGGGATGGACTGTCCTACAAGGTTTAGTTCATTTTGTAGCATCGTCATGCGTGGTTCCTCTTGCATGTCTTTTGGCAATAAGCCCTCGCGAATACAAAGCGCTGCTGCCATGCCTACGGCCTGTCCTCCATTGCCACAGGTAGCCATCACTCGGGTAGAGCCAAATGCGACATGCGTGGCACTGATGATGCGACCAGCCAAAAACAGATTGTCGATATCCTTGCTAACGAAACTGCGATAGGGGATTTCATACACGCCCTTGGCGTGCCACTGGGTACAGCCGGACTGGTCGCTGTAAATGCCGTCTGAAGGATGCAAGTCCAATGCCCATCCACCATGAGCTACTGCATCCGGAAAATTTCGTTGCTCGATCACGTCCTGCTGCTTGATCATGTACAGCCCTTCGAATCTGCGACTCTCGCGCTTGCCGGGCACGGTGGCCACCCACTCTAGCGTCAAGTGATCCACATCCTCAAACTCACCAGAGTTTTTGATGTAATCCCACACGCCGTAGATCACCTTCCAAAGTTCCCATTTGATCTCTTCGGTCTGGTGAATGGTGTCGGCACGTCCGCCATATTCAAACCACCAAAAACGGCAGCCCATGTCGGTCTTGCTGATCAACTTGTAGCGTGGGATTTCCTTGATGTCTTTGAGGGCATAAGATGGCCGACGATACTTCACAGGCTGGTCTGTACTCTTGCTGTAGAAGTACATAGAATGCCCCAACAACTCTCCATAAGACTCGTCTGGCGTAAACAACTCACCAAATTCTTCTTCTGTTTCGGCACCCATCCTAAAGGCAGCACCGGCCTGAAAAGCGACAATCCCATCGCCTGAAGCATCACAAAACAAAGGTGCGACAAACAAATATTGGGTGGAGTTTTGTGGGTTGAATGCACGGACGGATTGAATTTTTCTTTCCTCTTTTTTAGCAACTTCGTAAACTGCTGTATTGAGAAAGAGTTGGATATTGGGCTCTAGGTACACTTTGTCTAACAGAATGGTATCGAAAACAATCGCATTACCTTCCTTGTTTTTGTACATGTTTTCCACCAATATCTCGTCCATCACGCCACCTTCGCGAGACCAGCGGTTGTTGTTGCCCATGTGCGAGGTAGCACCTAATATCCACAACCTTACCTCCGAAGAGGCATTGCCCCCTAGTACTGGTCGGTCTTGCACCAAGGCTACCTTCGTGCCTTTTCGGGCAGCAGTAATGGCAGCACACACGCCCGCAATACCACCACCTATGATCACCAAATCTGTCTCTATCCGCTCTTCATGCGAAACTCGTACTCCCTTATTAAAACCCTTTTGTATCATCCCTTAATCTAAATTTTTGACTACAATAGCGGTACCTATGGCCAACACGCAAAAGCCTGTGCCTCCGATCAACAATATTGCTATATGCGCCTGTGCGCTTAGCAACACGATCAATAAGCCTATAGCCGCAATGCCAATTCCAATCACTCGCTTGCCGTATCGATTATCCCCTGCTTTTTCTATTATTTCTGTTTCTTCAATTTCACTTTCTAAATCCAGAAAGCTAGGTTCATTGGTTTTTCCAAGCCAATGCGCTACTATCTCATGGATCAAAAGGAGGGCGATCGGCAAGCCTACCCCAACGCCCATTTCCATCGTTCGGTCTAGTTGTATATCTAGTATCAAAGGCATGATGAATTTCAATAATGTATTGACCAAGAGCGAGACCATGGTGACGACCAAAGCGGAACGGCCGTTGATCCTTTTTGAAAACAGAGACCATAAAGGCGGCAAAAACATAGCTCCGCCAGTGATGGCTGCCAAACCCATCACCACTTCGACAATGCCCCCCATGTAGGGAATCAGCAGTGCCACTACTATAGTGACCAACCCCAGTAGCACGGTAGACACACGCCCTACCCATACCAGTCGTGGGTTGTCGGCCTCAGGAAAAAACAACTTGTACAGATCATTGACAATCACACTCGCCGATACATTGAGTGTGGTATTGACCGAACTCGACGTGGCAAAAACCATCCCACCGAGCATGAGACCTAGCATGCCAGCAGGCATCACGGCCTTGCTGATAAGCATATAGGCTCCTTCGTCGGCTAGGCCATCTAGGCTTGGGTTGAGCACTCTAAATATCATGGGTGGCAGCATCCATATGATGGGACTGACTAAGTATAACGCTGAAAAAAGCCAACCAACTTTTTTGGCTTCTTTAGGACTCGACACACTGACGTAGCGTTGTACATAGGCCCAGTTGCCCGCAATAAAGAAAAGATTGTATAGACCGAAGGCCAACAAAAAACCCCAGGTGTATTCGCCACTTGCCAAGGCAAAAAAACCATCTGGCACGCCATCGATAAAACCCTGCAAACCACCTACTTGATCTAATGAGAGCGGCACCATAATAATAACTACTGCCGACAATACAACAAACTGCAATACATCCGTGACAATCACTGCCCACAGACCACCCACAGCGGTATATATCAATATCAATACTCCAAGGAATATGATGCTAATCCAAATAGGAAGGCCTGTAGACACCTCTACGATCTTAGCCACAGGATACAAAAACGCCCCTGTAGTAAACATACTGATAAGAAGAAAAAGGTAAGTATAGACTTTTTGCACCTGCTCACCAAAACGCTTCGTGATGTAGGAAGCAGCAGTAAGCACCTTTGTACGCTGCCAGCGTGGCGCTACAAATACAGCGACCAACACACCGGCCAAACACATGGTCCATTGGATAGTCACAGCCACCCACCCACTCGTATAAGCAATAGAACCCCACACCACGAATGTGCCGGCGGAGAAAAAACTCATAAACAAAGACAACCCGCTCATCCACCACGGCAAAGCACCACCTGCAGCAAAAAAAGATTTTACGCTTTTGCCCGAACGGGAAAAACTCATACCACAGGCAAAAACCAATATGGCGAATACAAAAACAACTCCTAAATCCAGAATACCCATTGTATCATTTGTGTCTAATCGTTTTGCAAATTGATCTGTCCAATAAAAAATAAATCATTGACTTCAATTTATTTCTCAAAACACTTCTAAAACAGCCTTTTTATTTCCGGAAACGTTTCCGAAAACTATCTGCTTCGCTCTACTTTTGACACATGAAACATGTAACGATCAAAGATGTAGCTCGAAAACTGGGTGTGTCTATCTCTTCAGTATCTAGAGCTTTCAATGACAAATACGACATCAAGCCCGAAACCAAAGCTCGCATCCTTAGCGTAGCTGACGAGCTGGGTTATCGCCCGAACCCGATCGCCAAAAAACTCATCAAACAGCAATCCCTCAATATAGGCATCATTGTTCCTGAGTTTATCAATGATTTTTACGCTCGGGTCATTATCGGTGTACAGCAGGTTTTGATTGCCAAAGGCTATCAAGTACTGATCATGCAATCCGACGAAAATCCTGATCTTGAACGAAACAACACAAAAACCCTCCTCGATAATTTTGTAGACGGTCTGATCGTGTGTCCCATCAATGAGCATGACAATATCTTGTATTTCAAAAAACAAATAAGCCAAGGGGTACCCATCGTATTTCTGGGTCGTATCAGTGCAGGATTTATCGGGTCTAAGATCATCTTCGACGACTACAAGTGGAGTCTATTTGCCACGGAGCATCTCATCAATCAAGGCTACCAAACGATCTATCATCTGTCGGGCGACCCACAGTTTTCGGTAAGCAAAAAACGCAAGGCGGGGTTTCTCAAAGCCATGGAAAAACATAAAATCCCTGAAAGTAATTATAAAATAATAGCGGCTGGGCTCACCGCAGAAGCTGGCGAACTGGCTACCACACAGCTTATCCAAAAAGAAGATGTACCCGAAGCGCTTTTTTGCATCAACGATCCTGTGGCCCTAGGTGCCATGAAAGCGCTCCGTACGTACCATATCAATATCCCTCAAGATATCGCCATCGTGGGCTGTACCGAAACCCCCATGGCTCCGCTGGCTTACCCTCCACTCACGAGCATTACACAACCCGCCGTAGAAATGGGAGCCAGTGCAGCAGAGCTTTTGCTTCGACAGATAGAGCATGGTTTCAACACACCTCAAACCATCACCTTCGATGGCCTGCTAAATATCCGTGAATCTTCCACACGCCCCATCGTAAATTCATAGCCTCCAATACAGACTTCATGACCTGTCCATATCTCCATAAAACGCCTTTTTGTCTAGTTCATGTCTAGTCCTAATTTAAGCTCATTTTTGGCTCGTTTAATTTGAGCCTCTAGTTTTACTGACAGGCTAATATTAGTAAAGAATCAGCATGAGAAAGATCATATTCATTTTAATTGTCACCTACCTTAGTTCGTCCGTCCAAGCACAAGACTGGAAAGACGTCGCCGTACCTGCCGAGGCTGCTCAGGGCTACAAATGGGAGTTGCAACCCGCTCCTTCTGATGACTTCAATTATACTTTTACTGCGGTGAAGTCCAAAAGCAATTTTGGCGAAGACAAATGGTACAATTTTTACCACAACGGATGGAATGGCCCTGGCACTACCTACTGGCAATACGACCATGTATCGGTAGATGGTAGTGATCTAGTGATCAAGTCTTCAAGAAACCCTAGTACTTCCAAAATGGGTGTACCGGGTGTAAATGCCGGCTGCATCACCTCCAACAACAAAGTAAAATATCCAGTGTTTGTAGAATCTAGCGTGAGTGTGGCCAACATCACTCTGGCTTCGGATGTGTGGCTACTCAGCCCAGACGATACCCAAGAGATCGATATCATAGAGTGCTACGGCGGAGCAGACAATGGCAACGCTTTTTTCGCCAAATTCATCCACCTCAGTCATCACTCCTTTATCAGAAACCCTTTTCAAGATTATCAACCAAGAGATCTTAATAGCTGGTGGGAGCGATCTGGTGTAAGCAGCTGGGGCGAGTATGCGTGGAACAATGGAGAAAGAAAATATATCAGAATAGGGGTAAATTGGATCAGCCCTATCCACTTCGAGTATTATATCGATGGCGAGCGTGTGCGTGTGATGTACGACAAAGCCTTTGCCACTAAGAAAGGAAATACTTGGTTTTATACCTACCCAAGCATGACCAATGGCCAACTAGACTTTGAAAATGGGTATCAGAAAATAACCCAGCATGCTACGGGCAACACGTACTCTTTTCAAACTTTAGAAACAGCCAGCAATGCTTCGAGTACAAGTGTGATCGACCCGTATAATTATCAAAACGGAAATGGATATACCAAAGAACTGGATATCATCATCAATGTAGAGTCTCAGGATTGGCATGTAGAAGCTGACCGTACGCCTACAGACGCAGAGCTCAATGACCCTAATAAAAACACCATGAAGGTGGATTGGATTAGAGTGTACAAACCAGTGGTAGATCCTAATTATGTGGACAAAGAAGTGAATGAGGAGAATAACGAATTTGTGTTATCTGCTGATGACCCTGCCTCATCTATTCGAATATATCCAAACCCTGCCAATGACACTTTACATGTTCAATCTAGTCTCTTGATCCGAAATATTACCATCTTGCAAATCGATGGCAAAAAAATAGGAATGGAGCAGATCAATAGTAAAAACAAGACACTCAATATCTCACTGCTAAATGCAGGCACTTATCTGTTGAACATCAACTATTCTAATGGTCAGCTAGAAACTAAAAGGATAGTAGTGCGATAGCATTTGGCTAAATGAAAGCAGGAAATTCATCTGCGCTTCAAAATTTCATCACATGATAATGGCTCATAGTTGGAGTAAGCCAACTCAACTTGAGTGCATCCGATTTCCCTAAAGGTATGTACGTTACCTCTATTTTATGTAAACCTGCTGTTAATGTTCTAATGGCTTCCATATCTTTAGCCCGATTGGAGATTACTACTTGCCCATCTATCGTCAGACTGCCTTGTCCTGTTTTGTGCAAGTGAAACATATACCGACCAGGTATTTTCAGCTCTACGTTGGCAGAAAAGCGGAGCGTTTTACCAGCTGACTGCCATTCAAGAAATTGATCCGTTTCTAAATGGATCTGATCCACATACCCATGTATGAATGATAAATCAGCTTGCACAATTTCCACTGCAAACACTCCTTCAGCGCTTGTGTTTTTCAAACTTTCAGATTTCTTCAAATCAGTACTATCTCGCTCATCTAAAGACAATACCCATTCTACCATACCAGACACCTCTTCTGGTTTTAAAAAAGGATGCGGCGACATATTGCCTCCGTACCACAATCCTCCTCCTCCATTGATGACCTTCTGTATCAATTTGGGTTTCACCACTTCGCTATACTCCGCATATCTCTTGGATATATCCATGTATGGAGGTGCTATGTTTTGCTCATAAGTGGCATGACACGAAAAGCAATCATCTTTCAGCATAAGCTGTACTGCAATAGGTTTTGAAACTATTTTCGATTCGTGTGTCGCTTGACTACAGGCTCCCAGAACAACACACAACACTATTATTTTTCCTTTCCAATCCATACCTTTTAGGTTTTTCACAAAACTGACATTGCCATTTCAGAAAACCCTGCTTTTTCTATAGACTCTCTATAGACAAGGCTATCCGCCTAACCTCCATTCGTACATTTGATAGTTGGTCTCACGGACTTTTTCGATCAGTTCGGAATAGGGCTTATCGCAGATATCTACAAATCCCACGTTGTAGTTTTCACCATCTTCTCGCCCCGTCATGGCCTGATCGGTGTACTGAAACCAGTGTGCGCCTACGATCTGCGGATTGCGCAAAGCGCCTTGGATATAGGATTCGTACCTCTTGCCTCGCTCGGCTTGATCTTGGGCTACTTTTACTCCTGGGTGGATGTGCCCTCTATCTGTAGCTCCAAAGTGATACTCCCCGATCATTACGGGCTTGTCTACTCCACTAGGCAGAGACAAGTCGGCAATACTGTATTCGTATTTGTTGAAACTGACCACGTCGCAATACTGGGCAGCTGCACGCACAGTCGCTTCATTGTTGGCCCAGGCAAATCGACAGCCGAGATACAAATGATTGGGTGCTACTTGCGCCAGTTCTTCGCTGATGATTCTAAAATACGTCTGAGCGATTTTGGCATAGAAGGCATTCAGATCGGCTTGCGCCCATTCCAAATCAGGCACCTCCTGGCTACGGAGCACCTCTTCCCAATTCTGATAGTCGATCTTCCAGGCCTCGTTGATGTGCTCAGTGGTGTTGTATTTGGCCTTGAGGTCATTGACCCACTCGACCTTGGCGGGCTGCGTGGCGGGGCTTTTGATCACACCTATAGTGAGCGATCCGAGCACGCCCCAAGAGAGTTCGTTGTCCACGAAAAAACCAATGCACCACGGATCGTTCGCTCCTATCTTTTGCCCCTCCATAGACTGGCGAACCGCTAGTCTGAAAGCCGGATCAAACACGTCGTGAAACTTGCCCCAAAAGCCTTCGGAACCTTCGATTTTTGGAGTGTCTCTGATCCAGACAGTACCCACATACGGCGTTCTTTGTTCTTGACGAAGCGTATTGTCAGACACATTGCCGAAGGTATTCATACCCCAACTTCTAAATCGTCTGTGCGTAAGGTCGCGAAAAGATGCCTGCCAAGCATCACCAAATTTTCTATACAGATTGGCTTCATAGAAGCTATAGGCTTCAAACGGTGTCTTGCCTTGGTAAAAGCCGTGCGACGCCCACTGCCCCTCTCGATAAAATGCCACCAATGGCGAATCCTGAGCGGGTAAGTTTTCAAAATACTTTTCTCTCCCCGCTATTCCTGTCAAGGTCATGCGACTATTCACACAGTTGAGCCCATTGCTCCAAAACAGGTAGCCTTCAGGGTCTACCATCCACCATTTGCCTTGATACTTTTCCGTACGGAAAAAACCTGTGGCAGCCAACTGAGGGCCTGCCGTCCAGCCTCCAAATGCATCAAGATTTTGGGGTTGAGTCTGTAAATCGAGATCCTCTAGGGCGATGTCTTGGCGCAAAGCAGAATCGCTCAGCGTCTTGCCTGGCCAGTCACGATGTTTGTATTGTCCATAGGCATCTACAAAAGGAAAAAAGCCCGTGGTATCTCGTACTTCTAGCCTGCCTTCGGCTCTGATATTGTCTATAGAAAACGAAGTAGGTACTGTAGCATATCGAGACACGAAAGTGATCGAATGAATCTTGGTCACATCGGTTTTGAGCTGACCGGGTGCCCCTCTCATTCCCACGATATGGAGCTGTGGCTCAAACACCCAAGGTGTCCATGCCAAGGGCACGGTGATGGTCTTGGACTCTCCTGGTGCTAGATCTACATAGTCCGAACAGTACCAGCGCACCAGTCCGTCGGGGTCGTTGCCCACAAACATCTCGGCTTGTAGAGGCACGTCGCCCGTATTGGTCACATCGGCCTTCACGGTATGATACCCCGTGAGTTGCCAGGGGTTGGCTTTCGTATCTCCCAATACTAGCCCGGGCGTCTGGCCATATCGTGTTTGATAAACTATGGCTCGCCCATTTTCTCCATTTATGTATTGGACAAACTCTCCTCCCGAACGGATCTGCAGACTATCATAATCCGTGTCAAAATCTATCAGTGTATAGGTATCGCTCTGAGGTGCGGTGCAATCAAGCATCAAAAATCCTAAGCACAACGCGTACAATGTTTTCATCATTTGGTTATTCATTCTTGTTTTAGGCTAAGTTCAGACTCACTTCAGCACCAATTTCTTCACACTTCTTTTTCCAGACCGATCATATACTTCAGCTACATACAAGCCACGAGGCCAGCTTTCTGTTGATATGACCAGGTGGTGGGTTGATACACTAGACTGCCATTTCACCACTCCATCTAAGCGATAGATCATGATCATGTGTGCCTCTTGAGGAAGTGATACTTGCAACTGAGAGGCTGCTGGATTTGGAAACAATTCAAAGTTTTGACCTCCGGCAGAGGTACCCAAGATTAGATCATCGTCTGCCCCCAAGTCACGGGTGCTTTCGAAAACCTGCATGGTCACACTACTTATGTGCCCTCCCGCATCTGCAAAAGACACCTCCACATTGTTCTCCGTTTTCAACAACGCCGCTGGTACTTCGACCTCCAACAATCCAAAAAATTGATTGCGCAGTGCTTGCGAGTCACCTGCATAATTGGTGGGGACAACAAGTGGCGTCCCATTGACCGACACCACGGGCTGCTTAGACAACTCATGGGTACGCCCGATTCCAATACGTAGCAGCGCACGACTCACTGCTGAAGTGGATACGTTACTGAACGTGAAGTTTTGTGATTTTCCTGCCTCTATAGGCTTTAGGTAGGCGTCTGCATAGTACTTCACCTCTTTCACTTGTTCGCTCAGGGCTGGCGTCTCACCCAAAGCTATCGCCAAAATGGCCGTAGCCTCAGGGGCAAGCTCTACAGCTATATTAGCGGATGCTGACAGCTCGTCTTTGTCCAACACGGGTGCCTGACCGCTAAGGTATAGCTGCTTGATATTGATGCTTTCTACGTTGGACGTCAGGTCTTCTAATGCAATCTGAACTTGCTCATTCTCAAAATTCAGATTGCTCAAAATCACATAAAGCGTCTGGCCATCTACATAGCTATCTACTAGTACATCGGGGTTGGAAGATTGTGTAAACACTCGGGTGCCTTTCACATCAGACCAAAGTTCATAAAACTTGATCATCTCGGTATATACCCACGCTCCCTCATAGGCTTCAGGTTCGTTGGCCTTGCGCAGGAGTCGCCAAGGGTAAGGCACATTTTTATAACCCCAATCCGCTTTGGCTGTGATGAATGGAATCGTTTTTAGAATTTCATCGGGACGTCTCATAAATTGCATCAGCATGGGGCTAATGGATTTCATAAACTGCCAATCCCTGATCGCTGACCAAGTTTTCCACTCAATAGAATGGTCTCTGCCGCCATACTCTGAGATCAGCAAGGGCTTCACCTCTCCTAGACTCATGTAGCTATATTGCTGCATCATGTCCAGCGTGGCTTCTATTCTACTCCCCTTATAGTTTATCGGTCCATGAAAGGCCGAACCATTGTTGTAATGGTGCTTATTGAAATCATAAAGGTGGATCGATACAAAGTCCATTTTATCACCCGATGTGTCATAAAACAACTTCATTCTATCATTCCATCGTTGAAAATTGTTTTCATCATAATATGGAAAAGCTGCCGTATATCCCCCGATCAGGATCTGGTCGTTGTGCAAACGAATCTCATCCGCCACCTGATTATGAAAAGTAAATACATCAAGAGGAGTGACCGTGCTCTCTGGCACACCATCAATCAATTCATAGAGGGGCTCGTTTAGTATCTCCATAAAACGAGGGCGAAGAGCCCCCATAGTCGAAGACTCATCTGCGTCTCTATAAAATTTATTGAAATAATTTCCCATGAACTCACCCATGGCTTCTGGACTTGCTATTTCCCATCCTGTGCCTCCACAGCACGGGTGGGTGCTATTGCCCTCCCAAAAAACATGTGTCTGCCCTCCTACCAATACATCTGATTTTGATTCGTAAGGGTGAAAACTAGCTTTTTGCTGCCCATATACTGTTTTTTTTACATACGAGCCCTGCTGGTCATAATAACTAGGATTCACATATCCAGACCTATCGGCATCCTCAGTCGCCTGATTCATATACCAGCCAAGGCTGCCATTGTCTCTCCCAAAATAAACATCTAAGTCATCGGCCAAGTATTTAAAAACTTCCTCCGATCCTGTCCAGTCATTGTCTGTGAAATTGGCATGAATCACAACAAACTTGCTTCGGTCGAAAGTGGTGACATCACCTACCTTATGAACTAGATTGACATGAACATCCACTACTGTTTGCGCAAATAGGATAGCTGGCGATAGCAGCAATCCAACAATCAACCCTACTGATTCAATAAAACCTTTATTTCTCATTATCTACTTCTTTTTATAATCATCCATTCTCTTCATAGCGGCGCCTTCGTACTTGCGCTGGAGTTGCCACTTTGGCCGCTCTAGTGTGAGCTCCCATGCAAAGAGATTTTTGTACATGGCTTTCACTTTTTCTGGGTTAGCTGTAGCCAAATTGTTGGTTTCGGATGCGTCTGTAGGCAGATAGTACAGCTCGGCTGGCCGATCTGGAAAACGCAACAGCTTCCAATCTCCTTCTCGGATGGCTCCACGGTTTTCTTTCTTCCAATACAGCGTTTGGTGTGGTCTATCCGAGTTATTGCCCAAAACATAGGGCATAAGATCTACACCGTCCAACGAGGCAATCGTATCGGGATGGCCACCAGCTGCTTTAACGAAAGTGGGCAACAGATCCAAGGTACTGATGGGGTAGGCATAGGTCGATTTTTTGTCGATCACGCCCGTCCATCTCATGAGAAAAGGAACGCGGATGCCTCCTTCGAGGTGATTGGCTTTGGTGCCACTGAGGGGATCATTCACAGAGGCATTGGTGTCGGATGGTCCACCATTGTCGTTGGTAAAAACCACCAGCGTGTTTTCATCCAAATCCAGCTCCTTTAGCTTGTCGAGTACCTGTCCTATGGCACGATCCAGTGCCAGCGTCATAGCGGCCAACTGCTGTCTTTTGCCCTCTAGGTCAGGAAACTTGGCCAGGTCTTCGGGCTTGGCTTCCATCGGGGTATGTACGGCATTGAATGCCAAAAAGGCAAAAAATGGTTGGTCTTGATTTCTTTCTATAAAAGCATTGGTCTCGTCTGCCAGCGCATCGGTGAGGTACACTTCCGTTTCTTCAAATTGTCCAAACCCTCTTTCGAGATAATCCTCTTGTCTATGATTGGGATGCTCGTCGTCGTATTCAAAATAGCTTCTGGCTCCTCCTCTAAATCCATAAAACTCATCAAACCCGCGTTGCAGTGGGTGAAATCGATCTGCATTGCCCATATGCCATTTGCCAAACAAAGCCGTGCGATAGCCTAAATTTTGCAAATAATTGGCTACTGTAAGCTGATCTAACGGCAATCCCATGTCGTCGCCAGTAGTGCCAGAAGCGCTCATATAGCCTGGCACATTGTTTTCCTCAAATCCGAACCGCTGCTGGTATTTGCCCGTAAGCAGCCCTGCTCTAGAAGGACCACAAACCGCGGCAGAAACATAAGCCTGCTCGAAACGCATGCCTTGTTTGGCCAACCGATCCAAGTGCGGTGTCTTCATGATCTGACTACCCTGAAATCCAAAATCTGCATATCCAGCATCGTCGGATAAAATGAGCAAAATATTAGGCTTAGGCTGGGCCTGCGCGACCAAGGCTAAGATTAACATCAAACATATCGCGCTTACAATGTTTTTACTTTTCATTTTTTAATCATTTTATACGTTCGGACATAATCTACATACATAGTGTTTTTCGTGCTGTCGGTGAGGTTTTCTACTCTGGGTAAACCGGGCATACCAAACTCCCCTGAGTATTCTGCAAACACTTCAGTATCAAAAATCATTTTGAGGTTTTCCGCAAAGGGCACTCTAGGTGCAATCTCATGAACCAATTTTCCATCAAGGTAAAACAGCAAGGTTTCGGCATCTTTCCACCAAAATCCAAATACATGAAATACCTCTCTGCCCCGCTCCTTTAGAGGACTTTCTGCGTTTTTCAGTTTTAAGCCTTGATGAGAGCCATAGTAGAAAGTATTGGAATGATACTGGTAGGACAAGTCTTTGCCCAAGGTTTTGGAGCGGTCGTTGGAAGCATGTCCGATGTGCTCCAGTACGTCTATCTCTGAATACTGGCCCACCCTAAACCAAAACGAAGAAGTCATAGAAAGGTCTGAGGCTTTGATCCGAGCTTCGTAGTAATAGCCTGGCTTGGCGGACCAGCCTTTCGACACGCAAGCAGCTGCACCTACCCATAGGTCTTGACTCGGATTGGCCACAGTACTAGGATTCTGCAGCACGCTGGCTCGGAGTTGCAAATAACCATCTTTGACTACGGTATTGTCTGGAATAAACTTGCTGGGAGGCCGCCCCTGCCAGTGCGGATGGTAGCTATCCCACTTGCTACTGTCCAGCGATAGTCCATCGAACTCATCCGTGAGCTCAGCTACAGCTACCCACTGGCCACCCCCCTGAGGCTGTGCGCTGATCGCAAGCGGCGCTAAGACGAGCCAAGCAAAATATATGATGTAAAACAAATAGTTGGACATAATATGAGTACTAGAATTTCACAAGCTCGTCAGCAAGTGTGTTTGTTATTGTTTTTTGTTCCCCATTTCTCCAAGTCACTGTGATCTGGTCTATGACCTGCTCTTGGCCTAAGCCAAAATGAATGGTATTGAGTAGGCTCTGCGAATGGATTTCTCCGGCAGATCCTACCCGTCTTTTTTGTTTCCCTGACGCAATTACGATTTCTACTTCTGCCGAAATGGGGTCTACATTAGACTCAGGACTATATCCTACTTGCACCAGTGCAAAGTGTCCCAAGCCTTCTTTCGTGTTGTTTTGATAGAGATACCAGCGACCAGGGTTGTCGCTGCCGTTGAGCAAATCTACTCTTCCATCTAGGTCGAAATCGAATGCCTGCCCCATGTCTCCATGTCCTTGATCATTCAGATCATGGGCGCCATGATTGGCCACTTGTATGAATGTGCCTTCGCCAGTATTCAATAGCAACAAGTCCTCCACGCGCTTCCTCAACATCCCAAATCGGTAGACAAACAGGTCCATGTACCCATCGTTGTTGAAATCAGCAATAGTAGCGCCCTGATGATTGCCACCAAGCGGCAAGTGCGCCTCTTCTGTCACATCTACCAATCGATCGCCATCATTTCTCAGGAGGATGTCTTGTACATGGTGGTTTTGTGGAGTCCAATCTGTAGATACACTAGAGGCTCCTGTCACCGAAGCTCGAATGCCCCAGAAGATGGGATCATTTTTCACCCATTCCATTTGCCATTTATCGTCTCCCAGATAGCCCAGATACCAACCATTTTCTGTGCGATCTGCAGGCCAGCCCACAGCCATGTCTCTAGTGATACTCACCGCATCATCTGTAGGTGTAGGTATCGCTGTTTTTTGCTCCCCAAGGAAAACAGGGAAATCTCCTTTGTAGCCGCGAGACCAATGGAAAAAATCCGAAAGCGTGAGTGCTCCTTGGGCAGTCATTGTCATGCTTCTGGTGCCCTTGTTGCCCTCTTCTCGCAAGTCTACCCGCTGGGCAATCGGGTCAAAATCTAGCGAACGATTCGCTAGATCATAGTACACTTTTCCTCTGGCGAGGTAAAGATCCAAGTCGCCGTCGTTGTCGTAGTCTATGTTGGTAGCTCCTGCCACGGACTTGATGTCTCGAAGGTCTTCGGGCAGCCAGCTTTCACTGACATTGGTAAAATTAAAATCTCCTTGCCCCAGCCAAACCGACAATGCTGTATGAGTCGTATATAGGATCAGGTCATCGATTCGATCGTTGTTGAGATCGGTCACCACCAGGCGCTCGCCTTCGGCTTGCTCTATCTTAGGGCTAGGTTGATATTGAAATGTTCCATCACCCATGTTTTGATAAACAAAGTTCTTTGGGCCGGTTTCTCCGCTGATGCCCTGTGCATTGATCATCAGAAAGTCTAAATCACCATCCAAGTCCATATCGATCCACCGTACCGATCTGCCACGGGCACCATCCGTGATCCCCACTTCTTCTGACACTCGGGTGAACACCCCATTGTCGTTTCTGAGTAAGTGTGGTGGTTGGGGGTCATTGCCGTTGCCGCCGCCCTGTGCAATCACGATGTCCAAATCGCCATCTCCGTCGTAGTCGCCCGCGGCTGTGCCGTGCACATCCCACTGTCTGAGCGGCTCGTCATTTTCCCTCACCTGACCATTTCCCAAGTTCCAAAACAGCTGGGCAGGCACCTTGTCGTGATTGTTGAGGATAAAATCATAATACCCATCGTTATTCACATCGGCGATACTGGGGCCACCATATTTCCAAGTATCGGGTGTCTCGAAGCCCGCTTTCGCGGAAATGTCTGTAAAATGTGGCAAGATTAATCCCTCGTACTTTTTCAATTGAAACCCTTCCAAGCGGAGGTTGCCTCCTATCTTTTGTACCTCAAACTGGTACTGGCCGGCAGATAACACTCCGAGTATAACCTCATAGTGAAATGACCCTGAATCAGGGATACTCAAATGATCGAGCAGAAGTTTTTTGTTTGAGAACAAACTCATACGGGCATTCCCATTTAGGGAAGAAATATCAAATACCGCGACATAAACCCCATCCGTATCTACCATCACAGGAGCCAGTGGAGTCATGTCGTCCTTTAGATCTATCGCCTGGCTGGTCTCAGGAGCACCAGACTGGCATCCCACCAAAAAAAGATTCAGAATGAGGGTAAGCTGTATTAAATTTTTCATAGGATATATGGTCTAACGACCGACTTTAGATCGATCATAAAAAGGCATTTTAGGATCAGGTGGGGTCTGCTAAGTGGCGCTATACATAGCAAAAGCTATGAGTGATCGAAATGAACTGCCGCAAGGCAGCGCCTTCGAGGATCAAATTCCAAAAAAGGAAAACACGAGGCCAGCATCGGGGTATTGAGCCCTAAGAGGTTAAAAAAGAATGGCCATAAGGGCTATATGACCATTCTTACTTTATTAAACTATTACTAAACCTATTTATCGTCGCTAGCCTTCTTTGTGCCGGCCTCACCCTTGGCTACATGGGTTGTTTTTCTTTTGCCACGAAATCCTTTGATACATTGATAGTTGTATGAAACGTACTCGTGGGTCAGTCCAAAACCAAAAATGGCAAATGGCTCTTCGGTGTCTTTGGTTCTGTCCAAACCGATGGCATGCGGTGGCGCAGGTATAGAAGCGATGATGTCGAAGTTGATTCCATCAGGCGACCATTGCACTGTGTTTTTTTCTGGGCCATCGGTCGTGATCAAAGAAGCGATTCCGCCTTTGTGCGGCCATACGCAGATCTCATGTCCACTGTTGGAGATGGGGTTGTATGGAGACTTCACATATGGGCCTTTAGGATGGTCGGCTATGGCTACTCCATGACGAATTTGGCGTCCGCCAAAAGTCACTTCTTCGCCCATTTGCTCTCCTTTGTAATAGAGATAAAACTTACCCTTATACGGCAGGATACATGGGTCGTGTACTTTGTGACTGTCGAAATCGCCTTTCTTTTCTACGTTGAATCTGTTGTCGGCAGTACCTGCCCATACGCCATTGTCGGCGGGGCTCAGGATCGGCTCTGCGCTCTTTGTCCAAGGGCCGTGAGGAGAATCAGACCATGCCAGTCCTACTTGGTTTTTCACTCTTACATTGTAAGGTGATTTTACGGTCTGGTAGCTCAGGTAGTACATGCCTTCCCACTCCATGATCTCCACGGTAAATACCGAACGGTCGTCGTACGCACCTTTTTCGCCACGTGCTACCGCCATTCCTTCTTCTTTCCAGGTGATACCGTCTTCGGAAGTAGCATACCAGATATCGCATCTATCCCAAGGGAATACTTTCTCGTTTTCGATGTCTCCAGCAAACCCATCGGTAGGTCCTACGCTTTTGCTATACCATACGAAATACTTGCCATCCACTTTGATCAAAGCACTCGGATCTCTACGCACCACGCCTTCTTCATAGGCTAAGTCTCCTTTGAGATAAAACTGCTCAAACTCACCAAACCACTCGTTGGTCAGATTATCAGGCCACTTCAAGGCACGCTTAGATGCGGCACTCAGGTGCGTGGTATCTGTGATGCCCAAAAAGTCTACTTTCTCAGGCGTGATGACTAGTTTGTCACAATCCTTTTCTACTGCTGGTGCTTGACAGGCATTGAGTCCTGCTGCTAGCATCAAGGCTAGTCCTATGTTTTGTATTTTGTTTTTCATACTCATCTCAAATTATTTTATATCATTTCTTAATCTCACTCCATACTTTACAACCCATTGCCAATGGCCACGATCACGATACCTAATATCATACATCCTAATCCCATGTACAAGGCATTTTTTGATTTAGCGGAAGCATTGACCCACTCCTTGGTGATCAGGCCACTCACGATGGCTACCGCCACAGCTACGGTGTTGAAAATGGCGTAGCCCACAGTGCCTCCAGTGCTCCCCAACTTGAAGGCCGCATAAGCAAACCCTGCTGACGCTGCAAAGTTAAAAACGCCCATGATGCTGGCTAGCAGTGCATTTTTACCAAAACTTGGTGTATTAAATTTAGACCAGAGTTTCTTGGCCGTCAATTGCTGTACGAAGTACACGGCGATAGCCAATCCGCCTGCCATATAGATCACGTACATCACGGCTACGGCGCTCATCCATTCGGGATTGCCTTGGGCGATCACCGCTTCGTGTATCACTGCACCGCCGACTGTATTAGCATAGCTAAAGCCCGTGGCGAGCAAGCCGCCAATCACAGCGATCAGAATGCCTGTAGCCATAGAGCCGCTCTTTTGATCTGCTTCATTTTCGCTCGCTTGGCGCAAAATACCCGCACGGCCGTTGGCCACTACGCCGATCAGCACCACAAATATCCCTGCCATGATGGTGGCAAATACGGGTATTTTTGGCAAGCCATTGATCACAAATGGGATCAAAGAACCTACCAATATAATGGTGCCTATAAAAAGCGAAAAGCCTAGAGACAAGCCGATGTGATTGATGGCTTTGCCCCACATCATGACACCAATACCCCAAAGCAAACTGGAGACTACCATTCCGATAAGTACGCCCGAAGGAATAGCAGCTAGCACTTCGCCAAATCCATCAATAAGCAGAAAGGCGGCCACGTTGGGCACCAAAAAGGTGTTGATGGCGAAAAACAAACTCCATGTATTTTCAAACTCAAAGTCTTTGGTAAACTTCTCTGGCAAGGCATATAATCCCAGCATCAGTCCGGCAAGTATTGCCCATATTATTCCTTCAATCATATTAGTAGTATTTAGTAGTTAAGAATCAAGATTTCAGAGTCAAGAATTAAGAAGGTTTAAATTCTAAAGTCTTGGTTCTATGTCTTGTCACATGCATCTTTTAATTAAATGATCCTCGGAGCAAGCCCACGGGGAATTAAATCCAATGGGCTATCGCCCTGCGATTAAAAATCAAACTTGAATACCGTCCGGCTTTCGTAGGGCACGTCGGGTGTAGTCCACACACGTGGTGCACCTTCGATATTTGGGCCGTTGGGGTAGCGATGCGTTTCGCAACAGAAGGCTCTGAATCGCCCAAACTGCTCTCCGCTTTCTCGCTTCAATTCATCCGAAGTAAAATATCCTGAGTAAAAAAGCATCCCTGGCTCGGTGGTATATACTTGCATGCTTCGCCCGCTTTCTTCTTCGCTAAAAGCGGCTACTTTTCGCAAGCTGGTTTGCTCATCAAATACATAATAATGCTCAAAGCCCGTTTCCAAAGCAGTAAGTGCATCATTCATTTTCTTTCCTTGGCGCAAGTCTGCTGGATCTCCATCCACACTCGCTGTGTCCCCTACGGGCACATTGGTTTCGTCTGGCACCAGATACTGATCTGCCAAAATAGTAGCCTGATGCCCTACGATCGTATGCTTGAAAGCAGACAAATTGAAGTAGGTATGATTAGTCAGCGATAGTGGCGTTTTCTGATCTGTAGTTGCCTTGTATCTGATCGACAACTCGTTGTCATTGTTGATCGAAAAAGAAACTGTGATATTGACAAGACCTGGGAATCCATTGTCCATGTGATCGCTTACGATCGACATATCCACACCCGAGCTAGTCACCTCAGCAGTCCATATTCGCTTATCCAGCGCATCCACTCCACCATGCAAATGATTCGACCCATTGTTTACGTCGAGTGTATACTCTTTGCCCTCTACAGCAAATTTGCCGTCCTTGATACGAGAAGCAAATCGGCCTACTGTACTCCCGAAGTATGGGGCGTTGTTGAGGTAGGCTTCGCTCAGGTAACCCTCGATGCTGTTGAAGCCACAAGCAATGTCTCCAGGTTTTCCGTTTTTATCGGGTACTTGGATCGAAGTGATCGTAGCTCCATAGGTCATCACCTTTACGGTAATCCCATTTTTATTGGACAGCACATATTGGTCTATGTTTTGTCCTTCTACCTGGCCGAAATTTTGTTTTTCTACATTCATGCTGATTTCTATTTAGCTTGTTGATCTAGTGTGAGTGTACTCATGGTCGGTTTTAGTGTAGTTGAATTTTTACTGTTTCCGCGGCTTTGGCTCCGAGTGCTAGACTGCGAGAACTAGGCAATGCATTGGCTACCTTGATCTCATACTGCCCTTTGACCCAAGTGGTCTTGCCATCTGCTCCCACATAATCGAAATCCTCGGAATCGAACGATAACGTCAATCGCTGCTTGGATTGGGCAGCCAATGCCACACGCTGAAAGTCCAACAAAGTGTACATGGGCAATCCCTTGGTTTTGTCTTTGGGCAAGAGATACACTTGAATCACCTCTTCTATGTCTCTGTCGCCGGTATTGGCTACATCGATCGAGATTTTCAACTCCTGACCTTCTTTGATTTTTTTGAGATTCGCTACTGGAGTAGAAAAATCTATACTCGAATAAGAGAGCCCAAACCCAAAAGGGTACATGGGTTCGGCGGTCATGTATTTGTAGGTTCTGCCGGCCATGTCATAACTGTCGTAAGCTGGCAGCTGCTCGATATTCTTAGGAAAAGTAATGGGCAAATGACCCGACGGAGACACCTCTCCAAATAGCACATCGGCGAGGGCGTTTCCTCCCTGCTCTCCTGGGTACCACATCTGCAAGATAGCGTCTGCATGCTCTTCCAAGCCTTCGAGCGATACTGGGCTACCACTGGCTATCACCAGAATGAGTGGCCCTATTTTTTTCTCTGCGAGTTTTAGGAAATAATCAATCTGATTTTGTGGCAACTTCAAGTTTTTTCTATCTCCCTTGTCTGGCGATGCTATGGCATCTACTTCCTCGCCTTCCATATCCGCAGAAATCCCCAATACGCAAACCACCGCCTCTGTTTGAGCTGCTACATTAGGTGCCCAGTTGAGCGGGTTGATGTCTGGCTGAAAGGCCATAGCCCCCATTCGGTAATTGAGCGACGTGCCCGGAGACACCTTGTCTGCCACACCCTCCAAAACCGTGACCATATTGGAACTGATCCCGTAGTAGTTGCCCATGAGTACATCTACAGATGCTGCAAATGGCCCCGTCACATACAGGTTTTTCATGTTTCGGTCTAGTGGCAGTACCTCTTCTTTGTTTTTCAACAAAACGATCGACTTCTGCGCCACTTCTTTGGCTAGTGCCACATGTGCATCGCTATGAATATGATCTGCCGAATAATTCGCATAAGGATTGGTATCAGCAGTATCGAAAAGCCCCAACTCGAACCGAATCATATACAATTGCTTCAACCGTTGATCGATTAGACTTTCGTCGATCAGTCCCTGATCCAATGCTTGGGCTAATGATCCGTAGGTATAGCCACAGTTGAGGTTGACCCCAGCTTTCAGTGCCAAAGCGGCTGCCTCTTCCAAAGTCGCTACTTTTTTATGTCCTCTCATGATGTCGCCCAGCGCGCCACAGTCGGACACCACATAGCCATCAAAACCCCACTGATCTCTCAGCAGTTCTTTGAGTAGAAATTCACTGCTACAGCTCGGGTCACCATATACGGCATTGTAAGCCCCCATCACGCCTTTGACATCAGCCTCTCTCACGAGCGCCTCAAATGCTGGAAGGTAAGTCTCATACAAATCTTTGGGAGATGGGCTTACGTCGAAGTGATGACGCAAGGCCTCGGGTCCTGAGTGCACCGCATAGTGCTTGGCACAGGCCGCACTTTTGAGGTATTTAGGATCGTCTCCTTGTAGCCCTTGCACAAAAGCCACACCCATTTTGGCCGTCAGATACGGGTCTTCGCCATAGGTCTCTTGTCCCCTGCCCCACCTTGGGTCTCTGAATATATTCACATTGGGCGTCCAAAAAGTCAATCCTGCATATTTGCCTCGATTGTCTATCGACTGAGACACGTTGAATTTGGCTCTAGCCTCAGTAGAAATGGCAGTAGCCACTCGCTCGGCCAGTACGGGGTCGAAGGTGGCCGCAAGGCCAATCGCCTGTGGAAAGATGGTAGCTTTCCCATTTCGGGCGATCCCATGCAGGGCTTCGTTCCACCAGTTGTATTCGGGGATACCGAGCCTGGGTATCGCTGGAGAATCACTGCTGAGCTGTGAGATTTTTTCCTCGGTAGTCATGGCCGATACCAACTGGTTCGCTCTGGTTTCGAATGGCTGATCCGACTGGTACCAAGAGAAATCCTGGGTCTGCCCCCAAGTACCAAAACCAGCAAGGCAAAACAGCATGATTATATATGTTGATCTCATTTTCATATGCATTAAACTTCGTATGGTGTCAGTTTTCCCCAATCGAATGTGACCCCTGTACCTGGCTCATCCGAAGCCACTGCTCGGTGGTTTTCGACTACCAAAGGTCGGGTGGTATATTGGTCGATCGGAAAGCTGTGTACTTCGAGCCATCCGCTGTTTTCTTGCGCAGAGACCAGACTCACGTGCAGCTCTTGCATGCCGTGTGAGCATACCGGAATATTGTTTTCTTTGGCTAGTTTCGCTGCTTTGAGCCAGCCAGTCACGCCTCCACAGTTGGATGCATCGGGCTGTACAAATGAGAGATTGGCATCCGCCATGGCATATTCAAACTCATGGATGGTGTGCAGGTTTTCGCCCATAGCCAAAGGCACTGAGGTCGCCTTGGCAATCTCGGCGTAGCCTTTATAGTTGTCGGGTATCGTAGGCTCCTCGAACCAGGTAATGTCCAGATGCTCTATGCGCTTGGCACATTCGATGGCCTTTTCTACAGACATGGAGTAGTTGGCATCTACCATGAAGGTGACGTCTGGCCCGATATAGTCGCGCACTGCCTGGATGCGCTCGATGTCTTCGTCGAGGTTTTCTCTACCGATCTTAATTTTGACTGCATTGAATCCTGCCGCCAGATAGCCCTTCATGTTGCTGAGTAGCTTGTCGAGTGGAAACATGAGATCGATGCCTCCGCAGTAGGCTTTGCAGGTATGGTCTGCACCGCCCGCCAGTTTCCAAAGTGGCTGGCCTGCCTTTTTACACTTGATGTCCCATAGGGCAATATCGATCGTAGAAATAGCAAATGATGCAATACCACCACGCCCCACATAATGTATGTGCCACTCTAGAAAATCGTAGATCTCGTCGATTTGGGTGCCGTCCTTTCCAATGAGCACAGGCGCGATGTCATGCACGAGCATGGCTTTGATGGCGTGACCGCCTTTGCCTCCCGTATAGGTGTAGCCTGTGCCTTCGCTGCCGTCTTCGAGGGTGATGGTGCTGGTGACCAGCTCGAAGTGCGTATGGTCGCCATGCTTGGCATCGCTGAGTACCTCGGGTAATGGCACGTTGAACAGGCGTACTTTTATGTCTTTTATTTTACTCATAGCTTTCTTTATCATACTTGTCTTTCGACAATGAGAGTCCCGACTGAGCCTCTTCAGAGGAGGCTCAGCCGGGACTTGGTATCGCTTAAAATTTGACGTAGAAGGTCTTCTTCTCCATGTATTGCTCGAATCCGTACTTGCCGTCTTCTCCTCCGCTTCCGCTAAGTTTGTACCCGTTGTGAAAGCCTTGGTGCTGCTCGCCGTGTCCGCGGTTTACATAGATTTCGCCAAACTCCAGCTCACTGTTGAGTCTGAGGATCTTCTGCATGTCTTTGGTGAAAACCATGGCTGCGAGGCCGTACTCACAGTCGTTGGCCCAAGCCACTACTTGATCAAAATCCTTGAATTTGATGACAGGTAAGATGGGACCAAATGCTTCTTCGTGCACGATCGTCATCTCTTGCGCCACGTTGGTAATCACCGTTGGCTCAAACCAATGGCCTTTTTCAAACTGAGCGCCTTCTGGTCTTTTGCCTCCAGTGGCGATGGTGGCACCTTCTTCGATACTTTTCGCTACCAAATGCTCCATGTTTTTGAGCTCGTTGGCGTTGACCTTGGGACCCATGTCTACGTCGGCATCCATCGGATTACCTACTTTGAGGGCTTTGGTTTTCGCCAAGAATTTTTCCATAAATACGTCGTAGATATCCTCATGCACGTACATGCGCTCATTGCAAGTACATACCTGACCGCAGTTGTCCCAGCGCGAGTGGAAGGTCGCCTCTACAGCCTGATCGATGTCTGCATCTGCAAATACGATCGAAGGGGCTTTGCCTCCTAGCTCCAGCTGTACGTGGGTCAAATTTTGCGCAGCCGTTTTGAAAATCGACTGACCGGCTGGCGTGCTGCCCGTCATGGTCACCATCTTAGTGATTGGGTTGGCTACTAGCGCCTCGCCGAGTACTCTGCCCGACCCTGTCACGATGTTGAGCAGTCCTTTGGGCAAACCTACTTTGTTGGCAATGTCGCCAAGCTCCAAAGTCGCTAGTGGCGTTTCTTGAGTGGGTTTTACCACGATGGCGTTTCCTGCTACTAGAGCGGGGCCTATTTTTCTTCCGGCTAGTGCCAATGGAAAGTTCCAAGCGGTGATGGCTACCACTACACCTCTTGGGATTTTGTGAATCCAGATGTGCTCGTCTTCGTTGTCGGACTGTAAAATATCTCCTTCGATGGCACGAGCGCCGTCGCAAGCGTATTCGATAAAGCTGGCGGTCACGTCCACTTCAAACTTGGCTAGCGACAGCAGTTTGCCTTGCTCTCTGGTGAGCAATTCGCCCAAGCGATCTCTATTGGCTCTGATCTCGGCGGCAAACTTTCTGAGTAGATCTGCGCGCTTACGTGCGGGCCATTTTTTCCATTCCTTTTGTGCGGCTTCGGCTGCTTTGAGAGCCAGATTGGCATCGGCTTCTACACCCATGGCTGTGGTGCCCACGCCACTTTCGTCGATAGGACTATAGATGGTGTCTCGCTCTCCTGTGGTAGATTCTACCCACTCGCCGTTTATGAATAATTTGTAGTCTTTCATTTTTGATAGTATTTAGTAGTGAGTATTGAGTAGTAAGACTATTTGTCACCATACTCAACACTCAAATCACATGTCAATTTTATCGACCCATCCAGCCGCCATCTACTAGCATGATGCTGCCGTGCATATAGCTGGCTGCCTCTGATGCTAAGAAGACGGTAGGTCCTGCAAAGTCTCTGGCTTCGCCCCAACGTCCCGCTGGGATTCTGCTCAAAATAGAGGTTGATCTTTCGGGATCGTTTCTGAGTGCTTCGGTGTTGTCGGTGCTGATGTAGCCCGGCGCGATTGCGTTCACGTTTACCCCTTTGCTAGCCCATTCGTTGGCGAAAGCCATGGTGAGCTGCCCTACGGCACCCTTGCTGGCTGCGTAGCCTGGCACGGTGATCCCGCCTTGGAAGGTGAGTAGTGATGCGGTAAAAATGACTTTGCCGCTGCCTCTGGCGACCATCTCTTTGCCTATTTCTCTAGTGAGGATAAACTGTGCGTTTTGATTGACTTCGATCACCTGATCCCACATCTCGTCTGGATGCTCGGCGGCAGGTGTTCTGAGTATCGTACCGGCATTGTTGACCAATATATCGATCACTGGGTAGTCTCCCTTTACGGCTTTGATAAACTCATAGAGATTGGCTCTGTTGGAAAAGTCACACTGATAGGCTTTGAAATTTCGGCCAAGTGCTTTGACTTCTTTTTCTACAGCCGAACCTTCTAGTTCCAAACTAGCACTCACGCCTATGATATCGGCGCCAGCTTCTGCCAGTCCAATTGCCATGGCTTTGCCAATCCCTCTCTTGCAGCCAGTCACCAGGGCTACTTTTCCTTCTAATTTGAATGTATTTAATATGCTCATTTTTTTACTATTAACTGTTTACTGCTGGCAGTCGATGAGGTATTTCATCCCAGCGGGGTTGTTGTCTATGGTTTCGAAGATCGACTGGATGTTGTCCAGCGTGTCTATTTTAGTAATCAATTGCTCGAATGGGATCTGACCCGAAGCTGCTATTCTGATGGCCTCTTCATAATCATCCTCTTCGTACAATCTTGCGCCAAGCAGCTCGATCTCTGACCAGAAAAATTTGAATAGATCCACTGGTTTTTTCTCTCCACCGTGGATGGCTACCATCACGATACGGCCTCTCACATTGACTACCTGCGTCATGGCATCTACGCCAGGTGCTGAGCCTGATACTTCAAATGCACAGTCGATCATTTTTTCGTCGGTCAATTCACTGATACGATCTACTAAGTTTTCCTTGGCTGGGTTGATGGTGGTGAACCCTAGGTCGTTGAGCATCTTGAGTCTGTTTTCGTTGACCTCAGAGATGATAACATGGGCTCCTTTTTCTTTGAGCACATAGGCGATCAAAGTACCAATAGGGCCTCCTCCGATCACGAGCGTATTTTCTCCTGCAGCTACCCTACCTATTTTCACATCATGGCAAGCCACAGCTAGTGGCTCTACAAAAGCACCATGCTTGAGCGATAGATTCTCTGGTAGTTTGTGCAACGTATAAGCGGGTACGGTCCAACTATTTTGGAAGGCTCCTTGGCTATCGATTCCGATAAACTTTAGGTTTTTGCCTACGTGAGCATACCCTTTGTCGAACGGATGTGCAGACCCAAAATGGAGTGGACGAACCGCTACTTTATCGCCTACCTTTACATTCGTTACTCCTTCGCCTAGTGCGGCTACTGTAGCTGACGCCTCGTGGCCTACCGTCATGGGTGGTTTTACTCTAGCGTCCATCACGCCATGATAGATGTGTACATCGGTGCCACATACTCCACAGTATGCTACGTCCAATCTCACTTCTCCTGCTTGAGGTGCTATTTGCTGGCCTTCGCCAATTTCAAATACACCCTTCTCTTTGTAATAAGCTGCTTTCATCTCTTTATTGTTATTAATTTTTTTAATACTATGGTATCATGGGTTTGAACCCTTCAAATCTTCTGATGTACTGTTGGTCGGGCATGGTGACCTGGTGACACACCCCCCACCTCAAGGCTGCTACACCGCTATGCTCAAAATCTGTAGTCTGGTCTAAGCCCACAGCTTCTGGCCCCCATTTCAAGTAAGACTTGATATGGAAATTAATACCGTCGGGCGCCCACTGTATGGTGTTTTTTTCGGGGCCGTCGGATACGAGTAACCCAGCTATTCCACCTTGGTAGGGCCATACGCAAAGCTGATGCCCGCTATTGGTGATGGGATTGTAAGGCGACTTGGTGTAGGGGCCTTCGAGCTGATCGGCGATGGCCACGCCCCACCTAATTTCGCGCCCCGCGTTGGTGAGTTTTTCGCCCATGCGTTCCCCTTTGTAGTAGAGGTAATACTTGCCTTGATACGGCACGAGTGTAGGGTCATGTACCTTGTGACTGTCAAAGGAGCCTTGTACTTTCACATTGTACCTATTGTCTTCGTTGCCATCCCACACACCATCGTCGGCGGGCGAAAGAATAGGCTC
This sequence comes from Reichenbachiella carrageenanivorans, assembly GCF_025639805.1. NCBI lineage: Bacteria > Pseudomonadati > Bacteroidota > Cytophagia > Cytophagales > Reichenbachiellaceae > Reichenbachiella > Reichenbachiella carrageenanivorans. The sequence continues at coordinate 2,724,663 of NZ_CP106735.1, read as the reverse complement.
CGTGAGCTTATTGAAGGGGCCTCTGGGGTGATCCGACCAAGCCATGGCCACTTGATTTTTCACCCGATTAGAATATGGAGATCGTACAGTTTGGTACACCAGAATATACCTGTTTTCATGTACCAAGATTTGTGGTGTGAAAACCGATCGATCGTCGAAGCTTCCTTCATTGCCACGTTTGATGACCGCACCCAACTCTTCCCAATTCCAACCATCGACAGACATAGCCATCCATATATCAGACTTGTCCCAAGGAAATACTTTGTTGGATGGATCTCCAGTACCAAAGCCATGTGATTTGCCCAGTGACTTGGTGTAGTAAACATACATGGTGTCCTTGACCGTGATGATGTCGCTAGGATCTCTACGTACTACGCCTGGCTCAAAGGCCAAATCACCTTTGAGGTCATGCAATCGAAACTCCAAATACCAAGTGGAAGCTTCGCTGTAGTTGTTGGACAGGGCACGAATAGAGGCCGCACTCAGGTGCGACCTGTTCATAATGGCATTGCGCTTATAAACCTCCTGTGGCAGCTGCTCAAGTGCCTCCTCTGACAAGCCATGTGACGAACTATCGGAAATACATGACGACAATCCTATGAGTAAAGCAAGGGCGATATATCTAGACAGGTTATTCAACTTCTAGTTTTACTTGTGCTGATGTAAGATCCTTTCCTGATGCTTTGATGGTAGCATCTCCTTTGGTTTTCAATGACTGTACGATAAACAAGGCTTTGCCCTGATTGGTAACTACCTCATTGGCATAAAAGTCTTGCGTACTGGTGCCCGATCCATTGTCCACTCCCAGCATGCGCAAGTCGCCGTCTATATCGAAGGTGATTTTGGCCTCCTCAGATTTGACTGGATGGCCATCTTCGTCTACCAACTGTGCTACCACGTGGGCAACATCGTATCCGTCGGCTTGCAGTGTAGTCTCATCTATAGTCAGCTGAATAGCCACTGGCTGCGAAGCCGTGCGAAGCACTTGCTCCACGGTTTGTCCGTTGAGCTGGCCTACGGCTTTGAGCTCTCCTGCTTCGAATGGCACGCCCCATTTGTAAATATGATCTTCGAACTCGTCGAGTGTGCGCTTGCCTCGACTCTCGCCGTTAAGAAAGAGCTCGATAGATTCGCAATTGGAATACAACTCTACGCTCACGATCTCACCTGGTACATAGTTCCAGTGGTTGTTTACATCGTGCCATACCCAGAGGGCTGTTTCCCAAGCTTTGGGGTTTTTAGCTACCAGTTGACCACTTTGCTCATCTATTCTATTGATGGATTTGTTCAGTTCTTTGGTCGCTAAGTAAATGTGCGGCTCACTATTCCATAGGGTCTTCATCATATGATAAGATGGTTTAGTGAATCCTGCAAAGTCGAGCATTCCGCTCAGCGTACCCTTGGTAGGCCACGGCTTTCTGATTTCACCCATATAATCGATACCCGTCCATAAAAATGTACCTGAGATAAAAGGACGATCCATGATCGCTTTCCATTCGTGATACTGTGGTAGGTTTTCGGTACCCATGATGACTTTGTTTGGGTAGTTTTTGTGCCCATAGTCGTAGAGTACTCTTCTATAGCTATAGCCAATGATATCTAATGCATCGCCCACTCCCGAAAGATGACTAGCCGATGGCAAGATGCAGTTGGCCACTACAGGTCTGGTCGTATCCATTTCTTTGGTCCAGTCAGACAGTTTTTGAGCTGTTTCTCCCATGTCGTATTTGCCTTTGGGCAATACCTCTAGCTGTTCTTTGATTTTCTCAGGACTGTATGGAGATTCGGACCAGAAGTAGTTGCCACTCCAATCCATGTTGTTGAAAAAACCTGTGGCGTCGGCATTTCTAGGGTAAGTCCATTCGATCTCATTGCCGATACTCCACTGGATGATCGACGGGTGGTTTCGGTGAGACAGCATCACGGCTTTCAGATCCTTTTCTGCCCATTCTTGAAAATGCTCTCCATATCCTCTGGTTACATAATCTACACTTCGCTCGTTTTGGTTCCATCGCTTGTCCTTGGGGTTGTCCCATTCGTCAAAAAACTCATCTTGGACTAGGAAGCCCATTTCGTCGCATAGATCCAAAAATTCGTTCGAACCTGGATTATGTGCGATACGGATGGCATTGCATCCCCCATCTTTTAAGATTTGTAATCTCCTTCTCCACACCCCCTTGGGCACTGCAGCGCCTACTAAGCCTGCATCGTGGTGGAGACATACGCCTTTAATTTTATGATTAGTCCCATTGAGAGTAAATCCTGTATTGGGATCGAATTTGAATTGACGTATACCAAAAGTAGTGGTAGTAGAACTGCTAAGTTTTTTAGATTCAAGGGTGGTCACCGCACGATACAGGTTGGGCTGATAGATATCCCATAGCTCGGGTGAGGCCACCTCAAATGATTGATTGATAGTTTGCTCCTCTCCTGCCTTGAGTACAAAATCTACACTGGCAGTAGCCACTATTTCGCCAGCAGGCGAAAGAATCTGAGTGGTCAATGTGCCTTTATGTGTTTTGCCAAAATGGTTAGCCACTTGAATCTGAGCCGCTACCTCTGCAGATGCTGCGGTCACTTTTGGTGTGGTCACAAATGTGCCCCAAATGGGTACATCCAATTTGTTTTTCACAATCAAGGAGACGTTGCGATAAATGCCAGCTCCGGTGTACCAGCGACTGTCTGCATATCGCGTATGGTCTACTTTGACTACGATCTCATTGGCTTTGCCATCGGCATGGAGGTGCTCGGACAGATCGTAGAAGAATGGAGAGTAGCCATATGGGTGGAATCCCAAATACTGGCCGTTGATCCAGACTTCTGAGTTGTTGTACACTCCATCGAATAGAATGAATGCCTCTTCGGCATCAGAAAGATCTAAATCAAATTTCTTTTTGTACCAGCCAATGCCTCCGCCGTAGATGTAGCCAGTGGCTGGCGCGGTGTCGTAGTTGGCAGAGTCGAACGATCCTTTGATCACCCAATCGTGTGGCAGGCGCACAGCCTCCCAGTCGCCGCCAGACAGCATGAGTTCTTTGGTCGCAACCGAATCTTGGCTAAGTTTAAACTCCCAGTTAAAATTAAAATCTTGTGTGTTTTCTTGCGCTTGACTGAAGCTCAAGCTCATTATGGCTACTACACAGTATATGTATATAATTTTTTTCATTCTATTCTATCACTATTTTCTTGGTCACTAATTCCCCTTGATGACTGATGGTAATGAAGTATATACCTGCCTTTAGATCAGATAGATCGTAGGTCATACTTCGCTCACTAATAAGTCTCTTTTGTTGCTCTTTTCCGTCGAGGCTTCTGATGATCAAATGCCCGCCCAACCATTGGGCTCCAAAATTTAAATGGATAGTGTCTGTGGCTGGATTAGGATAAAAGTTCAGGCCTGTCTGCGCTTCTTTTTCGTCTACAGATAGGATCTCTTCTCGGATGCTTCGCGATACCGTGCGAGAAAAGTTAAATACCTGCATGGCTACGCTACTGATGTGCCCTCCGGCGTCAGCAAAGCTGACAGATACCTCGTTGGATTCCTTGATCAATTCGTAGGGCACTGGTATCTCCAGCACGCCAAAAAATGTATCTCTCTGTGCCTGATCATCTCCTCTATAATTTATGGGTATCGATATTTTCGTGTTGTTGAATAGCACAGTAGGTCTTAGTGACTTGTCGTGAGCTCTTCCTACACCTAACCTCAACACTGCCTCACCATACTTGTCGGTAGTAGTCACTCCAGCAATCGTAAAGGTGGCTGCTTGGTTTTCCACGATCTCTTTCATGTAGGTAGTCGCGTAGTACTTGATTTCTTCCGAAGACTGATCGATAGTTAGGTCTTCAGTAAAGATGTACTTCAATATCATGGTGGCCTCACTATCCAAGCTCACTGAAGCAGGGAGGTCATTTTGGGTAGACTCCTCTAGCACGCCCGCTTGGTCATCTAAGTGCAGGTGTTTGATCTCTACGCTTTGAAACTTATCCTCAGAGAATCCCATCAAAGTGAGGTCGATGTCTACACTTTCGAACTTTAGATTAGTGAGGATGACGTACGCTGCGTCTCCATCTACATAGGCATCTACCATCACATCTTGATCTGTCGAATAGCTGTCTACTCTGTCGCCATTCACCTCTGACCAGAGCTGGTAGATTTGTACCATATCAGAGTAGACCCATTGTCCTGTATAGGCTGTTGGCTCGTTTTCTTTGCGCAATAGTCGGTGGTCGTAGGTATTGTCTACGCCAGAGGTTCCCCATTCTGCCTTGACAGGCAAGAAGTTCAATGTTTTGTTAATGATATTGGCACGCTCCATAAATTGCATCATCATGGCGCTTACTGACTTGTTGTGCAGCCAATCTCTGTAAGGGGACCAGGCGCCCTTGTAGTCGTGCATTTGCGCACCATACTCGGAGACCATAAAAGGTTTTACTGTTCCGAATTTCATATAACTGTACTGCTCCATGAGGTCGAAGGTGGCCTCCATGTTGCTGCCCTTTCGGTACTTTTGTTTTCCCCCGATAGCGGGGAAATCATAGAGGTGGATGGTCCAGTAGTCCATCTTATCGCCCGCCAGGTCCATGAATAGCTTCCATCGCTCATTCCACTGTGCAAAATCACGTTTTTCGTGATCTGGAAAAGCGGTACAAAAACCGCCGATGAGGATGTCGCTGTCGTATTTTCTGATTTCGTCCGCTACGGCATTGTGGAACTTGAAGATTTTCTCAGGGGTATCACTGCCAAAGTCTACCAAGTGCCAGAGGGGCTCGTTGATGACTTCTACATACTTAGGTTTATTGGGGCCTGTGGCTCCTCCTGTGCCGTATGAGTCGTGAATGAATCGACCCATGTATTCGCCAGTAGCGGTACCGAATGGCTCGGTGGGGGTATCGGCTTCTGAGAAAGCCCAACCTTTATTGGTCTGCTGGCCATCGGGCCAGAAGGGGTGCAACTGAGCGGCTAGTATCTGATCATTGCGATGCTCGTATCCGTGCCAGTTGGTCTTGATTGCATAGTTGTTTTTTATAGTAGTGCCGTTGGACTGGATATCTGCTGGGTTAGCATATCCAGATCGGGCGGGATCTTCGGTGGTATTGGCATTGAGGTTCCAGGTGATGCCGCCAGTATCTCGGCCGAGGTACACGTCGTACCCATTGAGGAAATCATCTCTGAGGTCAGCGGTAAAATTGTTGCCGTCCCATTCTTGCTCACCTATGTTGGCATGGATGGCCACAAACTTGTTTCGGTCGAATTCAAAAACGCCACCTACTTCATGTTTGATATCCAAATTGACATCTACAGCTACTTGAGCCAAGCTGTGGTGGCAGGTCACTTCTATGCAGAGAAGCAATAAAATGGATGATATGATTCTGATTACATTCATAGATGTACGGTTATATTTTTCCTAACTGGGGAATACTTTTTTGATCAAAAAAGGAGAACGCTGATAAAATAAAATCAGAGTAATCCTATCTAGTGCCTTGTAAAGGCACAGTTTTGGATAAACTCGAGGCGGTATGATGTGCCGCCCCGGGTTTAATTATTCTATTGTGTATGAATTATGGTCTGGCTTCTATAGCCACTAGTTCGATATCATCCACCCAGAGCTCCGCTCCATCTAGCACTCTCGCATACATATACGTAGATGTTGATTTGCCTGAAAATTCAAGTGAAACGTATACCCATTGATTCATGGTGACAGTGTAAGGAGCTGTTTGCGCTTGATCCGCCCAGTTGTTAGGAAGGAATAGCCCTACTTGATTATTGGCTCCTGTACCTGTAGCTGAGGTAACATATATCCAATACGACAAACGATATGTTTTTCCATCTTCTATGGCTGCGAAAGCATCTGTATTGTTTATGGCTTCTGCAAATTGGCCATCAGCTGCTTTGAAATGCAAGCTGGCATCTCCAGTACGAGAAAAATCCGTAACTATCTCTGCTACCTGAGTCGTTATGGCAGGCCCATTCCAATTTACTTGAGACCAGTTGCCTGTTTCCATTCCACCACCTAATGCCAAAACGTTTGACGCACCGAAATCAACTTTTTCGCTAAAGGCTGAAGCAGCTACTCCGTCCAAGGTAGATAATGCCCCTGGTGTATAAGTGACTGTTACATCATCAGAGTTGTAAAGCATTTCATCTTCGAGTGTCACCAAGATCACATTGCCTTGATCAGGGTCTAAAGCAGCTGACGCTACTACAGGATTGATTGTAGTTGCCCCATTTACAATGACCACAGAGAAATCCGTTGTCACGATAGTAGAAGCATCCATTTCTCTACTGAAGTCTAATGCAATAACATCGTCCGCTTCAGTGACTGCATCTAAGGTCACAGGCTCCGTAGAACCTATCACTTCGATAAAGTCTGTGAAACTCACTGTGTCAGCACCAAATGGTCTTGGTCTAGAGGCAATAAACTGCACGCCGTAAGTTCCCATCCGTTTATACTGCACGTCAGTATTGTCGGCTGTGCCATCTACTATCTGAGCAGAAGTATAGGTGACTGTAGCCGGAGTACCTCCGTCGAATGCCCAATCGAGCTGCTGAGGTCCTCCCTCAGATACATATGTAAAGCGAACTGACTTACTCGCTGTTACTTGGTTTTTAGCTCCATTAGACAGTGTCAACTCAGCCCCAAGCGATCCATCATCATTGAGAAGGTTCGCTTTTATACTTGCTTTAATATAATCAAGAACGGTTACTGAAATGATGGTGTCGTATGATGAGTTGAGCACGTTAGTTCCCACATAGAAATCCCCATCAAACTCCTGATGCAGCTTTACTTCTTGCGTGCCTCCTTCAGTGAAGATCACTTTGATGTTGCTCATATCAGAAGTAGAGGCGCTATCGTCAGAAATAATATATCCAACTCCCTCTTCCACACTCCACTCACGTGAAAGGATACCTGCCGAAGCATCGCCAAAAGAAATAGTTCCATATACCTGAACTTGATTCCCTGTGCTTTGCTCCGCACTGTAGACCACGCTATGCTTAGCTCCAGCATTTGGTGCTTCATATTCGTCGTCACATGCGCTTACAACCCATATCAATAAGGTTGCTGCCATTATATTTTTTAGAATATTTTTCATCTCTTTCTGTTTTTAATGATTAATTACTCAACCCTGAATTGACCTGCACCTCATCTGTAGGTAATGGGAAGTAGTCATGTGTTGCAGGGCTATAGCTATTGGCACATACAGCATAATCCGTTCTTACGCGCTGCGCTTCGTCTACAAAGTAGAAAGGAGGTGTATTTCTAATGGCATCCCAGTTGGCCAAAAACCATTGTTCATCGGCTAGACGATCGGTAAGTACCGTTTTGGTGATCCCCCATCTTCTGAGATCTCTCCATCTGTGTCCTTCGAAACATAGCTCTAGCGGTCTTTCCACCATTCTGATGTGGGTAAGCAAGTTGTCAGCAGAAGGCGCCACCATATTGTACGTACCATTCACTACTTTGCTCACGTTCATCGCAGGGAAAGTATTGGAGTTGTTGTCTAGGTAGCCCTGAATCGTGATCACACCTGCTCTGCTACGGATCATGTCTATGTAAGTGATCGCTTCTGCGGTAGCAGCAGCTCCATTAGCATTGAGTATTGCTTCTGCATACATCAACAATACATCTGCATATCTGATGAGTCTCTTATTGATTCCCGAACGTGCATTGGTCGTATTGATCAATTCCCACTGATACCAGTTTGTATTTTTCTTGATATACGCTGACTGTGCATAGCCAAAGCCTTTCATTACGTCGGCTTCCACGCTGTAGTAGGTTCCGTCGCTTTCTTTGGTCAAAAGTGTCGCATGTGTTCTTTGCGATTCGTTGAAGCCGTTGTTGATACTATTGGACGGATCCATTTCGTCGTTGTAAAACAACTCATGTAGATAGTATGAAGCTAAAACAGAATTGTACCCACCAGAGTTTAACTGACCAATGAATGCATCCAGCGTATAGGCTTCAGAACCAATTTCACTTGGCGTGGTATCGATAGTGGCACCATTAGCACCAGTGTCTCCAGCTACAGCAGAATAAGCCGCTTCAAAAATCGATTCTTTGTTGAACTCATTTTGATCTGTGAAATTGTCCATGAATTTAGGCGTCAGGCTATAGATACCAGAATCAATAATTTCCTTGAATTCTGTAGCCGCTTTGGTCCAGTCATTGTCATAGAGGTAGACTTTGCCCAAGAGCGCAGTAGCTGCTCCCCAAGTAGCACGTCCTACGTCATTACCAGTCCAAACCACACCATCCAAGTTAGCTTTAGCGAATTCCAAATCAGGAATGATCACGTTGGTGTTCACTACGTCTAAAGATTCGAATGGCTTTTTGAAGTCCTCGTCGAGTATAGGCACTACTGTATGAACCACTGCACCTCCATAGGTGTTTACTAATTCGAAATAATAGAATGCTCTCAAAAATCTAGCTTGTGCGACAATGAGTGTCTTCTCACTATCCCCTATCTCTGCATTTTGAATGTTTTCGATTACCTGATTGGCTCTGAAAATACCCACATACAGTTCGTTCCACTTGTTCTTTACATGGTCTGAAGCATCGTTCATCGCCAAGTTCTTGAAAACATATGGGCCCATCCAAGTTTCAGAACCTCCTATGTCACCAAGTGCCCATTCATTTGCCGCTTGTGGCCCTGTAACCGAAGGAAACTGCAAAGCACCATATACGGTATAAAGGGCATTTTCGAAATCATCGCTAGTTTTCCAAAATACATCCGTAGTAATGGAATTAGGATTGACCTGTGTCAAAAACTCGTCTTCGTTACAACTAGTTGCAAGCATAAAGACAGGCATCATTAATATGTATATTATATATTTTTTCATCTTTCTCTGTTTTAGAATTAAAACTGAAGTTGCAAACCAGCCAAGAACTTACGAGTCACAGGATAGTTTCCTTGATCTACTCCACGAGTAGACAAACCATTTCCACCTACTTCTGGATCATAGCCTTCATACTTAGTAAATGTGAACAGGTTTTGAGCAGTCACATAGAATCTCAATTTGTTCAACTTGTTATTGAACACACTTCTAGGCACTGTGTAACCCAAGGTGATGTTTCGGATTCTGAGGTAAGAACCGTCTTCTAGAAAGAAGTCTGACCTTGCTCTCGTGTTGTTGTGCTCTTGCGAGACACGAGCGGCTGGTATATCCGAATCAGGATTTTGTGGAGACCATGCGTAGTACATGTCTTCGTGACGAGCTGCTCCGTAAGCGTACAGTTTAGATCCATTGTAGATCTCTGCGCCATACGAACCATACAACTGTATAAAAAGGTCGAAGCCTTTGTATGCTCCGTTCAGCATCAGACCTGCTTCAAACTCTGGCTGACCAGAACCTGCATATATCCGATCATCGTCATTGATCTGGCCATCTCCTGCATCAGGAACACCATCACCATCTGTATCTACAGTCAACTGATCTACGTACATCATGTCTCCCATCAGTGCACTGGCATCGATCAACTTGTAATCAGCCAATTGCTCTGCGGTCTTGATGACTCCGTCGCTTTTCAAAAGAAAAAATGCGCCGCCTTCGTATCCTTCAGACAAATAGGTTGTAAAATCTGTGTTTTCCCCTCTAGATGTGATCGGTCTACCGCCCGCATAGGCGATGCCTTCTACTCCATTGAGATCTGTTACTTCGTTTACGTTTTTAGTGAATGTGCCATTGACACTCCACACTAGGCCAAAATCCGTCTCATTTCTGTAGCCAAGTGCAAGCTCAATCCCTTGGTTCTGCATGTTACCCGCATTGATGGTTCTAGAGTTGTAGACGTTGGTCGCTCTAGTTTGCCATGTACCAGAAGAAGGTGCCAATCTTTCAGATAAAAGCATGTCTTCTTTGGTATTGCGATAAACATCTGCTGTGAAATTCAATCTGCCATCGAACATGGTCAAATCCAAACCAATGTTTCTAGAAATAGTAGTTTCCCATTGGATCAATGGATTGGCATATCTTCTCTGGATATATCCTACACCAAGGTATTCGCTACCTTCTGCGCCAAACGGATAGTTCACACCACTTTCGATACTAGCGGCATACTGATAGGGTGCTACATTCTGGTTGCCCAACTGTGCATAGCTACCTCTCAATTTCATATTGCTAATGAACCCTAAACCACCTGCATTTTTGAAGAACCCTTCTTCACTGATGTTCCAGCCAGCAGACAAACCATAGAATGGGTTGTATCGGTTTTCTTCACCAAATATCGATGAGCCATCATATCGAATACTCGCAGAGAACAGATATCTCTGGTCATATCCATACTGTACTCTAGCCATTTTACCCGCTATGTTTTGAGTATTACGTGTCCCTGTAGGAGCCGAAGCACCTACACCAGCACTCAATACATCTGTATCGTTGCTCAATAGTCCAATTACTCCTACACCTGTGGTCTTATACTCATAGTTTTCATAAGACAACACCAATGTAGCACCTACATTGTGTTTCCCGAATTGTCTCTGAAACTTCAAAATGTTTTCTAGCGTGTTTTTAGTTGTGAATGTATAATCTTCATTCAGCAAAGCATCTAGATTAGACCCTCCTGGCTGCAAGTCACCATCGCTATTATATGCGAGGTACTGAGGACGGAAGAATTTTCTCTGATAGGAATATTCGTTTCTACCAGCGTTGACCTGAAAACTCAACCCGTCGATAATCTCATACTCAAGATTGATAGCCATGTTATTGCTTCTCTCTGTTCTGGTATCTTCGTTGTTGAGCTGACGAGACAAATACCCATATTGGATGGGGTTGTCATCGGGCACTACCACTTTGTTGGTACCTAGCGATTCCAAGTCATTCAAACCTTTTTGCCATGGTTTTTGAACGATGGCATATTCGTATAATGCCCAAGGCTCTTGTGTTGTATTTTGCTGAGTCATTGCCATAGAAGCAAAGGCCCTGAATTTACCAAGCTTATATTCTCCATTGAGGCGAGTCGTCAAACGATCGTAACCCGAATTGATCAATACTCCATCCTGCTCGAAGTAGTTGGCATTCAAACTCAATGTCAAATTCTCCTGACCACCAGATACGTTGATGTTGTAGTTCTGCATGATTGCATTGTCATTCTGTACTTCATCTACAAAATCCGTATCATAGTCCATTGCGTTTGGATTGGTCACCAATACCAAAGGCTCTCTGCCCACAGCTGCTAGCTTTACTTTTTCAACATACAGCTGCTGTTGCGTATTCATGAGTGGAGTACCTGAGTAGATGTCTTGGACTCCTACATAGGTAGAAAAGTCAACTTGCATGACACCCTCTTTACCTCTTTTGGTAGTAATCAGAATTACACCGTTGGATGCACGCACACCGTAAATCGCCGCTGCCGCTCCATCCTTCAATACTTCCATAGATTCGATTTGCTCAGGCGAGATGTTTGGGTCATTCTGAAAAGGAACACCATCTACTACATACAAAGGACCCAATGCTCCGTCACTTACAGAGCCAATACCTCTAATTTGTACATTTGATTTTGACCCTGGTCTTCCACTAGAGGCTTGAACATTTACCCCAGCGATCTGACCTTGCATGGCATCACCAATATCCGAAGTTGCATTTTTCAGTAATTCTTCAGATTTGATTGAACCTACTGCACCTGTGACCTCTTTCTTCTTTTGAGTACCGTACCCTACCACAACAATCTCATCTAGCTGCTGTACGTCTGGCATTAACTGTACATCGATCACGGAGCGTTCTCCTACAGTAGCTTCTTGTGATAAATAACCAATGTAGCTGAATACCAAAGTGGTATTGCTATCCGACACTTCCAGTTTGAAGTTGCCGTCCAAATCTGTAATAGTACCCTGTGTGGTACCTTTCACCAACACATTGGCTCCAGGAATTCCGGAACCATCATCTGAATCTGTCACTTTTCCACTCACGCTAGTCTGTGCATATACTATGCTAGACAATGGGAGCATAAAGAGGACAATCCACCTTTTAGATAATGTAAAATATTTTTCCATTCAAATAGTGTTTTGCTTGTGTATTTAAACTTTCAATTGAACGCTTCAGAATTGCTTTTCAAATAGCCCTCGATCGTAGGGAGTATTCTGATTCGCTCAACCAAATATGTTTTTTATCAGAAAAAAAACCTTCTTTTGCTACTAGATCAAAACACGACAAAAACTATATTCCTGCCTTTATCAACTAGACAAATAGCAAATTTTAATATATTAAAATGACTGACTATCAATTATTTAACAACTTCAAGTCTCTGATTAATAAATATTATAAAACTAGACAGTTTGCACTATTTTTAATCGCAAGTTTAGGGGTAGGATGTCCAGTATTCTGTCAAGAAGACTCAGCGGCGGTAGAGAATTCATCTCTCGGGCACCTAGAAAAAGCAACTGAATTGATGTTTCAAAATGCCGATAGCGCCATCCTACTTTTCAAACTCAGTTATGTTCAGAGTATGCAGACGGCCGACACCTTGCAGGCCATCGATTGTTTGGTAAATCTTTCAGATTTATACGCTAATAATGCTGATTTTGACCTTGCCTATGACAGTTACTGGGAGGCATTGTTTTTAGCAGACCAGATGGATCACAGCGGTGCAAGAGCAAAGGTTTATAGTGGGCTGGGCTGGCTATATAGTTTGTATAAGAGAGACAATCAGGCCATCAAATACTTTACTACGTCTTTAAAAATAAACAAAGTTCGTATTCAACAGATGAATTTGAACAAACATATTTTACTCAAAGACTATTATGCATTAGCCACACTGTACAGAAAAAACAAAGATTATAAAACCGCGCGACTCTATCTGGATAGCTGTAGGTTGGTTCAAAACATACAAGAATTGCTTCCTACCAGTAGATCTTTTGTGAGTGCAGAACTGGGATACAATCTCTACATTGAAGGCAAGTACCAGGAGGCCTTAAAACTACTACTCCCGCTGGAACCGTTTTTTACCGCTAATTATCCCGACTATTTCGTCATATATCATTCCTTTTTGGGACAGATCTATCAAGCACTTGGAGATCTACCCAAGGCCAAATCTTATTTCGAAAGTGCTATTGCCTCTGGCTTATATCACAAAAGCCATATGGATCTGATGCCTGACCTCTACGAAGCCCTTTCTCTTCTACTGGTAGAAATGGGCGAAATGAATGAAGCTTATGCGATGCTCACGGAGTCGATGAGGTTGAACGAGCAGCTATTTGGTAGCAGAAGCGAAAACAATAAGTTTATTTTAGAAATCAAAGACGAGTTTAGGTTAGAAAAAGAAAATCAGGATAAAAAACTAAACAAAGAAAAACTAGCGAGACTGGAACAGGAAGATAAAGTGTGGTATTTACAATCGTTGATTCTGTACGGCACGATTATTTTTCTGATCATCGTGATCTTTCTGGTGTATAGGTACTTCAGAACAAGATATAAGGCCGAAAAGAAACTATTGAAAGAAAAACAGAGGCTTGAACTACTCAAGACCAAGGAGGTACTAGAAGTCAAAAATAAGGAACTAACAGCCTCTGCCCTACAGGTGATCCAACGAGACGAAGTATTGACCGATCTGAAAAACCAAATCAATGAACAAAAAGACAATCCTGACACTAAAAAACTGACCAAGCTGGTCAAAAGCATTGATATCAGTTCGTCTAACAACTGGAAGGAATTTGAGTCTAGGTTCATTTCGGTAAATAAAAGCTTTTATAAAGAATTGAACTCGGTGTATCCAGGGCTGAGCCAAGGCGACCAAAAAATCTGTGCATTGATAAAGTTGAACTTCACGAGTAAAGACATGGCTAAACTCCTAGGTATTTCGATAGAAAGCGTACACACGACAAGGTATAGGCTCAGAAAGAAATTAAACTTAGACCGCAGCGACAACTTGGAGGATTTTATTGGAAAGTTTGAGTAGGTATCTAAAAACTAGTATAATTCAAAAAAATCAATCATGTAATATCTACTTAACAGAAATCATGACCACTTCAGATTATATTTCAATCATTGCATTACTGATATCATGTATAGCTCTGGGCTTGGCTTTTTTCCAACACCTTTCTAATAGAAAAAATACTTTAAGGTTATTAGTATTTGAATGTACGGAAAAGCTTCGAGATTTAGAATCAAGAGTCTACAATATGAAAATTGACACAAAGACGCTACTTGAAGAAACAGAAGATTCTAAAATACCTGTGGACCGAAAGAAGATCCTATCCATGATTGAAACACTAGAGGAATTAAATGAAAGCTTTGAAAAAAGATTTAATAAACTTCAAAGCAATCATTCTCTGAGCATCTCAAAAGCTCAAGAATTGAGATCTTCATTTAATCAGCACTCTTCTATGATAGATGGTTTATTTGACGCTTTTAAGGAAATTAAGCTTCAACACAAGGAACTAATTGACTTCAACAATGAAACCGACTAAACATAAGTACTTAATCATCAAACATAAAAAAACCCCTATACTTGTTATATAGGGGTAATATGTGGGCCCACCTGGGCTCGAACCAGGGACTTTCTGATTATGAGTCAGATACTCTAACCAACTGAGTTATAGGCCCTTCAAAATAGTCTGAGAGACTGCCTTGAATTTGGAGGTGCAATGTTACATATTTGCTCAAAATTACACAAACAAAAAGGGTGAATATCAAAACAATAATTTTTGACCTCGGGGGAGTAATCATCGATCTGGATTTTAAAAAGACGCCTGAGGCTCTTGCATTACTCTCAGGATGGCCTGCAGATGATATCTATCAACGCTATTGGGAACCGGGGTTATTTCAAGACCATGAAAAAGGACTGATCTCTGATCAGGACTTACGACTAGGCATCAACCAGTTGTTTAAAACCCAACTCTCAGACCTGCAAATAGACCAAGCTTGGAATGCCATGCTAGGCAATGTACCCAAAGCTCGCCTCGATTTTATGTGTAGCTTACGAAAAGACTACAAAGTCCTAGTCTTGAGCAATACCAATGGCATCCACGAAAAAGCATTCAACCAAATCATTCAAGCTTCCTCTGGGGAGCAATCACTTCACGCCTTTGCAGACGAGGTCTATTTTTCTCACGAACTCCACATGAGAAAGCCTGACCTTGATATTTACCAAGAGGTGCTTAAAAGATCTGACAACCGAGCAGATGAGTGTCTGTTTCTAGACGACACACTCGCCAACCTAGAAGCTGCTGCCAGTCTAGGCATCCATACCCTACACATTACCGAACCTGATAATATATTTAACTTGACCGCATATGTTTAGAGACAAGGAACAAAGAGTAAAAATCATTCAGATCGGATTGTTTATCGTGACACTGATCGTCACAACCATATCGGGAGCAGAGTGGATGACTGGTCGTTCGCTTTTTTACGGCGAGGATACCATCACATCATCAGAATTACTTGATGGTCTACAGTTTTCCATCCCCTTCCTACTCATACTCACCGTACATGAGTTCGGTCATTATTTCATGGCGCAGTATCACAAAGTCAAAGTGACCCTCCCCTTCTACATCCCGCTTTGGCTGGGTTTCATGCCAGGGTTTCCATCGCTCGGGTCTATGGGGGCATTTATCAAAATCAAGGACATCATAGACAGTCGAAAAAAATACTTCGATATAGGCATTGCGGGACCATTGGCAGGCTTTGCAGTAGCGCTGTTGGTACTGATCTATGCGTTTACGCACTTACCCGAACGGGAAAGCATCTACAAAATACACCCTGACTACGAGGCTTTTGGACTAGACTATGCTGATCATGTGTATTCCTACGAATACAACCTCCAGCAGCATCACGGATTCTACCTGAGCGATCGAGCCAGCGATTCTCTAGCCTACGTAAAAGACCATGGATCTGCTCAAAACTGGGAGTATCCTGCATTCGAACCTTGGCCAGCATACTCTAGCACCTACTTGGGAGGCAATCTGCTCTTTAGCCTTTTCGAGTACTTGTTTGTGTCTGATCCCAAGCAAGTACCCAACCAATACGAACTGGCTCATTATCCACTGCTATTTGCAGGGTTTCTAGCTTTGTTTTTTACTTCACTCAATCTCCTACCTATTGGCCAACTGGATGGCGGACATATCTTATATGGAATCATCGGGCACAAACAACACAAAGTAGTCTCTCAGGTGTTATTTATCAGCTTGCTTTTCTATGCAGGACTAGGCATGGCCAACCCTCATCGATTATCCGATGGCATGCTCAATGAGTTGATTTATTTAGGATTCTTATTTTTGTGTTTCACAAAATTCACCAACAAAAACAGAGACAAAATCATGTATGCCTTGGGCGTGTTTTCTGCGCAAATGACGGTCAACTTTTTTTACCCTACCATAGAAGGGTATTCTGGTTGGTTGCTATTTTCATTCCTTCTGGGGCGTGTGTTAGGGATTTATCACCCACCTGTGTTGATCGATCAACCATTGGATATAAACAGAAAAGCATTAGGATGGATTGCTTTGGGCGTATTTATTATTTCATTTAGTCCCAAGCCATTCAACGTGATTGAGATTCAACCTCAGAGCAAGGAAGTCAAATCAGAGACACCAAGTGCTCTGTCAGACACAAATCCTTCACCATATTTCACACGAATAGACAGACCCAACTCACGACCTCTGGCTTCTATAAGCTCCATAAATTCAGGTGTAGAAATCAGTGTATTAGAAGATTCGCCATTGGGATCGAAAAACTGAGACTTGAAGGCTCGTACCGCCTCCATGCGAGTAGCCCAGTGATCAGATACGTCTACTACAAAATCAGGCTTCATGAAGTCGGTCTGGATGTAGTGGTAAAGATTCTTGATGTACCAATTTTCCTGTGCTTTGCCACCCCATTCCGATTTTAAATTTTTCAAACCCGCTAGAAATATGGCCTTTTTCACTACTTGAGCTGCTTTAGCATGATCGGGGTGCCGATCTGCAAGCGCATTCGCCAAAATCACCTCTGGCTGGTATTGTCTGATTTTTTTTACCACTTCGAGCACATGCGCATCATCATTTTTGAAAAACACATCTTGGAATCTCAAATTATCTCGAACAGCAAGTCCTAGTATCTTACTCGACGCAGCAGCCTCTTTGTCTCTGATTTCAGGCGTACCTCTTGTTCCCATTTCTCCCCGAGTAAAGTCTACAATACCCACCTTTTTACTTTGAGCAATAAGGGAAAGAATAGTGCCTCCGCAAGACAATTCGGCATCGTCTGGATGGGCAGCAAATACAAGGACATCTAGTTTCATAGTCTCAATTAGGTAATACGTAAGCGCTGGCCTACCCTCAAGATAGTACTTCTTCTAATGCCATTCAAACGGCAAATGGTATTAATAGATACGCCATAACGATAACTGATATGACTAAGTGTATCTCCGCTGCGAACACGATGATAACGGATTTTTCGTGCTTCTGTGAGGTAAGAAAAGGTCTCTGGCGTCACGATCATGGTCGTCGTGCGAATGGTATCATTATCAAAATCAAAAACTTCTTTAGGATCAATAGCATTGCCTGCATAGCGAATCTCAAAATGCAAATGAGGACCACTACTTCTACCTGTGCTACCACCCAAGCCGATCACATCACCTGCTTTCACCACATCTCCAGGCTCTAGCAGTCTTTTGCTTAGATGCCCATAGAGCGTCTCTAGTCCATTATAATGTCTAACCAAAATATAATTACCATAACCATAGCGGTCGTACCGAGCTAATCGAACAATGCCATCGAAAGCAACTCTCACAGAGTCACCCGTGCGGAGTCTCAAATCATCACCATAATGCCAACGCCAACGCCTTAAACCAAATGGAGAGGTCACTTCTGTATTGGGAATGGGCAGAGACCAATCTAAAGAAGGATTATTGAAGGTAAGCGATAAAGCTAGTGTATCGGCAAATTTTTCGCCATCAATTTCGTAGGGGTTGATTTTGGTAGTACTCCACAAGCTATAATAATCTCTAAGTGTTACCCATACCGAGTCGATCATCAACTGCTCAGTGACCTGTATGGGAATTTCGTAAGCCAATATAATCTCAGCAGTATCTTCGTGCACGATACTCAATTCGCGCTGAAGCGAAATTTCTTGCGCTTCTTCCATAGCTAGACTGTCCCAGTAGGCATCTGCTATTTCAAAAAAAGACTCATCAATCTGAACAATCGTGTCTTCAGGATTAATCGCTACAATCTCTTTATTTTTAAACTTAAAAAAATCCTTCAGCTTGGTTTGGCTGAAGGATTCTGTGACTATGCCTACCGATAGTATCGATAGGATTAGTATAATTCTTAACATGTAACTCTACAATTCAACATTCTCAAATTCTTTGGCTGCCAAAAACCTCTCAGCATCCAAGGCACCCATACAACCAGTACCAGCAGCAGTGACTGCCTGACGATATACACGGTCTGCAGCATCTCCAGTCACAAACACACCTTCTACTTTGGTCTTTGATGTACCTGGTTCTACTATCAAATAGCCCGCTTCGTCTCTTTCTAAATAATCCTTAAAGATATCTGTATTTGGTTTGTGACCAATGGCTACAAAGAATCCTTTGATCGGAATATCTCTTTTTTCTCCAGTCACTGTGTCTACTACTCTCATCGCTTCCACTTCTTCTTCGCCCAGCACCTCTTCTGTAGACGTATTCCAAAGCACCTCGATGTTTGGCGTATTGAGCACTCGTTGTTGCATGATTTTCGAAGCACGCATCTCGTCTCTTCTTACCAAAAGATAAACCTTAGGACAGATGTTTGCTAAATAAGTAGCTTCTTCTGCTGCGGTGTCTCCACCTCCTACTACAGCTACATCTTTGCCTCTATAAAAGAACCCATCACATACCGCACAAGCAGATACACCTAAGTTTAATAACCTCTTTTCAGAATCAAGTCCCAAGTACTTGGCACTTGCACCTGTAGAAATAATAACGGCCTCTGCTGTGATCTCGTGTTTTTCATCTACAATTACTTTGTGAGGATAACCAGAAAAATCAACCGAAGTAGCCATTCCAAAACGGATGTCAGTTTCGAATCTTTCTGCTTGCTTTTGCAAATCTGTCATCATCTGAGGACCGTTCACTCCTTCAGGATAACCCGGAAAGTTTTCCACATCATTGGTGGTAGTCAGCTGTCCACCTGGCTCTCCGCCCGTGTACAATACTGGCTTCAATCCTGCCCTAGAGGCATATATAGCAGCTGTATACCCCGCAGGTCCAGAGCCTATAATCAATACTTTTACGTTTTCTTGAGTCATTATTTCAATCCTTCTACTTAAAAATGATTTTGCAATTTAGCATGAAGCTAATCCACTATAAAACATTTGATATCAAAAAAAGTTTACGTTGGATAGATAATATTTATCTACAACCGAATAGCTCTTCCTTTCTATTAATCAGAGGCCTTTTCACGCACCCTGTTCTATGCTCAAGAAGGTCATGTTTTCTCTCGCTCTTTCTAAAGCAAAAAAACCACGCTCAAGGGCGTGGTTTTTATTTATAATTTTAAAAAGGGATTATTACCCTTCTGCTTTCTCCGGTTTTGGCAAAAGTGCTTTTCTAGACAATCTAAACTTACCCGTTTTCTTGTCGATTTCGATCAATTTCACTTTGATCTCTTCGCCTACTTCTAGCACACCATCCATGTTTTCTACTCTCTCCCATTTGATCTCAGAGATGTGTAGCAAACCGTCTTTGCCTGGCATGAATTCGATGAATGCACCAAATGGCATGATCGACTTTACTTTGCCTTCGTAAGTCTCTCCTACATCTGGCGTAGCCACGATGTTATTGATTCTTCTTAGTGCTTCTTTCATGGCATCTCCATCAGCAGTAAAGACGTTTACGATACCGTTTTTATCATCTTCAGTTACTGTCACTGTTGCGCCAGACTCTTTCTGAATCTCCTGAATAATTTTACCTCCTGGTCCGATTAATGGCCCGATCATTTCTTTTTCAATTCTGATCATCGTAGACCTTGGTGCATGAGATTTCATATCCGCTCTAGACTCAGTCATGGTCTTTCTCATTTCCCCAAGGATGTGAGCTCTACCTGCATTAGCCTGCATCAATGCCTCAGCCAATACTTCGTAAGACAACCCGTCTACTTTGATATCCATCTGACAAGCAGTGATACCATTGTCGTTTCCAGTTACTTTGAAGTCCATGTCTCCCAAATGATCTTCGTCTCCCAAGATGTCAGACAAGATCGCATATTTTCCTGTTTCAGGATCTGAGATCATACCCATAGCGATACCTGAAACTGGAGATTTCAACGGAATACCCGCATCCATCAAGGCTAGCGAACCAGCACATACAGTTGCCATAGAAGACGAACCGTTTGATTCCAAAATATCAGACACTACACGAATGGTATAAGGGTTTTCATCATTAGCTGGGAGCATCGGTTTGATCGCTCTCCATGCCAAGTTACCATGCCCTACTTCTCTACGTCCCGGACCTCTGTTGGGTCTTGCTTCTCCAGTAGAGAATGCAGGGAAGTTGTAGTGCAAGAAGAACTTGTTGTACCCTGAGTGCACAGCACCGTCTACCATTTGTTCGTCAAGCTTGGTTCCTAGTGTTACACTAGTCAACGATTGGGTTTCACCTCTAGTAAATATGGCTGATCCGTGAGCAGATGGCAAATAGTCAACCTCAGACCAGATAGGTCTAATTTCGTCTAAAGCACGTCCGTCCAATCTTTTTCTTGTATCCAAGACACATTGTCTGATTGCTTCTTTTTCTACATCGTGATAGTAGGTAGCAATTAGAGCTTCATTGTATGATTCACCTTCTGGCAACTCAGGCAATGCCGCTTTATATTCTTCGATAATCGCTGCAAATTTCTCCTTACGGATGTTTTTGTTTGGATTACCTTCTTTTGCTACTGCGTACACAGCGTCAAAAGTTTTCGCCTTGATGTCTGCTCTCAATTCTTCATCAGGTGCTTCTTCGTGGCAGTATTCTCTTTTCTCAGTTTTTCCAACTGCTTCAGTCAATTCGATCTGAGTATTACACATATCGATAATAGCGGTATGTGCTTCTTTGATAGCAGCAATCATGATATCTTCAGACACTTCCAACATTTCGCCTTCTACCATCATGATATCATCTTTGGTACCAGCAATGATCATATCCAAATCAGACCCTTCCAATTGAGTTTTGGTAGGATTGATTAAGAATTGACCGTCTTTATGAGCAACCCTCACTTCTGCGATAGGACCTCCGAAAGGAATGTCCGACACTGCGATAGCAGCTGAAGCAGCCAAAGCAGCAAGTGCATCTGGAAGATCATCTTCGCCTAATGAAATTAGAGAAATCTGAACTTGAGTCTCTGCATGGTAATCGCTAGGAAACAAAGGTCTCAATGCTCTGTCTACTAATCGACAAACCAATACTTCGTTGTCAGATAGTCTACCTTCTCTTTTCAAAAATCCTCCAGGGATTTTTCCCGCGGCTGCGAATTTTTCCTGATAATCAACAGACATAGGAAGGAAATCCACTCCTTCACGAGCGTCTTTGTTTGACACTACTGTGGCCAATAACATGGTTTTACCCATTTTAACTACTACAGAACCATCAGCCTGCTTGGCCAATTTTCCGGTTTCTATAGTAATCTCTCTACCATCTTTTAACTTGATGGTTTTAGTTACTACGTTTAATGACATAAGTAATTTTTTAAATTTTGACTAATAAAATTGAGTGTGAGTAATGTCAAAATTTGAAATTAACGAGTGAGAAAGAACAAAAAAGGAAGCCCGTGAGAGACTTCCTTTTGCGCATATTTTTATTTTCTTAATCCTAATTCAGCGATAATCGCTCTATATCTCTCGATATCTTTTTTGTATAGGTAATCGAGAAGACTTCTTCTCTTTCCTACCAATTTCAAAAGACCCAATCTCGTTGAGTGATCTTTTTTATGCCCTTTTAAATGAGCAGTCAAGTGATTAATTCGGTAAGTAAAGAGAGCGATTTGAGATTCCGCAGAACCTGTATCCTTCTTAGACTTTAACCGACCATGATTTTCGAAGACTTCCTCTTTCTTATCTGTTGCTAAATACATGCTTAGTAAAAAGTTTAATTATATATTTTTTCGAACGGCAAAAATAGGCATACAATTCATTAAAAACAAAGCTCTAGACTATTGCTTTTTGTTTACCCTTGCGACCCACCAGTTTTTAATTTTATCTATCCAAACACTGTAAAAGTCTGCATCAAAAATCTTGGCATCCTTACGCGCCTGCTTCAGGAAAAATACCCCAACTGGAAACAGCACAAAATTGGCCATCCAAGCCGCATAAAACCCATCTACCACACCACTTTTTGCCCACTTATCGCCTACACTAGTCAGTACATAAAAGATAATAAAGAAGAAAATGGAGATAATCACCGGAAAACCCAGCCCTCCTCTTTTGATAATAGCACCCAATGGCGCTCCTATCAAAAACATCACGATACATGAAAATGCCTGCGCATACTTTTTATATTTCTCTACTACGTGAGAATCCAAAGAGGTTTTTAGGCTCTTCATTCTGAGCACTGTACTATTGAGCGTGGACTTGATGTTTCGCGCATTGCCTACAGCCCGAGACAGCACTTGGTCTCTTACTCCTTGCTCTTGGTATACACTATCCATTTTCAATTTCACCACCGCAATCAGCGAATCACTAGAAATGTAAAGACTATCAAACTTTACTTTTTTCTTCTTCTTGACAGCCAATGGATTGCTCTTTGACTTAACCACACCTTTGCTCGTTACAAGGCCAGGTTTTTGATAGGTTTTCCGTTTTGCTTTTTTCTTAGCCGAAGAATCAATTTTCGCCTCCCCTAGCTGCTCTAGCGA
This sequence comes from Reichenbachiella carrageenanivorans, assembly GCF_025639805.1. Lineage (NCBI taxonomy): Bacteria > Pseudomonadati > Bacteroidota > Cytophagia > Cytophagales > Reichenbachiellaceae > Reichenbachiella > Reichenbachiella carrageenanivorans. Next base: position 2,701,878 of record NZ_CP106735.1, on the reverse strand, counting down.
ATCCGCCACAAGAGCCAATTCCTCCATTCGTTTCAACGAATCCTGCAACACTTTCTTTGCCTCTCTTATCGAATCTACTTCATGTTTTTTCTCAACCAAACCCATGGGTGGTTCTAAATAACCTGCCATATGCAATCGATAAGCTCCAGCCACACTGCCATATACTTTGTATTTCGAATCCATCATCGAATGGCTCATAGAGTCGATACTGCTATTGAGTTCCTTGATCCCTTTCATATACCTATTGTCTGCAAATAGACTTTCGTCGGTATCATTCAAATCGAACGAGGCCAAACTAAATACCAAATCCATATTAGCAAATTTAGTTCTGACAAACTGAGCCACTTCATCCTTATTTTTTCTTCCTGACTTTTCTTCCTCTTCTATATAATGATTGCCATTATACAAATCCATTTTGAGATAACGATCTCCCATGAAAGAATACATTCGACAAGAATCTGCTATAATCACGCGTTTGTTTCCATCTCCCTCTGTGTGATCATAAATCACAATATTCTTGATAGAGATACCATCAGGGTATTTTTTTTCAATTTTAATACTGTATTTAGGAATCCCATTATAAAACTGACCTTCGCGCAAGTCCATCGATGGCTTGGTTTGCTTGATATCATATAGTAAGCTAAATGCTCGTAGGTTGGCCTTAGGCACAATATAGTTATTGAGCAAGAATGCACCAATGGCCAATAGGACGCAAAACACAAAAGTGGGCAAAATGATCCGCAGCAAAGAGATACCCGACCCTTTGATTGCTGTGAGTTCAAAATGCTCGCCTAATTTACCATAAGTCATCAGAGATGAAATCAGCACGGCCAACGGCAAAGCCATGGGCATTTGATTGATACTGAAATATCCCATCAACTCCCCCAAAACCATAAAACCTAAATTCTTACCAATGAAATCGTCGAAGTATTTCATCATATAGACTAGCAATAGGATAAATACTGCTACGAGAAAGGTGATCACAAATGGCCCGATAAAGGATTTGAGAAGAAGTTTATCGAGTTTTTTCATGCTGGCCTGCTGATATAAGAAAATGGAGTGTTCAAAGTACCTGAATAATATTAATCATATTTGTAGCGCCACGAAACTTGGTGTGTTTGGCAAAATCGACCACTATCCACAACAAAAGCATCAAAAACAAAAATACTGCCACAAAAAATATCTTTTTAGACTTATTCATCGACCTCTATATTCGTATTACTATCGGTAGTGAGTGGAGCAAATTTCACATTAATAAATGATAATATAAAGCCAAATCAAGATTGTCTGACAATTTAGCCATACGGAAAATCATACACATCGATATGGATGCCTTTTATGCCTCGGTAGAGCAGAGGGATCACCCCGAACTCAGAGGCAAACCTGTAGCCGTGGGTGGCAGCCGATCGAGAGGAGTAGTGGCTGCGGCATCTTATGAAGCCCGAAAGTATGGTGTGCGATCTGCAATGCCATCTGTAATCGCCTACCGAAAATGCCCTCAATTGACTTTCGTCAAACCAAGATTTGATGTATACAAAGAAGTTTCTCAGGTGATTCGAAGTATCTTTCTGAACTATACAGATTTGGTAGAACCCCTTTCATTAGACGAAGCTTACCTCGACGTGACCAACAACAAACTAGGTCTACCTTCTGCCACACTAATTGCCCAAGAAATCCGACAAAAAATTTTCGATGCGACTCAGCTTACCTGCTCAGCGGGTATTTCAATCAATAAATTTCTAGCTAAAACCGCCTCCGATATAAACAAACCCAACGGCATGAAACTAATCAAACCTGAAGAGGCCGTAGCTTTTATTGAAACACTCAATATCAAAGATTTTTTTGGAGTGGGCAAAGTGACTACTGAAAAAATGAAACGTATGGGTATTCACAATGGACTTGATCTCAAACGCAAATCACTTGGGTTTCTTACCAAAAATTTTGGGAAAAGTGGTGCCTACTATTTCAATATCTGTAGAGGGATAGACAACAGACCTGTAAACCCTAACCGTATTCGAAAATCTGTGAGTATTGAAAACACCTACGATCACGACCTAACAGACATCGCTGAAGTGCATACCGAATTGCATGTATTATCTCACGAACTGGAAAAACGCCTTTCGACTAATTCCATCTTAGGAAAAACGGTAAATATCAAAATCAAATATGCCGATTTTGAACAAGTAACTCGTAGCAAAACCATCCAACAATGGCTTGGAAAACATGAAGAGTACGCTCCCATTTGGCTCGAAATCACAAAAGACAAAGACTTAATGAATCGCCCCATTCGCCTACTTGGGTTAGGGTTGTCTAATTTGAATACAGAAGATAAGGAAGACAAAGGCTGGCAACTAACCCTTGAGTTTTAATTTATTTCGCAGCCCTCAACGCCAAGTGATCTTGTGAACTTTTAAAGTCCTCTGGCGTATCGATATCGTTCCAGTAGTAGCCAACCACTTCGATCACCCGAGCTTTTTTCTCAGCCGCCAAATGAGTCACCAAATTAGAAATAGACAACTTTTGATTAGTGGCAATGTGGTCCAATACATCAAATACATTTTTCTTCACATAGAACAAACCTGTATCATAATAATTGTAGCCTTCTATCTCTTTGCCTATACGGCTAATGTAGTCATCGGCATCAACCTTAGTCACATCTTCGAGGTCAATGTGTCCATTGTGCTCACCAGGCACATCCACAGCCAGCTTCAAATAAGCCCCCTGATCAAAAATTAACTTGCCTTTGAGATCTTCAAGAAACGCCTCCTCGTAATAATGATCAGCCATCGTAAAGAAAAATTCTTCTTCTCCCAGCTCTCGCACCCAATCTTTGGCTGCATACAACGAATAGCCGTTTTCCAACTCGTATTTGTCGTTGTATATCGTCGTAATGTTCGCGTTATACTTTGAGCGAATATCGTCACAAATTTCTTCTAAAGCTGGTCTATGAAAACCAGTAATTACCGCAAAATCTGTAACACCTATCTTTTGAAATTGGTCAATGTGACGTTCCATTAGGCTTTGCCCTCCTACTGTCAAAGCAGATTTCGGTAGTCCCAAATTCAAACGTAGATTTTTGCCAGCGGCGAGTATTACACAGACCATATAAAGATTGTAATCAGTTGATAAGGAGCGCAATGTTAGCGAATTATCAACGATATATTACCGAATAGATAATGAAATTAGGCAGATTTCTGAGTTACAAACTGGTATTTCAGTTGTTTCAAGAAGTCTTCATCTAGGAATTTTTGCGCTAGCATCACTATGGCAATAGGAATCAATTTGATCAAACACACAATTAAATACAAATCGAACCTCCCCATAACACTAAATAGCATGATCAAGGTACGGTGTGTATTTGTACCTCCTACGAGCGCCCACCAAAACATAATTGGATGGAAAGTAGCTCTATATCTTTCTACAAACTGCTCTCGGGTATCGTCGTTGAATGCCACTTCTTCGTAGACGTCTCTCATTTCCTCCGTACGAGTCACTAGCATCCATTGTCTCTTGGTATAATCGATTTCTATCGCTCGAAAAAACTTATCCCAAAACCCAGTCTCTTCAGCTGTACTTGTTAGCTCTTCCACTTTTTTTACTTTGGATCCTTCAGATCCTGCTATGTAGTAAAGAAATTCGCTCTTATAAAAATCATACACCTGAGAAGCAAAGATATGCGATACCATTCCCGCAGGAATCGCTAATAAAAAGATCGACCATCCCATCTCCCCTTGCACATAGTATGCACAAGCAGACAAGTAACAAGCGATAAATATCGCACTATCAATAAAACCATCTATAAACCTCCCCAATTCCGTAGATTGACCAGTCATTCTTGCCAACTGACCATCTGCGCTATCCAGTACACCTGCGAGTGTAATGAGCACTGAGGCCCAAACCGTAATCACCCAACTGTCTTGATAAAAGAGCATATAACCGCCAGCCACACCAATAATTAAACTAATAATGGATACCTGAGTAGGCGTCATATTAAAGAATTTGCCCATTTTAGCAAAATACAATCCAAAGAACCGGCTAAATGCCATATCAAATCTTTCTTCGATATCCATCAATTTGATGGTGGCCTTTACTTCTTCATTATGATTATGGAAGTGATTTCTTATGCTACGTAACATGCGATGCGTATTATTGTTTCAATTTTGGTCAATCGAACGCTAGCTCTTATGCGGCTGCAAATTTAAACTAAATATTGCACTTCAAGCTTTCGTCCTAGTGTGATGACTTTTGAAAGATATATTTCAAATTGATAACTGTCGCCACTAGATGACAAAGCCTACTGATGCCAGCGAACAATAGTGGGACAACGATGCTCCGTTTATCCCCCAAACTTTTTTTCAAAATACTGTTTGCAAGGTCTGGCTTTGATATTTTGCTGATAAAATCTTGTACTATTTCCTGATTAGTTGTAATCATCACTACTTCTTCTTCAAAATAATAGCTGATAAAGTCAAAATTGCTACTTCCACAAATCAGCTGCTTACCATCGATCAAAATGGCTTTAAGGTGCGACATTCTACCCTGATATTCATAGAAATTGAAATACCCTTTCATCAATTCATTGGTCAGAATGGCTTTGAATATATTCTTGTTATTGATCCCTGGCGACACAATATCCAACTGCACACCATCTTGCTTATGATTTCTTGCGTAGCTGAGTAGCGGATCTGAAACATAGGGAGAAAAAATCTGAATGGACGTCTTCGCTTCGTCGATATGACGAAAGACTTCTTTATAAATCTCTTTGCTTCTGTAGCCATCGAGGTAGTACATTTTGGTATCTCCTAATTCGTCTACCGTGGATTGATCGTCTTCAGCAACTGAGCGGTGAAAGTCGTTGGACAGCGACTTCACCATGTCCACACTATGCATCTCCACCATCATGTCGTGCCATTCAAAATTGTGCTCGCAGAAGTTGAGCCCACCAATAAAGGAAACCTCTTCGTCGATCACTACCATTTTTTTATGGTTGCGGTGTGGGTATTTCAAAAACAAAAAGCCTAATGGATTGGTGTATTTCACCTGGATACCGTGCGCCCTTGCCTTGGCGATGATAGCCGCTGTGTTTTTCACCTCCTCCCGAAATGCTTCATCTTTGAAATAGCCCAGACTATAGATAAAACGGTCATTGATCACAAACTTAGAATAAGAATCGAGGCACAACTGAATATCCTTTGCGGGAGAAGCCACCAGGGTATCTATGAGCCACTCACCCACGGTATCTCCTTCAAAAGACATGGCTTGGATGTATATACTTTTTTGCGCCTTAGCGGCTAATGCCTCAAAGCGAATCTTAAACGCCTCTGAGTCTACCAATACCTGTCCTGTCATTTTATTTTTGATGGGTTAGAAAAAGAAAACAGCAAAATTAGTTGAAAAGCGCAATTACCGAAGGCTACACATCCAGTATTGCTAAAAAATGACAAGTAATGCTTGACACTCTTCAAAATATTGTTTTTTTGCGTCTTTAATCAAGTATCCCTTTCTATGAAGATAGCTCAAGTATGTCCGTACGACTGGTCCAGACCAGGTGGTGTAAAAGCCCATATCGAAAACCTAGCTATTTATTTAAGAAAAATGGGGCACGAGGTTAAGATTATAGCCCCAAACGTAAATGCAGAATCCATCACGGATCCAAACGTAAAACTCATCGGCAAAGGCCGCAGCACCAATCTATGGGGTGGTACTGAGATCGACATCAACATCGCTAAAGGCGAAGAAGTAGAAGAACTAAAAAAGTATTTAGCCGAGGAGCAATTTGATCTTCTCCATTTTCACAATGGATGGACACCATTTATGACCTATCAGGTGCGGTACTACTCCAAAGCCAAACATGTGGGCACGTTTCACGACACCCCTGCAGACACTTTTTTGATGCAGAAATTCGTAGGCCCTATTCTGATGCCTTTGGCGGCAAGCCTAGTATGGAAAGTGGCCGATCATATGATTTCGGTATCTGAATCGCAATCCAAGTACGTGAAATCTTTCCTATCCAAAGATCCCACCATCATCCCCAATGGGATCAACCCTGAGCAGTTCAACACCTCATTCGAGCCCTTGGCTGAGTACAAGGATGGTAAATTCAATCTACTGTTTTTAGGCAGATTCGAAGAACGAAAAGGGCTATTTTACACACTCAAAGCCTTTAGAACACTGAAGGCCAAATACCCCGACATCCGCTTGTTGATCGCAGGAGACGGCGAACAAAAACAAGAGGCTCTGGATTTTGTGAAAGACAACAACTTGGACGATGTGATCTTTTTGGGTTTTATCGACGAAGAGATCAAAGCCAACTTGATTCGCACGGCAGATGTACTTTTGGCGACAGCCATCTATGGAGAGAGTTTCGGTATTGTACTATTAGAAGCCATGGCCTGTGGCACGCCAGTGGCCGGGTTTGGTAATGAAGGATATCTCAACGTAATCAAATCGCCATGGGACGAGTACTTCCCCAAACCTAGAGACCTACAAGCCCTGACCGACAAAATAGAAAAGCTATATCTACACGAAGATATCCGAAAGGAAATGTCGGACTGGGGTATCGCTGAGGCCAAAGCCTACGAATGGGAACACATCACCCATCAGGTGTATGAGGTGTATGAAGAGGTGATGAAAAGGAAATAGATGAACTTTTATTCCCCCAATATCCCCTTCAAGTCTGCTGGTGAGTAATCCACAGATTTCAAGGTCTTGTCATCTTCCTTGCGGTATACGAGATACAATCCATCCGCTTCTTTGATGTAGCTATCGGTGCCTTTGTTTTCTTTGTAATGCTTCACAGTTGCTTCCGCTTCTGCCATGGTTTTACAGGCTTTGCTCATATTGGAGCGCTGCACTTCGTTGAATAGCTCCACGAACTTACTACCTAGTCCAAACTCTAGTACCGCCCCTGACAGTACGTACTGAATATCACACAAGGCATCGGCTACTTCCACCAAGTCGTTGTTTTCGATGGCTTCCTGTAACTCTTTCAATTCCTCAGAGATCAACTCTACCCGAAGGGCACAACGCTTAGCATCAGGTATCGCTGGTGTATCCACTATGGGGTGTTTGAATGTTTTATGAAATTCGGCAACCTGATTGAGTGAATCGATCTTCTCCATGGACTTGTTTTTTGAAATTGAAAATTGGAAGCTCGAAATTCTTCATTCGGGCTTTAAAACACAAAGATGTAGGACACTAAAAATTACGAATCTTCTTTTTTCTTAGATTCATTGCGAATAGCCATAGACAGGAAATATACAAACCCGCCGATCACTATACTTAAAATCAAGATCATTCCAAAAATTGCTGAAGCACTCATTTTTTTGCTGCGAATTTGTTGTACAAAAATTTATTCATCACTATCCCAACAAGCATCACCGCGGCCCATTGCGTCAAAGTGGTTGCATTACTATATACATCGAATACATTCCAATGGCCATCCGCATCAAACCACGGATAAGCACTATAACCTTGCGATAGCCACCAGTAGATTAGAAATATAGCCAAGACCATATTGCCACTCATACAAATCACAAAATAACGTGTAGAGACTTTAAAATCTGAATTTTCATCCATCAGCTCTTCTTTAAATTTTTTAGCGCCAGCTTTCACTACCGCAAACAGGATAAACAACCCCGTAACGATCAACCCTACCCCCCACACCCAATCTTGATTGGAAAAAAAATCCAAAGAATAGGCAGAAGGAAATCCAAAAATGATAAAGAAAATGACCACTCGCGTCATAGCTTTTTTTCGGGTAAACCCTAAGTCATTCATGTTTCTGGCAAAGAGTTCTATCATGGGTAACAGCGAACTAAAAGCAGCCAAAAACAACGCCGCAAAAAAGATCAACGACAAGATATCTCCACCTTGGAACGTCGCAAACAATTTGGGTATAATCGTGAATGTCAAGGCCTGATTGCCAGACTGCAGATAAGACACAGCCCCTTCGTAAGACGGTGCCAGCGCAAATACTGCGGGCAGTATCGCCATGCCTGCTACTAGCGAAGCGGTATTGTTTCCAAAAGCACTAATAAAAGTATTGAGGGTGATCTCTTCATTTTTTCTAGAGTATGAGGATATGGTCATCATCAGTCCCCAGCCTGCACCTGTAGACCAGGCCGATTGGGTCAAGGCCTCTATCCAGATTTTAGCATTAGAAAAATCCGCCCAATGGATAGAAAACATGTACTCCAATCCTCGAATGCCATTATCCATATTGAGCGCCAGCGCAGCTATGATCAGCAATAGAACGAACAAGCTGGGAATCAATATACGATTGGCTTTTTCCAGACCTTTTTGTATGCCTTTAGATAGTACAAATACACCAAGGAATATATTCATGATATATAACCCTACAGTGATCCAGTTGGCATTAGAAATGGAGGTCCAAAACTGATTGAGATACTCTGGATTCTCTACGAGTTTTTCACTGAGCGATTGACTTGAAAATAAATTAGCAAGTGAAAATCCAAAATAGCGCAAAGCCCACGCAGTCACGATTGAGTAATAAAAAGCAATCCCCAAAGTACAGATGGTAATGAAAAAACCCATCCACGTATACTTTTTGCCTGCCAGCTGGGCGTAAGAGCCTATCACTCCTTTTTTAAATTTCTTGCCAATGGCGAATTCTGCCAAAAGCAGTGGTATCGACCAGATAAACAAAAATAAAATCCATAAGAGGATGAAGGTGCCGCCGTATTGCCCAGCTAATCTGGGGAAGCGCCAAAGGTTGCCCGCACCAATGGCCATTCCTAGCGACGCTAAAATGATTCCCCATCGACTACTAAACTGATCTGTATCTGTCTGACTCATATTTTGGTTGTTGTTGCGCTACAGACCAACCGACGCTATGCCGTTGTTTTTTGTAACGCCCGTCAATATTATGGAAAAAATTGACAGGAAAAAAGAATAGTTATATCTGCGGCAGATGGATCTAAATCGCATCAAAAAAAGAGGTCTCCTTTCGAAAACCTCTTCCCATTTATATAATTAATTTACTCGTTAAATCTTTACGAGTTCTAAATTCAGCTGAACATTTACGTCCTCACCCACTACGAGGCTGCCTGTATCCAAAGTATCATCCCACGTCAATTTGTAATCAAATCTATTGATCTTAAAATTGGCTTTGAATGCGCTAATCGTCCGATTACCCATATTGATCATACCACTATAGGTAGCTGGAAATGTTATTTTTTTACTCACATCTCGGATCGTGAGTGTGCCTGATATTTCATACTGATCATTCTCCATTTTTTTAAACGACTCACTTACAAAAGTCATCTGTGGATATTTGGAAGCATTGAAAAAATCATCTTCTTTCAGGTGCTTGTCTCTCGTCAGGTTGTCGGTGGTCACACTCCCTACTTCGACTTTGGCATCGATTTTCGCACCTTCGAATGAGTGCTTTTTAGATTGTAGCTCACAACTAAATTCCGTAAACTTACCTGACACGGTAGATATAGCTAAATGTGAAACTTCGAACTGTATAGAGGAGTGTGCAGGGTCTGCTTTCCAGCGAGTTTGTGCCTGTGCAGAACTCACTATAAAAACAGAGAACAGGAGTGCTAAAGTATTTTTCATTTTGACGTAGAGTTGTTTGTCTGAATATAATCATTTTTAAAAACATATCCTATGAAAAATATGCTATGTTTGGAATTTGATAAATACGACTCCCACATGAAAACAACTCTATACGTTTGCCTGCTATCCTTCCTTGTTTTTGGTTGCTCTTCACCCAAATCCAACGGAGAAATCAATACTGAAGCCATAGAAACAACCGCCCCGCAACCCGAGCACTTTTTCCAAGCCACAGATGGCACTTATTACCAACTGGCTGACCTAATAGGCAAGCGTGTATTTATCAACTACTGGGCGACTTGGTGCAAGCCATGCATCGCCGAAATGCCTGACATACAAGTAGCAGCCGATAGACTCAAGGACGAAAACTACGTTTTCTTTTTGGTCTCAGACCAAGACATAGACAAGATCAAAACCTTTGAAAAAGAAAGAGGTTTCAACCTAACTTTTGCTAAACTCAATGGAAAAATCCAAGACCTCGGTATCCAATCGCTACCCACTACTATGATCTACAACACCAAGGGCGAACAAATTCGCAAAATCACTGGCGCAGTGAAGTGGGACAGCGAGGACATGTTGACCAGTTTAAGAGACGTACAATAACATGAGCGAATACGGATTTTGGTCGTTAGTTCCTCCTCTGGTAGCCATAGGCCTGGCTCTACGCACCAAGCAGGTATTTCTATCCCTCACCCTAGGCATTTGGATCGGCTGGGTTATCATCAATGGTGGCAATCCACTCTCTGGTTCCTTTGCTACACTCAATGCCTTCGTAGCTGTATTCGAAGACGCTGGCAACACCCGCACCATTATTTTCACCCTGCTCATAGGTGCACTCATCGCTCTGATCCAACGATCTGGTGGTGTGGCAGGATTTATCGAAGTAGTCAAAAGTAAGCTCGAACACCAAGAAACCAAACACCAAAGCAACCGCCGACTGGTACAGATTTTTGCCTCACTCACGGGCATCATCATTTTTGTAGAATCCAACATCTCTATCCTCACCGTAGGCACGCTCTATCGTCCGATATTCGACAACCTCAAAATACCTAGAGAAAAACTCGCCTACTTGGCAGATTCTAGTTCGGCTCCTTCCTGCATCATCTTCCCGTTCAACGCCTGGGGCGCCTACATCATGGGGCTACTCGTGATGCAAGGATTTGACAAGCCATTTGCCACAATGATGCGTGCCTTGCCCTATAATTTCTACCCCTTTCTCGCCTTGAGTCTCGTAGCCTATGTAATCTTCACAGGTAAGGACTACGGCCCCATGAAAAAAGCCGAATGCCGTGCCAAAGAAGAGGGCAAGCTGATCGCTGATGGCGCTACTCCTATGATCTCAGACGAAGTGTCTATGCTCGATGCCAAGGCAAACATCGCACACCGCAGCATCAATATGATCTTGCCCATCACGACCATGATCGTAATGATGCCCCTCATGCTGATCTATACGGGATGGAGTGAGCTAGACACTAACCAAGGCGATTTCCTCAACCTGGCCTTGCGCGCCATGGGTCAGGGCTCGGGTTCTACCTCTGTGCTTACCTCCGTCGCTACGGCAATCTTGGTAGCCATGGGCATATACAAGGCGCAAGGACTATTGGGCATCAAAGAAATGGTAGATCTCTCTCTCAAAGGCATGTCGGGCATGGTCTCATTGGCCATTCTGATGGTATTCGCGTTTGCATTAGGAAGTCTGTGCAAAGAGCTGAAAACGGGCTTGTACGTAGCTGAAATTTCTAAGGCTTGGCTTTCGCCAAACCTTGTGCCTGCCATCGTATTTTTGGTGAGCTGCTTTATTGCCTTTAGTACAGGTACCTCTTGGGGCACTTTTGCGATCATGATCTCTATCGCTGTGCCCATGGCACAGTCGATGGGCACCGACCCTCATTTGGCCATAGCAGCCGCTATAGGCGGTGGGGTATTTGGCGATCACTGTTCGCCCATATCAGACACCACTATCATCTCATCTATGGCTTCAGCCAGCGACCATGTAGACCATGTCAACACCCAACTGCCCTACGCCCTTACTGCCGGTGGTGCGACCTTTGTACTATATCTAATCTTAGGTTTTTTGATATAAATCACCCTATCAAATCACCACCCAACTCCACGTTAATGTAAGTAACTAAGAAACGAAATGTCAATTACAAAAGAATCCGAAGCTAAAAAATCAAGGTTTAAAGTCATTAAAAATTTGGCTGGTCACTGAGTTGGTAGAAGCCGACACGAAACACCTGAAAACATTTTAAACTACAGAGTTAGAAGCAACAAAGAGTGGTTTTAAAAAACACCACAGTAGCTATAGAGACTTTTCAACTGTTGCTGTAGAATTGGACTTTAGTTGGAAATAAAAAGCTGTATCTCGGCTTTAATACTTGAGAAATGTGCTGCCAACCCTTCGAAGTCTTTGGCTTTGATCAGTTCCTTGTGAAGCAAAGAACTGCCCATACCCACACCTACAGCGCCTGCCTCAAAAAATGATTTGATATTGTCTTGAGACACACCGCCCGTAGGCAATAACTTAATGTCGTTGAGTGGAGCCGATACATCCTTGATATACTGGACACCCAATTGCGTGGCTGGAAATACCTTGACTGCCGAAGCACCCAACGACCAAGCCTTATATATCTCTGTGGGTGAATACGCCCCTGGAAATATGGGTATTTGCTGCGCAACGGCACTTTTGATCACCTCTTCATCGATGATCGGCGTCACGATAAACTGCGAACCCGCATCGATGGCTTTTTTAAAATCTGAAACGGTGCAAACTGTACCAGCACCTACATTGAGCGCAGGAAACTCACTACGAATCGCTGCGATGATTTCACTTGCCCCTGCAGTATTCATAGTCACTTCCAAGGTATATAGACCAGCATCCAGATACGCCTGCGCGATCCCTCTCACCGAATCTATATCCATTCCACGTATAATCCCTACAATAGGTGCTTTGTGGAAAGCTTCCCACGAAAATTCATCCTTACTATTCATGATATGTCAATATTTTCCTTTGTCCTGCCAATAAGGCTTCTTCCTGCACTTTTTCTCCGAGCAAAACCAATTGACCCGACGGTAAAAAAGTATTCAAAGCTAGACGATACAAGTCGAATATAGGACTAGCCGCAGCCATGACCACCTGCTGGTTCGTACCTTGCAGCGAAGCCAATTCGTCTCCAATCAGCAGGCCGCTAAGTAGATAATAATTGTCTTTTTTGTCTTGTCCATCAAGTATTTCCTTGGCTCTGATCTTAAACAAACTACTATTCATCTGACCTTGTAGTCCCAACTTCACGCCTTCTTCAAAGGCTCCTTGACGGTCGGCAGTCCATACACTGGCCGCTACCGAACTGGCCAGCAAACTCTGCTTAGTCAGGATGTCAAATAATTCGCCAGTCATATAGGTACTAAACGCATGGTACGCTCCATCCGCGTAGTGAATATGTTTGCTATGCGTACCAGGCAGCAGCAAGATAGCTTGTTCATAATGCTGCAAATGACCCGCTAACCCAACGGCTTGAATTTCCTCCCCCCGCATCATGCTGTCTTGAGCTTTCACACCAGACACCAACAATATCTGTAAACCATTCAAAGTTAAGGACTCTGCCAAAAGGCTCTGCCCGTCAGCCGTTATAGGCAAAGAAGCGTACGCTAAATTTTTGAGTCCAATGTTTGCCGATGCCATACCACATGCTACGATTTGATATGCTCGACTTCCTTCTGGAAAATGAGTCAATTCCCTACTTAGATAATCAGCAAAAAACTGCAATTGGTCTCCTCCTCCTTGTGCTATATATTGCTCATGAAGCGACTTCACTCCTACAGACGTACGATGTTCATAACAAACCTTTAAAGTTTGGCTCTCTACCAATCTAAGTCTAAAATTGGAAGTACCCCAGTCACAGCTGATAAAGTATTCTGATACGCTCATGCGTTTATAGTGCTTTGGTTACTCGCTTTCTGATTAGGTAATCATCAAGTGCATAGTTTGAGCAATCTACACCAATACCACTGTTTTTGATTCCGCCGTGTGGCAAATAAATATCGAATTTCAAGCCATTGAGGTGGACTTCACCAAAAGCCAAATGTTCGATGAAATAGTTCAAATTCTCTTCCTTTTTAGAATACACATAAGACGCCAATCCTGCATCTGTGTTGTTGGCCAACTCGATCACTTCTTCCTTGGTTTTGAAAGGCACAATGATGGCTACTGGCCCGAAAATTTCTTCTTGCAAAATCGCTGCCTCTTGGTTGTCCAAGCGGATCGCTGTGGGTTCAAAGTAATAACCTGGACCTTCTTTCGGCTTGCCGCCAGTCACTAGTTTTCCCCCTTGATTCTGAGCTTCTTTCACGATGTGTGATACTTTCTCCACAGACCGTTGGTTGGTCAGCGGCCCCATATCTGGCTTATTTTCTCTACCAAATCCCACTTTTGCGTTTTCGAATTTCTCAGCCACACCAGCTGTAAAAGCATCGATTACCGACTCGTGAATGAAAAAGCGATTAGGTGCCACGCAGATTTGACCTGAGTTACCCATTTTCAAGGCCGCACCATGGGTGATCGCCAAGTCCAAGTCCGCATCATCAAACACGATGAAAGGGGCATTGCCACCGCACTCCATGCTATAGCGCTTGATCGATGTTTTACTGCTCTGCTCGATCAGCTTTTGTGCCGTCTCTGTAGACCCGATCATGGTGATCAGGCTAGGTATTTTGCTTTCACAAAGCGGTATCCCTACGTTTGGCAGGTCCCCACATATCACGGTGATTACCCCTTTCGGGAAACCGATTTCCGCACAAATTTCGCCTATGATATAGGCTGATACTGGCGAAAATTCTGAAGGTTTTAAGATCACACTACATCCCGCTGCGAGTGCTGGACCTAATTTGAATCCTAAGTTGAGCAGAGGGAAATTGTATGCCAAAAAGGCAACCGACACTCCCAAAGGCTGCTGCACAATACGGTGCTCATGGGTTCCTTCTTTGTCTGCAATCGGAATATCCTGACGATTATTCATCTCGTCCGAATAGTACTGTAGCGAATTGGTAATACTGGTCAAATCCTCTTCAGACCCTTCCCAAGTTTTGCCCATTTCGTACATGATACTTTCACGAAGCAAATCACTGTTTTCTAATAACTTATCTCTGAGTTTGCCAATCCATTCCTGGCGCTCAGCCAAAGGCAGTTTTGACCAATAGTCAAATCCTTGCTTTGCACTTTTCAGTGCCAATTCAGTATCTTCTTTGCTCGCCCATGCGATGGTGGCGATAGCTGTTTCGTCCGCAGGGCAGATTACTTCAAAGGTTTTTCCATTAGAAGCATCTCTCAATTCTCCGTTTATGTAAAGTTTTTTATTCCCGAATTTCAACGACTGATTCATCTTTAATTTCTTCTTTAAATAAATATTTCTCTAATGCTTGATCACACACTTCCACGCCTAAACCAGGTGTATTAGGCACGTGCAAAATTCCTTTTTCGATCAGCAATTCATGTTTCGTTACTTCGTCTCTGAGTGCGTTTTCTGTGCGGTCTAGTTCCATTGTTGGTAGGTCTCCATACATCCTGCCAGGGTTTTTGTCCAAATTGGCCACAAAATGTGCCGCAGCACTGATCGCAATCCATGTGCCCCATGAGTGCGGCACCACATCCTTGCTATATACCTGTGCCAGCGTGGCGATACGCTTGGCTTCTGTCAGTCCACCAGCCGCGCATATATCAGGCTGTACGATATCCACACATTCATTTTCCAACAAGCGCTTAAAACCAAATTTAAGATATTCACATTCCCCTCCTGCAATCGGGATTTTTGTTTTTTCTCTGAGCTTTCGATAGCCTTCGTAATCCTCAGGAGACACTGGCTCTTCGAACCAGCTGATGTCGTACTGTTCTGCCGCAAGCGAAAGTTTGAGTGCCTCTTGGTATGAATATGCATGGTTCGCGTCTATCATCAACCTCATCTCTGGCCCTATCGCTTCTCGAATGGCTTTGATGTACCTCAAGTCCTCCTCGATACTCAAACCCACTTTCATTTTAGTGGCTTTGAATCCCTGCCGCTTGTATAGCAAAGCTTCGTCTACCAATTTTTTTTCTAAATCTGCTACTCTCTCGAAATACAATCCCGTAGCATAGGGCTCTATTTTTGGGTTTTTTACGCCTCCTAGCAAAACAGATACTGGCTGATCCAGCAGCTTACCTTTGATATCCCACAATGCGATATCGATGGCACTGATGGCCGCTTGCAAGATGCCACTTCTGGCATAATCCATCGATCGTAGATACATCTCTTGCCACACATTTTCGTGTTCAAGTGCCGACATACCTATGATAAATGAGGAGAAAAACTCTACCCCTGACTTGATCACACTAGCAGGCCCATACCCTTCCCCCCAGCCGTAGGTTCCATCTTCTAAGGTAATCTTGACGATGCAAATTTTACGTGTATCGTATTGCCATTGAGAAAAATAGAACGGCGTATCTAGTTGATGAAAAATGACGAATGGTTCAATTTTAGCTATTTTCATGGTACTATCTTTCTTAATAATTGGCGTATCCCAGAATACAAATAGCAATGATCAACACTATTAGTCCTGCTAATAAAATTTTGAATGGCTTTTGGGCATTCTGCCATTCTCCCCCTCTGTACGCCCATATATTACTAATGACTAGTGCCAGCCCTAGAAGAATAGGCCAACCGATCACAGGACCTAGACTCCCCATAAGGGCAGCTCCTTGTCCATATACGCCAAGCGCGGCAAACCAAAATACACCTGCAAGAATAGCCCACTTATAAGCCTTGCCACTATTGGATACTCGGTAAGAACTCCACGAATTATTTTTAACCAATAAGAATAAAGCGTAACCGCCATTCATAGCAAACGCTCCGATGAGTACAACTACCCAAGCCGCCAAACTAGCATCCCGAGGGCCTGCTCCAAATTGGTTAATTGCTATGTCTGCTACAGGTGCTGCATTAGAAAAACCTACATTTAGAAATGCAGACAAGACTCCACTAGCAACTGCGATCAGGATACCTACTTTGATCGACTTCCCTGTTTGATCTACATCTGTTTGCTTTTTATCTCGCTGTACACCTGCTATAGCTGTAATGGCAACACCTACTAACAAGAGTGTAACACCAATAAGTATAATAGGGAAAGCTGGTTGATTCATGGCTCCATCGATCTGAATCAATGGAATGACACAACCCATAGAGGCTGCTAGCCCCATCACGATACCGTATGTAATGGAAATACCTGTATACTCTACACTGACTCCAAAAAGGATACCCCCAATACCCCACAAAAAACCATAGAGCATGGCAGATGAAAGCGCAGCATTGTCCGTCTGTGCTATGACATCAAATAGGTCTGGCACTACGATAGACGCCCATACCATGGGCACGAAGATCATAGCGACAAATGAGTGAAGGAGCCACCATGCCTCCCATTTCAGAGGAGCGATATGCTTCATACCTAGGCCAAATGTACCTTGGAAGAAACTGGCGAACAAGACGAGGATAAAGGGTAAAACAAATTCCATTTCAATTTTCTTTTTTACAAAAAAACTGAATCAGGAGGCAAAGAGGTTGGTTTAATTTACCCGTTGTCTGCCCTATTTTACCCCTAAACCTTCCCTTAATTATCCTCCACCATTCACAACAAACTCGTTAACCAGCTCAAAGCCAGCTGTTTTAAAGCTTATCATACTTCTATTGAAGCTTACTTATAGTGTTTTTCGGTAATTCTGAGGGGTAGTCCCCATGATTTGCTTAAACTGCTTATTAAAATTAGTAACTGAATTGTACCCTACCATGTAGCAAATTTCGGTCACGGCCTGATCCTCTTGCACAAGAATACGCGAAGCGTTTCTTATTCTTACTTCATTCAAAAATTGGGTAAACGACTTATTAGTCATTTTCTTAAAAAACCTACAAAAAGAATTGGTCGTCATACAGGCAATATCTGCGACATCGTTGAGTGTAATATTGCTTGCATAGTGATCGGATATATGCTTCAATACCGAGTCCAGACGATCTGAGTTTTCGGACGTATATTGACGCATATCCGAAGAGGACAATACGATTTTCTTATCCGATATAGATAATCGATGCAGGATATTGAGCAATTTTATAGACTTCTCTACTGGTGATAAATCAACTATATTAATCAACTCGTCGTGCAACACTGAGCTGATAGAGGCATCGAAACAGACACCGAATTTGGACTGTTCCAAGATGGAATTGATGTCGGAAAATTCTGGCTGCTCAAAGGTGCCCTCTCCCAAGAAATTTTTAGTAAACTTAAAAATGATGGTATTCACCTTATTGGTCTTGTCTTGATAGTAGGTCGCATCGTTTCGCCACAAGTGCGGCAAATATGGCCCTACCAACACCAAATCTCCAGCAGAAAACTGAGACACACTATCTCCTACAAAACGAATACCCGAGCTTTTTGAGATGTACAGCAGCTCATACTGTGAATGATAATGCCATGAAGAATCTAAACAAGGGATTTCCTTCTTGACGATGTTTAATCTATCATTTAAAAAATTGTCTTCTTCCTTTAGGACCAACTTCATAGCTCACAAAAATAATCGATTTGTACAATATCATAAATACGACTTTAAAGGATTTAACTGAATCCAATCTGATGAAAAAATGATCACGAAGGTGTGTTATTCGAATGAATTCTGAGCCATTTAAAAGCAAAAAACAAATATTTCAAAAATTGTTGCCACCAAACTTGCCACCATTAAAAAACAAAACCCCTGACAATCAATGGATTATCAGGGGTTTTAGTACCCAGGGCCGGAATCGAACCGGCACGGCCGAAGCCACTAGAGTTTGAGTCTAGCGCGTCTACCAGTTCCGCCACCTGGGCATTATACGGCACTTTTAGTATTATAAAAGTTGCACTCTGGTATCCTCTCTTTCAAAAGGGATGCAAACATATCTAAAGAATTTCAAGAAGTCAATAGCTCGAATGAAATCAGCCTAATTTTATTTTCTGATAGTATGAATTTGCTACAGCAGGTGCAGCAAAAAGCTTCTTAGTATCTGGCCATACCTGCCCAAAAAGCTCAGAATCACGATATTTATTCAAATCAGATTCATTTTCCCACATACTGTAAGTGCTAAAAATATTTGGATGTTGAACGTCTACCAAGAGCTCTAAATGCCGACACCCAGGAAACGATCTAATTTTCTCTTTGCTCATGTCAAAAATCTCTAGAAATCGATCTACGTATTGATCCTCAAATGTCATCCTGACGATGCGTATGATCATGAGTCTATAGTAAAGTCAATAAATACCTGATCTCCTATCATCAATCCTAGCAACTCTGCTCCCCTACCTTGATTGATACCAATTTGTAATCGTCCCATAGAGTTGAATAAGACAAAACATTCGCCCGAAGTCACATCCGAATAATGATTATGCAATTGCAATACTTTCTCCCGTCTAAAATTAATCACATACGGGAAATGATCGTTGATTTTCCATATGGCATCAAAGTCCGTTTTCAAAATATTGGTAATCAAATTCCCATAATGATCTATTCGAATCACATTGCCTGCGATTTGTTTCTTGGTTGCTTTAGCTCGTGAAGGCATCAAACGCTCGATGTCATCTAAACGCTTCCCAAAATCCTGAATATCCTTGCCACTAGCTATTTTTCCTGCCAAGGGGCCAAATAAAGTTTTAGCTATAAATGGCGATCGTACTGGCTTCACCCCATTGATATCTACTACAGCTGCAGGGCGATCTTCACTTAGCAGCGAGATCAATCCCGAGTCCTCTCCTATAAATATATGATTCTCCAGTTTGACCGCCACATTTTTAACAATGCGTTTCGTCGTATTGGATACAGCAAAAACATGCACAGTACCTTCTGGGAAATCACGAAAAACGGCTCCCAACACATAGGCAGCATGCCCTATATCTCCCACCGAAATCTGATGAGAAAGGTCAACAATCTTGATATTAGGGTTTTCTTTCAAGATGCTTGCTTTCACCGCAGCCACGTAATGATCGGATTGTCCAAAATCAGAAAGAAATGTAACGATGGCCATACAAGCTATTGAAAAATCTGTTTATTTTGTCTAGCAAAAATATAATTTGACCGCAAATTAGATACTTCATTTGGTAGAAAAAATTATTACCCTAGAGAACATTCCACTCATTGAATTTTTGGGTGTAGAAAACCAGAATATCAACGAAATTGCTTCGGCTTTCCCTAAGTCGAAAGTCATCTCACGCGGCAACGAAATTAGAATCCAAGGCACCTCTCCTGAGATTATAAAAATCAATGAAATTCTAAATGCGCTGGTAGATCACTATCATAAGTTTGGTGCTATCACCAGTGAGCATGTCAAAACCTATCTCGATAAAGAAGAAGATAAATTTCTGAACAACGAAAGCGACGTCTTAGTCTACGGCACCAGAGGCCACAAAATAAGTCCCAAATCCAAGAATCAGAAAAGGCTAGTAGAAGCTGTCGCTAAAAAAGATTTGGTATTCGCCATCGGGCCAGCAGGTACAGGCAAGACCTATATCTCTGTAGCCTTGGCTGTAAAAGCACTCAAAGATCGCGATGTCGAAAAAATAATCATTACACGCCCAGCCGTAGAAGCAGGGGAAAATTTAGGTTTTTTACCTGGAGATCTCAAGGAGAAGATTGACCCTTATCTAAGACCCATCTACGATGCGCTACACGACATGGTACCTAGCGAAAAACTTCGGTATTATATGGAAAATGGCGTTATCGAAATAGCCCCACTGGCCTATATGAGAGGACGAACACTCAACGAAGCCTTTATTCTACTCGACGAGGCACAAAACACCACTCCTATGCAGATCAAAATGTTTTTGACTCGAATGGGGCCACATTCTAAGGTGATCGTAACAGGAGATATGTCGCAAATAGATTTGCCTACCAAACAGAAATCGGGATTGGCTGAATCTCTAAAAATCCTAAAAGACGTCAAAGGCATTGGCTTTATCGAACTAGATGGGAAAGATGTAATCCGTCACAAGCTCGTTCGCTCAATCATAGAAGCTTACGACAAGGAAGAAAACAGTTGATTAGTAACATAATTTTTATACTATTTAATTAGATTTATCCCAGCAGCATTTCTAGTTTATCACAGGAATGTCTCATTGGACCAACTACCCTTTTTTAAGAATTATTCTAACCTTCGTGCTAGGTATATTCATCGCACGGCACACGCATTCCGAGGCAATACTCCATGCCAGTTTACTTGGAGCAGTTGGCATTTTTCTTTTTGCCCTTTTAGGCAAAAGTATCTTCAAAAAATTGCCACATGCCATTTGGGGCAATCTGCTTCTAGCGGCCGTATGCCTGCTAGGCGCTTATCGATATACATCGTCTAATCTAGAGTACCAAAGTCATCTGATCAAAACAGCGTGGACTAACTGTCAAGTAAGCATTGGTACCATCACTTCATTTCCTATAGAAAAAGAAAAACACATCATTCACCAAGTAACGCTAAGTACTGGCCTACAAGATTCAACTACTATCCATACCAAAGCGCTACTGTTGCTTTACGAAAAAAAGGCACCCTATCACACCTCTACTTTAAACTATGGCGACAAAATAAGAATCACAGGTACTCCTACAGCTATCTCATCCGCAAAAAATCCACACGAATTTGATTACAGTCGATACATGGCCGAGCAAGATATCTACATACAGCTGTTTGCCGAACCTGATCAAATCGAACGACTCGCACAGCATCAGGCCAATGGATTAATGAGTGCCATTTATCGCATTCGCGATTACTTCAATACACTGATCACCACTCAAATACATGGCAAAAACGAACAAGCCATTGTCTCTGCGCTCTTACTCGGCATCAAAGGTCAGCTTGACCCTGAGATCAAATCGGCCTATGCTGCTGCAGGAGCCATGCATGTACTGGCAGTCTCTGGGCTACACGTTTCAATCATTTATTTCATACTCACATGGGCTTTCAAAACTATCCCCGCTGGTGATTTTAAACGACTGATCGTACCTACCATTAGTATAATAGCTCTCTGGGCTTTCGCTTTATTGACAGGTTTTTCTCCTTCGATTCTCAGGGCAGTTTCTATGTTCTCTATTATCATTTTTGCTAAAATACTAGATCGAAAAAGTCACATTTTCAACTCGCTAGCCTTTTCTGCCTTCATCTTACTCCTGTACGATCCTTCTTTTCTATTTGATATCGGGTTTCAACTTTCCTTTTTAGCCGTAGCTGGTATCGTCTACCTATACCCCCGGTGCTACCAGCACATAACTATACCCACCTGGATCGGCAATAAAATCTGGCAGCTCACCTGCGTATCAGTGGCTGCACAAATTGCTACGTTCCCACTTAGTCTATACTACTTTCATCAGTTTCCATCCTACTTTTTATTGACAAATCTCTTTGTGATACCAGCTGCTTATGGCGTCATGATTCTTGGCATCACCATGTTGATCTTTGGCTCACTGACAAACTGGATTGGATGGCTTTTAGAACAGCTGGTATATTATCTCAATATTTTTGTGAGCTGGGTACAGCAAACAGACAGCAGCGTGATAGATTGGATTCATCTTTCAGAAAGTCAAACCCTTTTTATCTACATAGCCATGGCCGGATGCATTGCTCTTTTTCATTTCAAAAAGACGTCCTATCTATGGCTGACCTGTCTGGCGGTTGTTGGTTTCAGTATTGATCAAACTCACCAAGTCATCTCTCAATCCAACAATCATAAAATGGTGTTTTATGCAATCAACCATAGCAGAACCATGGATCAGATCAATCGTTTTAATGCTCAATTGTATACATTAGATAGCCTTCTATCTCAAGAAAAAATCAACTATCACATTGCTCCATACCGAATACACCATCTACTTCCTCCTCCAAATAGTATAAAAAAGATAAACACCCTCCTCACCGACTTTGCTCTCTTACAGACATTCAACAATACGAAAGTACTTTTCCTTACAAAACCATTTGACCCAAACGAAATTCAACTCAGATTAAAAGCCGATATAGTGGTGGTTTCAAATCAGTCTATTGACTCACTGCGTATTTTAGATCAAATCGTGGACTGCCAACAGGTGATACTAGATAATACCAACAGCCATAAATATACAAGCAGAATAAAAAAGGAAGCCAATCAGCTAGACATGGACGTAATCGACCTCAACCAACAGGCACATATGATTTCCCTATCAGGGAATAAGAAATTCTTGGATATGCTGTTTTAAAGTTTCTTTATCGGCACACAAATCTGGATCTGCGTAGATTTTGAGCATAAGCTCAAAAAGCACATCTTCTTCATACCCTAGCTTGGCAGACATTTTTGCACAAAACTTGATCTCTTCATTGTAAAGTTTGCCATCGATTTTCATCAACTGCACTATCGAATAAATCAAATCATACTTTTGGTCGGCTGTCAGATTGGTCAAATCTCCAATGGGAAATTCTTCCTCAAAACAAGAGGCAATTTCTTCTTCCGTCATGCCATTGGCTTTTCCTACTTCTTGGATCAGATCCAATTCTTCTTGAACTACCATACCGTCAACCTTTGCAAGCTGAACAAGAATATTAAGATGAGACTTTGACATGATTAGCTGGTTTTGATTTTAACAAATATAAGAAATCAGAAGAAAAGCCCTATCTTATTCCCTAGATGAACTATCTATCTCACTTATTTCTATCGTTTGAAAACGAACCCATTACCATTGGAAATTTCATTGCTGATTTCGTAAAAGGCAAGAAATATCTCGACTACCCTGAAGGTGTACAACAGGGCATTTTGATTCATCGTGAGATAGACCATTACGCAGACAATCACCCCATTTTCCTTGATGGAAAAAGAAGACTGGCAGTAGATTACAGGCATTATGCTGGCGTCATTATGGACATCTACTATGACCATTTTTTAGCAAAAAACTGGTCTGACTATTCAAATGAGAACCTTAAAGATTTCTGCAACAGGCAATACCAGCTACTCCACAGACATCAAACCCTACTACCCGACAAGTGCAATTATCTCCTTGGATACATGGAATCTGGAGATTGGCTCTACAATTATCAATTTATAGAAGGAATCCAGTTTGCCCTAAGTGGTATGTCACGTCGCACATCCTTTACCTCTGGTATGGAAAGAGCCGTCAAAAACCTCACAGACGACTATGAAAGATTTGAAAGGGAATTTCAGCTGTTTTTTAAAGAAATATTGAGTCATATCCATAATTTTACGGCTCAAATCAAAAAGTAAATGATCGTTTCCAAACCCAAAATAGGCACACTGTTTTCTGTCGGGCTTTTTATCACTATAGCCTTTGCCGCATTCATTTACGGCCTTACCCAAATCCAATCAGCCACAGATCGCTCTTGGTGGTATCTACTTGTATACACCTCTGGCCCCATCGGGTTTGTCGTCTTGGTCAAAATTCTTTTCTCTATCAAAACAGTAAAAGTATCTAAAGAAAAATTTGAGGTGAAATTTCCCTTCAAACTCTCCAGATATGCTTTCGGAGGAAAAGAGATCGACCACTGGTTTCACACCTCTATAAAAACTTACGGTGGACTGTACGAAGAACTCACTATCAAGCTCACTTCTGGCAAGCAGTTGGCACTCAGCAAACAAGAAAACACCGAGTATGATAAAATGCTCAACTACATGAAAAAGAAATTTAAACGACTACAGAAATGATTCGACTTGCGCTTTTTGTAGGAATGGGAGGCATGATAGGCAGTATATTGAGGTTTTTACTTTCACAATGGTTACTCAAAATCACACCTGGCATTGCCCCTCTGGGCACACTCTTTGTTAATATCGTGGGCTCATTTTTACTAGGGTTTCTCTTTCACTCCGTTGGTAAAATGGATCGCTCATACTATGTATTCATTACCTCTGGGTTTTGTGGTGGTTTTACCACCTTCTCTACTTTCAGTGTAGAAAACATCAACCTTATTCTAACCAACAATTTTTCATCCGCCATACTGTACATATCACTCAGTTTAGTACTAGGTTTAGCCGCAGCAGGCTTAGGCTGGTATCTCGGTAAAATATATTTAGCCTAATGATTATGATCCATTTATTTAAAAAACACTTCGCCATTTGGGCTACTTTATTTTTCATCACAGCCAGTTGCAGTTCTGAAAAAGAAGCTTACGTACCATTTTCGAAAGCAGAAGACTCCACTTTTGTATATCAAAATTATACCAAGCAAGAAGTCTATATCCCTATGCGAGATGGAACCAAACTCTTCACTGCGATCTACACGCCAAAAGATCAGAGAGAACAATACCCCATCATCATGTATCGCACGCCTTACTCTGTCCAACCATATGGAGAGGATAATTATAAAATTGATCTGGGACCTAATATGCGCATGACACGCGACAAGTATATATTTATCTATCAAGATGTAAGAGGTGCCTACATGTCTGAAGGCCATTTCGTAAACATGACACCTCAAAACCGACGCATCAACGAAAGCACAGACACCTTTGACACAATAGAATGGCTATTGACCAACGTAAAAAATCACAATGGAAAAGTAGGCCAATGGGGCATCTCATACCCAGGCTTTTATACAGCTGCAGGTATGATCAATTCTCACCCATCCTTGGTAGCTGCATCTCCACAAGCCCCTATCGCAGATTGGTTTTTCGATGACTTTCATCACCATGGCGCATTCTTCTTGCCACACACTTTCAATTTCTTCGCCAGTTTTGGCCAGCCTAAAAAAGGCCCTACCAAAATAAGAAACCCTAGATTCCAACATGGGACTAACGACGGGTATGCCTTTTTTAAAGAAATGACTCCCTTGTCTCTGGCTAAAGAATATTATTTAGGCGACAGTATAGCATTTTGGAATGAAATAGTCGCTCACCCTAACTATGATAGCTTCTGGCAAGACAGAAACCTCCTACCGCACCTCAAAAACATCCACTGCGCAGTGCTTACTGTAGGCGGTTGGTTCGACGCAGAAGACCTCTACGGCCCACTCAAAATCTATGAAACCATAGAACAAAACAATCCCGACATCTCCAATACCATAGTCATGGGGCCTTGGAGTCATGGCGGGTGGCGTCGAACAGCAGGTGACCATCTGGGTAATGTTCATTTCGGATCTAAAACCTCAAATTTTTACAACGACCAGATCATTACCCCCTTCTTTGCTTACCACCTCAAAGGTAAAGAAGAGGAGAAACTACCTGAAGCTTATATGTTTCAAACGGGCACCAACGAATGGAAGAAATTTGAGGAATGGCCGCCAAAAAACATAGAAAAAGTGAAGTACTATTTCAAAGTCAAAAAAGGTTTGTCTCGAACTCCAGCCAAAGAAAACGAATACGGTACGGATATTTTTGAAAGCGATCCTGCAAATCCTGTCCCCTTTATAGACTATGAAGACACTGGCATGCCTAAGACTTATATGACAGACGACCAAGGCTTTTTACTAGATAGGCCTGACGTGCTATACTACCTATCTGAACCGATGGAAGAAGACCTCACAATTGCTGGGCCGATACTCGCACACCTCATTGCCAAAACCAACCAAACAGCAGCCGACTGGATCGTCAAACTCATAGATGTATACCCAATGCAGCACCCTCCGTTTCCCCACCAGCCTAAGCGTGACATGGGTAGGTATCATCAAATGGTACGCAGTGAGGCTATCAGAGGCCGATTCAGAGAAAGCTACCAATACCCCAAACCATTTGAACCCAAAAAATCTGAGACTATCGACCTGCCACTTTTAGACGTGCTGCATACTTTCAAAAAAGGCCATCGCATCATGGTACAAGTACAGAGCAGCTGGTTCCCACTCGTAGATATCAACCCTCAGACCTATGTCGAAAACATCTTCGAAGCAGAGCCTGAAGATTTTGTGAAAGCACAGCACTACATTGGTAGATCAGGACTGAATCCTTCTTATATAGAATTGGGGATATTGCAGGAAAAGGAGGAAAAATAAAACCATCCTGGGTGGGATGGTTTCATAAACTGAATTTAGTCAGTCTGATTTTTGGAATTTTGTGATCCTAAATTATCATTTTTTTCATAGGAATCAAATTTTCTCATCGATGAATTAGCTATTTTCTTCGATAAATGAAATTTCACTTCTCAAACCTCTTTCAAATGATGTGCTTAACGCACAATATCTTGTTGGATGTTTTTTCCTTCAAAATACTTTCGGAGAAAAGGATACATGACAACGGACAAAACGATTATCATCGTACCCCAGTAGAAATTACCATCCATTTGCTCCTCGCTACCAAACAAAAACACAGCCACTGTGATCCCATATACAGGCTCTAGGTTCACTGTTAAGTTAATCACAAAGGCTGTCAAGCGCTGCATCAATTTCACTGCAATAGAATAAGTATAGACTGTACAGACCAAACCCAAAAGAAGTAAATAAAGAAAATCGTGAGTGGTCAAAGACAAAGCCAAACCGTCTTCGGTAAACCAATAGCTATATATAGGAAAGAAAAGAATGATCGTAGCACAAGCCCCCACCATCTCATAGAAAGTGATGGTATAATGATTTTGTTTGGCTACCAACTTGCCATTGATCACTGTAAAAATAGCCGCCAAGATCGCTGACACAATGGCAATAGTAAACCCTAAAGCCTCGTCAAGCGTAGATTGAAAAACAACCACGATTCCTATTACAGATATAATCGCCACTATGGGTTCGTAAAATTTTAGTTTCCTTTTGTTTACAATTGGATCTATAAAACTAGTCCACAACGATACGGTAGCAATACCAGAAAGGCATACAGAGACATTGGAAATCCGAGCCGCCAAGAAGAACAATATCCAATGTATAGCAATGAGCACCCCCGTACCTAAAATCGTTAAAAGTTGTTTTTTTGGCACTTCGAATGGTATCTTCTTCCATTTGAGTAAAAGATACAATCCCGCACTAGCAATCAAAGTACGATAAAAAACCATCTCAACTGGAGGTATCTCTATGAGCTTACCAAGTATGGCCGTAAATCCCCAGATAAACACGATGAAGTGCAACTGAAGATAGGCATTGAGCATCGAGGGTGATTTATCCGACATAGAATTTGAAGTTTATTTGGGCACAAATCGGTACATCACTAATGCAGCAATCAGTCCAACTATATTAGGAATCCAAATCGCCAAAATAGGGTGCATAGACCCTGCCTCGGCAATGGCTTTGACCAGTACAAATAGTAAGATGAACACAAATGCAATAACAAATCCCAAGGCAATTTTGAAACCTGCTCCTCCTCTTGTGGACTTTTCTGCCGACACAGACACCCCCATGAGGGTGAGTATGATCGCCGTAAATGGCAACATGTATCTGATGTATTTTTCGATCTCGTAGAGCCCCACTTCGCTCGATCCCCGTGATTTCAACAACGCAATATAGTCTTCCAGTTCACCCATGTTCATAGTAGCGTTGAGCTGATACTTGGTATCAAAATCGCTAGGAGAAATATTAACCGCCGAATCGAGATCTTCTCCCCTGGTGATGACTTCACCAAACTTATTGATGTTTCTCAGCTCCCAATCCCGAAAACGCCAAGTGCTCAACGAATCATCCCAAGTCATTTTTTTAGCAAAAAGCTTAGCTTTCAATTCATTGTCTACAATCTTCTCCAGTGTCACTCGATAAGCTGACTCTGTTCGATTGTTGTAGCGTTGTATGTAGATATAATCATCATCAGCTATTTTGAGATGAATATCTCTCTCATTAAAATAGAAAGGCTTTTTTAAGTATTCAATTTCAAAACCAATTCTATACTTATTGGAATCTGGAATCAGCCAGCCATTGACATAAAAACTAAGCACCGCAATCATACACGCCCCCATCAGATACGGCACGAGCATTCTACGAAAGCTCACTCCTCCCGAAAGAATAGCCACAATTTCGGTCTTGACCGCCATACCAGAAGTCACCAATACCGTAGTGATAAATACCGTAATCGGAGATATCAAATTGGCTATCCAAGGTGCAAATGCCAGATAGTACTGAATAATGGCATCGGCAGGCACATCATTTTTAATGTACTTTTCATTTTTCTCTGTAAAGTCAATCACCATGATCACAATGACCAATAGTCCAACCACAAAAACGTAGGTTTTTAGAAATTTAGAGAGTATGTACTTATCTAGTAGTTTCAACTGTCAAATCTTATAATCGAGTGGAAAGTTTGGGCAATATAGTGTTTTTCCAAGAGGCAAAGTCTCCTTGCAAAATATGTGCCCGTGCCTCTTTGACCAGCCACAAATAGAACGACAAATTGTGAATACTTGCGATCTGAGCACCCAGCATTTCACCTGTGCGGATCAAGTGTCTCAAATAGGCCTTCGAATAATTCATATCGACATGACCAGCGAGGTTAGGGTCTATGGGAGAAAAATCCTTTTCCCACTTCTCATTCTTAATATTGATGATACCTTCTGAGGTATATATCATGCCATGTCGGGCATTTCTCGTAGGCAGCACACAATCAAACATGTCTACACCCAAGGCAATACATTCGATGAGGTTACTAGGCGTACCCACCCCCATCAAGTATCTGGGCTTATCCTCTGGCAAAATACTGCAAACCAAGTCTGTGGATTCGTACATCATCTCGGCTGGCTCACCTACCGACAAGCCTCCAATGGCATTACCTTCGCGACCAAAAGAAGCGATCGTCTCCGCTGACTGGGTTCTCAAATCGTGATACGTACTGCCTTGCACAATGGGAAACAACGTCTGATCATACCCATACTTTGGTGCTGTTGCGTCGAATCGATCGCAGCAGCGTTTGAGCCAGCGGTGCGTCATCTCCATAGAGTCTTTGGCGTACTTTTTATCGCATGGGTACGGGGTACACTCATCGAAAGCCATCATGATATCCGCACCGATCGTGCGCTGAATATCCATCACATTTTCTGGAGTAAAATTATGTTTGGATCCGTCGAGATGCGACTGAAACCGTACACCTTCTTCCGTGATTTTTCTTCTGTCTTTTAACGAATACACCTGATACCCTCCACTATCCGTCAGCATGGGACGATCCCATCCATTGAATTTATGCAATCCACCAGCCGACTCGATCACGTCCAAACCTGGTCGCAGATACAAGTGATAGGTATTTCCCAAAATAATCTCAGCTTTCACCTCTTCTTTGAGCTCACGCTGATGTACTGCCTTGACTGTACCAGCAGTACCTACTGGCATAAATATGGGCGTTTCTATCTCACCATGATCAGTAGTGATTTTGCCCGCACGGGCTTTTGATTTGGGATCCTTCTTGAGTAATTCGAAATTCATGTTGCGGGCAAAAATAGGTTGATTTATAAAATAATCTTTCGCTGAGACGCATATCTTTGCCATCGTTATAAGAAAGAGATTGAATGGAAGGAATTATAGTGGTGTTGGCGGCAACCGCCTTGAGTATATGGACAGTCTATGGAACTGTATTATTGGCAAATATCGTAAGCTATAAGCCAAAAGAAAAAAAAGAACACCCCGTATCTGTGATTGTTTGCGCACACAACGAACTCGCCAATCTCAAAAGACTGATCCCGCTGCTGCTGGCACAAGAGCATCCCCATTTTGAAATCATATTGGTAGACGACAGATCCGATGATGGTACCTACGACTACCTACTAGGTGCACAGACCAAACAACTCAAATTCGTACGAGTAGATCAAGTACATGATCACATCAACGCCAAGAAATTCGCCCTCACCATGGGCATCAAAGCAGCGACACACGATGTTGTGCTATTGATCGATGCCGACTGCACACCCGCTTCCCCTCAATGGATCAGCGAAATGTCTGGTGCTTTCAACGAGCAAACAGCATACGTACTTGGCGTGGCTCCTTACGAACAACGCGCAGGCTTTTTGGGTAATTTCATCCAATTCGAAACGCAATGGACCGCCATGAACTACATAGGGTTTGCACTCGCAGGAAACCCATACATGGGCGTAGGTAGAAACATGGCCTATAGAAAATCTAGTTTCTTAGAGCAAAAAGGCTTCAATAAGATCCAGCACATTACTGGAGGAGACGATGATCTTCTGATCAACGACAGAGCCTCCAAAAACAATACGCAAATTGTACTCGGCGCACAATCGCTCACCTACTCTATTCCTAAAACCACTTGGGGGGATTATATAGATCAAAAAATACGACACTGGTCAGTCGGCAAACACTACCGCCTCAAAGACAAAATACTACTTGGCCTTCAAAATTTATCAAGCCTAGTTTTTTGGTTGGCTTTGCTTATTTTAGCCATACAAACCGATAACTACCTCATTCCTGCTGGACTGTTAATTTTTAGAATGGTTTTTGTAGTCATTTTAGTGAATTCGACATCCAAAAAGTTCGGCTACCGTATGAACATTTGGCTTGTACCCGTGATGGACATTATGCACGTAGGATATGCCTCTATTTTTGGCACGATTGCGTTATTCACTAAGAAGGTTAGATGGAAGAAATAAAAAAACAATTCTCTGATAAGGCGTTAAAAGATTTCAAACTCATAGACAAAGCCGTGGGCGTTGGGGATGAGCAGGCTTTTGCTGAGCTTATGGAACGATACAAAAGGCCAGTTTATCATATGATTTTGAAGATGATCAGAAACACAGATGACGCTGAAGATTTGACCATCGAAGCCTTCGCTAAAGCCTTCAAAAACCTTCACAAGTTCAAAAAAGACTACACGTTTAGTACGTGGCTCTTCCGTATTGCGACCAACAACACCATCGATTTTATTAGAAAGAAAAAACTGAACACTTTCAGTTTGAATACTTCGTTTACAGATGATGGTGGCGAAGCAGTCACTATCGATGTAGAGGACAAAAACAGAAACCCGCAAGACGAAGCCATCAATACCCAAAAAAAGGAGCTTGTTCAGATGTTTGTATCTAAACTACCTCCCAAGTATCAACGACTAGTCAGACTCCGATACTTTGATGAATTGTCGTACGATGAAATAGCCAAGACACTCGAAGCACCACTAGGCACGGTAAAAGCCCAACTACACAGAGCGCGAGAGTTGATGTACGATTTGGTCAAAGACAAAAAGAAACACATCTAGTTCAAATCCAAAGTGGGATGTGAGTAGCTTTGCGGTATGATACATCAGGACGTAATATTCAAGTACTTTCCAGACCTAACAGCGAAACAGCAGGAGCAAATCATTCAGTTGATGCCCTTATACTTGGAATGGAATGCTCAGATCAATGTCATTTCCCGAAAAGATGTTGAAGAACTGTACGTTCGGCATGTGCTACACTCTTTAGCCATTGCCAAAGTACAAGCCTTTTTACCTGGTGCTCAAGTACTTGATATCGGTACTGGCGGTGGTTTTCCTGGTATTCCTTTGGCTATTTTATTTCCCGAAACATCGTTTTTGCTGGTGGATAGTATTGGCAAAAAAATAAAAGTGGTAAACGAAGTAGCAAAAGCTTTAGGCCTGTCCAATGTACAAGGTGTACACGCCAGAGCAGAAGACATCGACAGCCAATTTGATTTTGTGGTGAGTAGAGCCGTCACTCGCATGAAACCCTTTTATGGCTGGACCAAAGGAAAAATAAAAAAGGAGTCCAATCATGAACTCCCTAATGGCATTTTGTATCTCAAAGGCGGTGACTTGACTGAAGAGCTTTTGGAATCTAAACTCCGCTACAAGATCTACGAGCTACCTTCTTATTTTGCAGAAGACTTTTTCGATACTAAAAAAGTCGTCTATGTGCCACGACAATGATTAGATATAACCCCACTCGTATTTGATACTAAATGTCATCTTAGGTCGATCTGCCTTTTCGTTCCCCTCCTCATAGACATAATCGACAGACTCTCCATCCTGAAAAACTTCAAAACCTAGGCGCCATTCGTTTCCATCACAAGAAGGACAGTATGAGTTAAACAATTTCACTTCTACAATTTGATCTTTACCTTCTATAAGATATGGGTTGAGATCAAATTCAAATTCTTCGTGCAATTGCCCATAATGAGCAGCTTTTCGACCAACTTTTTTACCATCTACATATATCTCTACCCAATCATCTAGGTCAAAAAATAAGAGTGAGTTTCTTTTGAGTGTATTGCCCTCTGCTCTCGCAAAAAAAGTAGTTAGCAATACAGATAAAAACACAAGTCGGAATATGGAAGTTTTCATGACCATGGGGTTTAGATAAAACATGATTATACTACTCGTTTATCCAAATACCATTCCAACCTTATTTTCAGCTGTTGTCGTACATTTTGATGATTTCTCCATTGCCTTTACCTTCAAGGCTTTTGATATAGCCATTTACCACCTTACGCATAGGAATCGCATTGTGACCTGGGAAATTATCCTGATATTTTTCTACGGCATCTTCTACTAGCCCAGACGATACGGCATTGATACGAATGCCATTGGTCATTTCCAAAGCAGCCGCTTTCACAAAGCTGTGAATACCGCCATTGACCATAGCTGCACTTGTGGTCTGATCGACAGGGTGATCTCCAAGAATACCTGTAGTAAGCGTAAAAGAACCGTTGGGCTTGATGTACTCCATGCCTATACGTACGAGATTGACCTGCCCCATAAGCTTGCTCCGAATCCCTACATAATAATCCCCCTCTTTCATTTCTGTCATAGCACCCCACTTAGCTTCTCCTGCAATACAAATAACGGCATCAAATTCTCCTACCGTTTCATACAATTCTCGAATAGATTCTATATCCACCAGATCTACATTCACATTTCCTTTGGATCTACTGGCTGTTACGATATCGTGTTTTTTGGCTAATACATGTACTACTCTTCGTCCTATAGACCCGTGTCCTCCTACTATGATTATTTTCATCCCTCTTCAATATTTGTCTAAAAAAAGTCAGACCCGACAGATACAGGTCTGATTCGTAATATATCAATTATCCTCTATTATTCCATTTCAGGCAACATTTCTTTGGGCAAAACAGGATTACTCAGCAGCTGACCTAATGGCACCCAGCGATCGTCCAAAGTCTCTGATTGTGACTCAATATAGTTTTTTACCAAATCTTTGCCGTAGTTATAATTCACTACATAACTCCTGTATCGTTTGATAAAAGGCACCGAAGTGGTAATCAATGCATACTCACCCAGCCATCTGTCTACTTGTTCCTCAGTCATGGTGCCATTTATGATCCCACGAGCAGCTTCATTGCGAGCGTAGTTTAGCTTTTGCTTAATTCGAATATATTTGAAATAAGCTGCTGCCCCTGTAGTGTCCAAGCCTGCCAATGGCATCAAAACTTCAGTGGCAAACTCATCATATTTTTTACCTGGAAATGCCATATCAATACCAAAGTTTGCACTCCCCTCGGCGATCAATGACTGTGGACTAAACAATGGATAAAGCGATATTTCTACCCAGCCTTTATCTACAAACAGATTTTTCTCCAACATCATGTTGTACACATGATGCCCAGGGTAGCCTTCATGACAAGCGAGATCAATCACACGATCCACCAATATAGCATGGTCTGTATTGATCTGGATCAAACTTTTATAACCACCCTGATACCAATTATATCCACTCCACGTTTTGTCTTGTACATACTCTAACGTGAATGTTTCCTCTATGGGTAAATCGAACTTCTCTTGCGTGATTTTTCTAGCCGTTTCGATCGCCACTTGAAAAATCGTATCCATCTTATCTTGTGGAATGGCAAACTTATCGGCTAAGGCATTTTTTCTTTCCTGCAAGGTACCTTCTCCAGGCAATGCCGCATTGAGTTCAGCGATCAAGGCAATAAAATGAGTAGAATCATAACTGGGTATTTCAACGCCAAAAAGATCTTCTGCTTCCTCATCAAACGTACCGTAGTCTTCAGCTACAATTCTAATGCGTCGATCAAAAGCTGTCAATTGCGACGAAATCCAAGTAGCTCTCATGATTTGTTCCTCCGTGGCCTCGGAAGAGATAGCTAGTTCTTCTAGGTCTGTCTTCAATGCCGCTACCCTTTCACGAAAAATAGCCGCAGGAAACGAATCCGCAACCAATCCAGTGAATTTCAATGAATCTGGACCATAATAGGCATCTACAAATACGGGGTCGTATGCACCAATTTCTAGACCTAATCGCACATAGTCTGTGGCGAGATTATTCAGGCTTTTCTTTTCTTTTTTGGGCTGGCAAGTAGCTAATAGGACAACGGAGGTAAGGATAGATAAAATAGCAATTCTCATAGTCGTATATGGTTAATGAACGAGTACACAATTAGGCCATATCTGTAGAGAAATGCAAGTTTATTTTGAGAGTGGTGGGTATGGTATAGTCAACGGAAAATATGCATTTACTTCTGCACCCGTCTTCCCAAAAGGCTCAAGTCCCAATGAAACTTTTTGTAAAGTATAATGAAGAATACAACACTCAACACCATCAAACTTATCGTATCTCTAACTGGGTTCATTTCGAGCTGCTCAAAAACCGCAGCAGTCTGAAGTACCGAATCTTTATTAGTAAGAAAGAGACAAAGAAAAACATTGTTGACCGCGTGCGCACCCATGGCCAGCTCTATACCATCGTCGAGCACAGAAAGAAGTCCAAAGACCACTCCAAAGGTGAGGTACTGCGGCATAACAATCCAAAAACCATGTGCTTGTACTTCTGGATTAAAAGCGTGCATCAGTGCGAAAATCAACCCTGGCACCAGCACTGCCAACCACCGACTTTTAGTAAGCCCTGCTACACCCTGTGTAAAATAGCCTCTTAGTAAATATTCTTCACATGTGGTCTGAAGAGGAATCAACAAAACAGCCACCACGACTAATGGAAGAAAAGCACTCCAATTCAACTGAAAAGCAATATTGTCTGGATCGACGGCCAGCTCGAAGAGAATATAGACAACCATCAACACCGCCCAGAGACCTGCGGCGTATCCGACTCTTGCCCACCTGATCTTGGCAGTACCATTGACCGTTTGCGAAAAACTGCGCTTGTGCAAGACCTTTACCAATAGCACACAGAGAATCAACGATACGATAAAAGGCAACAGCATCAAAATCATACCGAAATTAAGGTCTAAACCCATTGTCCCAAAATCCATCGTAGTCTG
This sequence comes from Reichenbachiella carrageenanivorans, assembly GCF_025639805.1. Taxonomy (NCBI): domain Bacteria; kingdom Pseudomonadati; phylum Bacteroidota; class Cytophagia; order Cytophagales; family Reichenbachiellaceae; genus Reichenbachiella; species Reichenbachiella carrageenanivorans. The sequence continues at coordinate 2,666,216 of NZ_CP106735.1, read as the reverse complement.
GCCACTTTGATTGACATATTTCAACAAAGGCAAAGCACCCAGGATTTGTCCTCCAATAAAACCAAAAATAATGACCAAGGCATATTTACCCGCTTGGTTTCGCCCGTCCAGGGACTGCTCTAAAAAATTCATATCGTTAAATTAATCATTTCACCAGATACTCCCTGAGCGTCTTCTCTGTCCGCAAGAAATGAGCGCTTTCGCTGCTACAAATATGCCTTTGAAAACTATTGAATATATAGTGCAATTCGAAAATATGTAGAAACCTTTTTTATTACAATATCATTAGCTAAATGGGTTGGAAAGCAGGACTGATTAGTTCTATTTTTGCCGCCCTCATTTTACAATTATTTACAAACTAAAAAGCAACCACTTATGAAAATCTGGTATCAGTGCAAAGCAAAATATGCAAAAGAAAACGATGAAGGTATCCTCAAACAAACATCCGAGTTACACTTGGTAGATGCGGTATCTTATACTGATGCTGAGGCTAGAATCTACGGCGCGATGGAACGCACAGTGAGTGGCGAATTTCAGATCATGACCATTTCCAAAACCAACATTGGAGAAGTGATCAATTTTGAAGACACAGACTACTGGTACAAGTGTAAAGTACAATACGCTACTGTAGATGGTGATTCTGAAAAAGAAGTAAAAATAACCACCTACATACTAACCAGTGCTGACAACCTAAAACAGGCCTACGAACGGACAGAGCAAAGCCTAGACAATATGCTTGTCCCTTTTGAAATTTCGAGCATCTCGAAAACTAATATAGTAGAAGTATTCCCAGAAATGGACGACGAGATCCCTGCCAACTTGAAACCACTAGCTGATGTGGCAAACGAAGAAGAAGTCGAAGAATATGAAGAAGATATAGACGAGGAATTCGAAGATGGCATCGACGAAGAAGATGAGCACGACGAGGAAGTAGATAGCGAAGAAGAAGACGAAAAATAGAACTAAATCGCTTCGATATCTCCTTGTTCGGGACTATCGAAGCGATCTGCTTCCTTTTATGCAATAAAAGGAAGTCTACATGACGTAAAACTCACCATTCTCGTGTGCTTCTGGCAGATCATCACTCCCTATCAATTGTCTGATATTCAGATGGATGGTCTTTGCTATTTGTGTTATCGGGATATCTGTTGGCCTATTTTCAAATGGATCCTGTAAGAAAAAGGCCGTTTTCTCCAGCAGAAAGAAAGGTGTTGTAATTAAAAGCAACAAAGGCACGTCCCCATAGCCTTCGGTCTCGGCCAACGTAATGGATAGCAGCACTACAAACAGATAAATAAACCACTTAAGAAACAATCGATAAGTAGTCGGAAACACTGTATTTTTGATTCGCTCTGCTTGTCCCATAGATTCGCAAAGTCGGACAATGGTCCTGTCTAATTGAACCTGTTGAAAGTCATTGATAACATCAGCATTTCGTAGTTTGGTCAAATCTGCTGAATGAAAATCCAACATCGCCAAAGGTACATTTTTGTGCTTGCTGATCGTTTCAAACTCCTCTTTCGATAAAAAATCAGCTATCCCCGCAATGGGCGACTTTTTTCGCAAAGCTTGACCCAAAGAATAACACCAAGCAATTTGCCTGTCAGCCATTCTCTCTACCACTTCCACACTCTGGCCTTGCGTAAAACTTCGTATCTGTATGACTAACGTCCGAGAATCATTCACAATCGCACCCCAGATTTTACGAGCCTCCCACCACCGATCGTAGGATTGCCCCAACTTAAAAGCAAGCACTAACGAAATAGACGTACCTACCAGACCTGTAATGTTGGGAGGAATATCCGCTATATCTCCATAGCGATAAGCACCCACGGAAACAAGCGCCACACAAAGCACAAAAAACAAATCTCTAAATGTGCTTTTGAAGATATATTTAAGGGGAATTTTTGTGGTTATGAGCATTTTCTAATTTACAAAATAAACTGGCTAAGATCCCTATTTTCAACCATACCATCCAGTTTTTCTTGCACCTTAGCTTTATCGATCACGATCTTAGAGTTGGCCTCGATCACATCAGGTATATCAAACAAAATATCGTTGAGCAACCTGCTCATCACGGTATGCAATCTTCTCGCGCCTATGTTTTCTATCTCAGCATTGATATTAAACGCAATCGATGCGATCTCATCAATCGCTTCTTCGCTAAAACTGATCTCTACATCCTCAGACCCAATCAATGCAGTGTACTGCTTAGTCAGCGCATTTTTAGGCTCATTCAGAATCCTAACAAAATCGGCCTTGGTTAGATTTTCTAATTCTACTCTGATTGGGAACCTACCTTGCAACTCAGGGATCAAATCCGAAGGCTTAGCAAAGTGGAAAGCACCAGCAGCTATAAACAGTACATGATCAGTATTGATCACTCCATATTTGGTATTGACGGCACTGCCTTCTACAATAGGGAGCAAGTCTCGCTGCACGCCTTCCCTACTCACATCTGGCCCGCCCTTTTTTGATGCCCCAACGGCTATTTTATCTATCTCATCGATGAAGATAATACCTGTATTTTCAGCCTTCGCAATCGCTTCTTCTTTCACTTCGTCCATATCGATCAGTCGAGAAGATTCCTCCTCCATCAATAGCTTGCGAGCATCGGCAATCGTTACTTTTCTTTTCTTAGATTTCTTTGGCATCATCTGTCCGATCATATCCTGAATATTCATCATAGAAGCTTCGTCCATTGCACCGCCACCGATCATCCCTATGCCGCCAGAAGAATTTTGCTGTACACTGATGTCTATTTTGCGATCTTCCAGTTCGCCATTACGAATCTTCTCTCTGAATCGCTCTCTTGTTTTTTCATTGAGATCAGCATCATCCACAGGGATCGACTGTATCCCATCAGTGCTTGTAGCTATCGTGCTTGGTGCTTTTTTGACTGGAGGAATCAAAGCATCAAGAATGATGTTTTCTACTATGTCTTCTACCTTCTCCTTTATTTTTTCTTTTTGTGCCAACTTTACAAGATTAACGGATTGCTCCACCAAGTCTCGCACCATACTTTCTACATCTCGCCCCACATAACCCACCTCGGTAAACTTAGAGGCTTCTACCTTCACAAACGGTGCATCTGCTACCTTGGCCAGTCGGCGAGCAATCTCTGTTTTGCCTACACCTGTCGCTCCTATCATCAAAATATTGTTGGGGACTATTTCTCCTTGGATTTCAGACTTCACATTCATCCTTCTCCAGCGGTTTCGTAGGGCAATGGCCACATTGCGCTTGGCATCATGCTGACCGATGATGTACTTGTCCAACTCCGCGACTATCTGCTTAGGGGTGAGGTATTGATCTTTTGATAACATTATATAATTGACTTTTTCTTAAATACTCTATTCAAATTACTCGTAATCGTGAAGTAGCTCCGTCCGCCATCTACATGATACGTAGTAAAGGTATAACTCAGTTCAAAGGCTTTGACTCTCGCCATCACGCCGAGAGACATGCCCGACAAGCCTGATTTTTCGCTTAGACTCAATTCTTTTCTTACCTGATGATTATAACCTAACCGGACATTAAAGTTTGGACTAAACAAGATTTCCGTTCCGATATTCACATGTCTGAAAAATCGATCTACCACACCTGGTTCTTCCGTACCATCGTTCATACTTTCGTCAAAATAATTTTCACTGGGGTGCAATAAATTATGTCCTGTAAACGAAAAACGGAATGGCATATGCTCTGGCTTGAATGTAAGCCCCACCTGCAAATCTGTGGGCAACGACGAGTCGGAGGTATCCGAATAATCAGACATCACAAAACCCAAATTTTTAAAAAGAATGGATACTACTAATTCCTTTTCAGGATGAATAAATGACCCTCCAATATCCATAGCTAAGGCCGAAGAATGATAAGTATAAATGCCAGAATAGGCATATTTCAAATTGGCTCCCAACTTGAATAAACCCAACTGATGACTATGAGAAATCACCACAGCTGTCTCACTAGCATCGAAAGTACCTACCGAATTGCCCGCAGGATCATAGCTATCGATAGTCCCATACCCCAAGTGCTGTATGCCTATTCCAAAAGTACCCGCTCGCTCAAAAGTTTTGGCATATGCCAAAGTATTGTATTTCACATCAGCATAGTAGCCCAGATGGCTCCACGACACGTGATTGTCATCGGCAGAATCCAACAAGGCAGGGTTAGACAAAAACAAATTAACATCCTGATCCGTGGACGAAGCAATCACTCCCCCAAGGCCAGCCACTCTGGCTCCCACAGGCAAATCCAAAAAATGATAGGAATCGTTGAGCTGCGCAAACAAAAAACCTGCTTGAATCCAAAACAAAAAGATAAAAGCAGGTTTTTTCATATTCATAATATATGGCCTATTCGATAAGTGGATTAAGCTGGTTTCTGCTCTGTAGTCACCAGTTTGATGGCATTTTGCACCTTTTGTGGCAGCAAGGCCACCGCCAATACTTCCTCTACGGTCTCTGCAAAATGGAACTTCAAATCCTTGACATATCGTTCATCTATTTCGTCAATATCTCGCTTATTTTTCTGACAAAGAATAATTTCCTTGATACCGGCTCTCTTCGCTGCCAAAATTTTCTCCTTGATACCACCTACGGGCAGCACTTTCCCACGAAGGGTGATTTCGCCAGTCATGGCTAGCTTCTGCTTCACCTTGCGCTGTGTGAAAACCGAAGCCAACGATGTGAGCATCGTAATACCTGCCGAAGGCCCATCCTTAGGCACTGCACCAGCTGGCACGTGAATGTGCAGATCATAATTATCAAACACTCTATAATCCAAACCAAGAGAATCCGCATTAGACTTGAGATATGAAAGTGCTGTCATGGCAGACTCTTTCATTACATCACCCAGCTGACCAGACAGGGTCAACTTACCCTTGCCCCTGCTCAGACTAGATTCTATAAACAGGATCTCTCCACCCACAGATGTCCAGGCCAAACCTGTCACTACCCCTGCATGTTTGTTGTCTTGATACAGTTCTTTATCGAAAACCTCCGCACCCAAAATTCTACGAATTTCGTCTGGTGTTACTTTTTTCTGATAATCGTCTTCCATGGCAATAGATTTGGCTGCATCACGCACTACAGCCCCCACCTTACGTTCAAGATTTCTCACCCCTGACTCTCGGGTGTAATCATCCACCAGCTTGGCGAAAGCCTTCTGATCCATAGACAACTGACTAGACTTCATGCCGTGCTCTTTGAGCTGCTTAGGTAGCAAGTGCTTTTTAGCAATCTGAATCTTTTCCTCTAGTGTATAGCCTGTGATCTCTATGATCTCCATTCTGTCTCGCAAGGCTGGCTGGATCGTGTCCAACGAATTGGCAGTAGCGATAAAAAGCACCTTAGATAAATCATATTCCACCTCAAGGAAGTTGTCCTTGAAAGTCTCATTTTGCTCTGGGTCTAGTACCTCTAGCAAAGCAGACGAAGGATCTCCTCTGAAGTCAGACGACACCTTATCTATCTCATCCAGCACAAAAACTGGATTTGAATATTTGGCCTTATTGATGTTTTGAATCACCTTGCCTGGCATGGCGCCAATGTAGGTTTTTCTATGCCCACGGATCTCCGCCTCGTCGTGCACGCCACCCAGCGACATACGTACGTATTCACGGTTTAGTGCTTTGGCGATAGACTTGCCTAGAGAGGTTTTTCCTACTCCAGGAGGGCCAAACAAACACAAAATAGGTCCTTTAAGATCGTTCTTTAATTTACGAACCGCTAGATACTCGATGATACGATCCTTTACTTTCTCCAAGCCAAAATGGTCTTGGTCTAGTATTTTTTTAGCTCTTTTCAGATCGAAATTATCCTCAGAGATTTCGTTCCAAGGTAGATCTACCAATAACTCCGCATAATTCATCGCAACAGGATATTCTGCTGCCATGGGATTCATGCGCTCTATTTTGGTCAGTTCTTTTTCAAAATGCTCGGCGACTTCCTTAGACCATTTCTTGTTTAGTCCTCTGACTCGCAGTTCTTCTACCTCATGCTCTACTCCTCCTTGTCCCAGTTCGTCTTGCAATACCTTCATTTGCTGACGCAAATAATAATCACGTTGCTGCTGATCGATGTCGGTATTCACTTTATCGTGAATCTCATGCTTGAGCTCTAGCACCTGTATATCTTTCAACATATACTTCAAGAGTGCCTCTGCACGCTTGCTGCCATCGTTGATTTCGAGCAACTTCTGCTTGTCTTTTACCTCTGAGTTGATATTAGAGCACAGAAAGTGAGTCAAAAATTTAAAGCTGTTGATATTTTCTAGTGCGGCTTGCGCTTCTTTGGGAATCTCAGGGTTAAGCTTCAATATCTTCTTCGCCGCATCTTTGAGCGAGTAGATGATGGCTACAGTTTCTTTGGTCTCCTCTTCTACAAAATTCTCCGTCAATAAATCTACCTTGGCTGTAAGGTATGGATTCTCCTGCACCACTTGCTGAATTTCCATTCTGCTTTTGCCTTGGATAATGATCGTAGTATTACCATCAGGCAATACCAGCATTTTCAAAATCTTAGCAACAGTACCTATTTTATATATTTCTTTTTCCCCTGGATCTTCCGCAGAAGAATTAAGCTGTGCAGCTACTCCGATAATTTTATTGGTACGATAGGCTTTTTTGACCAGCCGGATAGATTTTTGTCTACCCACTGTGATCGGAATCACAACACCAGGAAACAATACGGCATTTTTTAAAGGCAAAATTGGCAAGTCATCTGGCAGTTCGCCAGCTTCTAATTCGTCATCCTCTCCTGTCAAATCCAAAGGAATAAGCTCCTCTGCCTCTTCGTCGCCCAATTCTGAAAAAAGATAAGAATTATAAAAATTATTCAACTCCATAAACTATTCATCCAAAGCTGTCATATTGGCACAATTGCACGCAGACAGCTGATCTATTCTTTAGTGCTACATTAATTACAATCGGTATGCCAAAGTAAGTATATTTAATTTCAGCTTTCATTCGTTATCACGGTTGTCTGCACTAAATTTGAAAAACGCGACGCGATCCTATGACAACTTAAGATAGCTGATGTGCATGTAACGAAAAAAGGAATTTTCATTGATTAAATTTTTATCCCAAAATATCTTCTTTTTGCTATCGCTTTTGGTGCTAACACAGGCATCGTCTCACGCCCAGTTTTTGGGGAAAAAGAAGGATAGCCATGCGTTATTGCAGATAGACACCCTCGGTACAGAAGGAAATTTTAGCATTTACAATTTCAAGAATATCAATGTCGTCAATGAATATTACGACAAGGGCAAGATGCATCGAATACAGAAATTGGAGCAAGAGAAAAACTGGGCTCAGCTCTATCCTCTTTTGCAAGATTATGTGATGCAATTTGGCATTAGAAATTTTTATGTAGACACATACTGGATTTGGCGACTAGCCAAATTGACAGAAGTCTATGGCACAGAAGGAGAAGCTCGCTCGCTCTACAAACTCGCCCTTCGCCACCACCACCAGCGTATAGATATACGAGAGATTGAGCTGTACTATGACTCACTCAACACACAAGAGGTGGATAATTTCGTACCGCTAGACTACTACTACAAACTGGTAGAACACCGCAAAGCCATAGACACCATCCGCCCACCTCGTGGTGTCTTGCTGAATATGGGAAGAAAAATCAATTCACGCCAAGCAGACTATGCTCCTACGCTAGGCATGAACAATCAAGCACTGATCTTTACCTCTAAGCGTAATGAGCAGCTGCAAAACCTGAGTTACCGAAAAAATGAGGACTTGTTCATTTCCCGAAAGGTAGACGGGTACTGGGATCTAAGCACCGAAATGAGGGAAATCAACACAAGATACAACGAAGGATCGGCCTGTATCTCGAAAGATGGCCAAACACTTTTCTTCTCTCGGTGCGAATCGCCTGGGTCTATGGGCAATTGCGATCTATTTATGGCTAAACTCGGGGAAGACAGCGTGTGGACTGATATAGAAAATTTAGGTTTTACAGTGAATAGTGTGAGCTGGGATTCTCATCCAAGTTTGTCTCACACAGAAGACACCCTGTACTTTGCCTCGGATCGGATTGGAGGATTCGGCCTATCTGATATTTATTTCACTTACCGAAACGGCAAGGGAGAATGGATGCCTGCACAAAACCTAGGCCCTGTGATCAACACCCGACAAAATGAAGTAAGTCCCTTCTACCACCCCAATTATCAAGTCTTATTTTTTAGCTCGAATGGGCAGCTGTTTAAATTTGGAGAATTCGATATCTATAAGTCATATCACAACGACAACCAGTGGAGCGAACCCATCAACATCGGTCCGTTGGTCAACGGGAGAGGCAGTGAATTTTACTTCTCGATAGACTCAGACTCTAAAGACCTTTTTTATGCCCGATCGGCAACACAAGACCTTAACCTACTGGACCTCTACTCCTTTCCCCTCCCGATGGAAGCACAACCAGAAGCACTTACCAAAATCACTGGATCACTTACAGACTCTCTCACGGGTAAGCCTTTTACGGGTATCGTGTCGGTGATAGACTTAGACGAAGGCACAGCAGTAGCACCCAAGTATCTCAAACCCGACGGTAGTTTTGAGTTTGATTTGATCAACCATAGAAACTACCTTTTGATCATACAAGGAGATGAATTTTTTAGAATAGAGGAAATGTTTTATCTCGATGGACCTGCACAGTTTGACGAAGTGACAGAGCCTATTGCTAGTAAAGTGAAATTTGAATCGATTGAATTTGATGCGGGACAGGCCAACCTGAAAGTGGAGATGTATGGAGACCTCAATAAGATCATCAATTTTATGTATGACAACCCAGATTTCTATCTACGCATCTCGGGGCATACAGATAAATATGGCTCGGATCAGCTCAACCTTCAGCTATCCAAGGATCGAGCACAGACCATTCGCGACTATATCGTGATCTTTGGAGGTGTAGCCTCCAACCGTGTAGAAAACGAAGGCTATGGTAGCACCCAACCCATCGTAGAAGAAGTGACTGTAGAAGACCGAAAACTAAACCGCAGAGTAGAGTTTGAAATCTATCGACCTGCCATTCAAAAAGAGCAAGACATTGAAAGCCAGTTTGAGGAGTAAAAAAGAATAACGAATAGACAACTACTTCGCGTAATGATAGTTATTACTGTCATTGAAAAAAACGCAAACTTCCTTTATCAGTTTAGACCATTATTATTCTTGTATCGTTTCCTAAACAGGAGAAATAGCTATACAGCAGACAATCTTTGTTTTACTAAAGTATTTGTGCCTAATTTTGAATGATCGAAGCGCTTAATAATATTAAATTATTTAATATAAGTTATGAGAATATTAGTGGTAGATGATGACCCTGCTTTCAATCAATTGGTGAGCAATTACCTCCAGCGACAGGGCTTCATGATAACCTCCAGACACAGCTCGAAAGGCGGCCTCGAAGAATTGAGCAAAGACAAATTTGATCTGGTACTGGCCGACTACAAGCTCCCCGACTTAGACGGGTTGGCCTTGATAAAAAAGATAAAATCCAGCTACGCTGGATTGCCTGTCATCTTGATCACCAATTATGCCGACATACGGATAGCTGTAGATTCTATCAAATTGGGTGCTTATGAATTTGTAACCAAGCCTGTCAACCCGGATGAACTCTTGAAAGTCATCAAGCAAGCCATGGCCAAATCTGGCACCCAGGAAGAAAGGAGCCTACAGAAAAGTATAGATTCAAGCGAATATATAATCGGACAAAATACCCATACCAATCAGCTGTGGAAACATGTAACGATGGTAGCTCCTACCAAAATGTGTGTATTGATGATTGGTGAAAGTGGCACTGGAAAAGAACATATTGCCAGGACTATTCATAAACTAAGCAGAAGAAACAACAGCCCATTCGTAGCGGTAGACTGCGGCGCACTCTCCGTAGATCTGGCTGGCAGTGAGCTTTTCGGCCATGTCAAAGGTGCTTTTACTGGTGCCCATATCGACAAAAAGGGATTGTTTGAAGAAGCGCATGGAGGCACACTGTTTCTAGATGAAGTGGGCAACCTCCCTTATGAAGTACAAGTCTTGCTACTAAGAGCAATACAAGAAGGCATCATAAAAAAGGTGGGTAACAATCAAGAGATCAAAGTTGATGTCAGACTGATCGCTGCCACCAATGAAGATTTAGACAGTGCTACAGAGGAGAACACTTTTAGAAACGATCTCTACCACCGTCTCAATGAGTTTGAATTAAACGTACCACCATTGAAAGACCGACTAGATGACTTGGATGAATTCTGTCAGTTTTTCATCAAACAGGCCTGTATCGAACTCGAAAAAACACCATTACCTATCTCAACCGAGGTTAGGGACATTTTCCAAACCTATCACTGGCCTGGCAATTTGAGAGAATTGAAAAATATAATCCGGCGAGCCGTTTTACTCGCCACAGGTGATCAAATAACTATTGAGTCTTTGCCAACAGGCCTGATGGAAGATCACCGCAAAAAACAAGCTACGCCTCTCGCTCCAGCAAACGACTTGGTACTACAAGAGGAACTAAATATAAAAAACCACAGCCAAGTACAGGAAAAACAACTCATCGAAAATGCGTTAGAAAAGTACAAATACAATAAAACCAAAGCAGCCAATGCCCTGAGCATCGACCGTTCTACACTGTATTACAAAATCAAACAATATAGCATAGACTGCTAGGCTTATCTATTCCGTAGGTGACAAGGTCATCCCACCACCTACAGAAAATCTATCTATCCTCTGGTCAGCCAACCTTTTTTGCTGGCTGTAGCGATCGCATATGGCGTAATCCAAAACAGGGCAAACGTATGAAAAATACCATATGAGTATGCCCAAACCGCTTCCGACTTAGAATGTCGTCTGGCAAAAAATAAGGCAGGAATAGATGAAAAAATCAAAATACCCATCAAAGTAGAGCAGACAAATAGCAATGGCTGCATGATGATCAAACACAGCATCAACAGCAGAAAGGGATACGCCGTAATGACCTTGATCCATTGATCGACAAGCAATAGCCTGGTGCCTGCCTTTGGTCCTTTTCGGAAATTTTTGAAAGCATATTTGCTCATCATGATGTTTTCTCGCACGTTGCTGCGCTCCCAGCGGATAAACATTTTGTAGAGGCTGTTGTATTTTTCTGGCGTGTCTGTCAATACGTAGGCATTACTTTGGAATCGAACTTCATAACCCTGCTTCAAAATCATATTGGTCATGGCTCTATCTTCCCCTATATCCGAGGGTTGTCCCATAAAAGTCTGATTGATCCAATCTGGCAGGCAGTTCATCACAGCTTCCTTACGATAAGCAGACAATGCACCTGGCGTACAGAGGACAGACCCCAACACACTCTGAGCGGATCTAACGAACTCAAAACTGAACACAAAACTCACATTTAACATTTTGGGTATCATGGCTCTCTTGTTGTTGAGCACCCTCACGTTACCCGCTACTGCGCCACATTTTTCATTGACGACCAAAGGGCTCACCATATTTCTAAGTGTGTTTTTTTTGACAATCGAATCACTATCCACTGTAATAAACACTTCCCCTGTGGCCAGATTAAACCCTCGATACAAAGCATGGCGCTTGCCCATATTTTTGGGTTGTTGATAGATGCTCACTCGATCACCCAGCTCTTCTTTAGCTTTTTTCATCCATTCCCAAGTGTCATCTTTGCTGCCATCGTCTATACAAATCAGCTGCAAGTGATCTTCTGGGTAATCACTTTCGGCTAGGCTTTTCAAGGTTTTCCATACCAATTTTCCTTCATTGTAAGCAGGCACAATCACTGTACATTTGGGCAACTCATCATCCGAAACTGATGGCACTGGTTTGTATTTCTTATGCAAGATGAAAATATACATGATGTAAAACAGCCTAAAAGACAACAAGGCCAGCGAAACCATGATAAAAGACTTGCCCCATGCACTATTCATCCTATCTAGATGGATTTGTTCAAAATATGGTTGAAACTCGTGCACCAAAAAAACAGCACCAAACAAGAGGAAAAAAGTACTGAACAAGACCAAATAATCTAATGGAGTCAGTACCACTCCTGCAATTTTTTGAAGCAGGCTTTTGGGAGTGGAGAGATTGTGTTGTTTCTGAAAGCCAGTGTTTTGTATCAAATTTTTTCTGCTCAATATTCCTACTGGGGTATTGAGTAATTGTGTGATTTTCATAAGCTACAATAAGTTTTGTGACAGAGTTGGGAAGTGATAGCCAACTACTATGCCATGCGCCCAGCATGCAGAAAAGCCCCTTTTTAGGCAAAAGCCTTCCTACAAACTGTTGGATTTTACCACAGTATGAGGGAAATATTTACATGTAAATCAATCTGACATGAGGTCACTTTGTAGCTTGGCAAGGATAGATGTGAGTTTAGGCAATAGGTTTTTAGCTTCTTCGTAAGCTCGAGATTTATTCCGCATTTCTGAAAACAACTCTATAGAGTGTAACTCCTCGCTGAATTCCATGATACCTATTTGCTCACAATTAGATTTCAACTGATGTGCCATGCGCCCAAGCTCTTTCAAATCAGAATCAATCGCTTGTTCAAAGGTTTTTACCTTGCTTTCAAACGAGGACGTAAACTCCCTACAATACACTTGTATCTCTACTGAAGAATGCTCCAAAAAACCAACCACACCACTCCAATCGATCTCTAGACCTTCTTGCCGATTGTGTTTTTCTGGCCTCGGCTGACTTTCAAACAACCCATCAATGGCATCTAGCAAATCTTTCTGATCGAATGGCTTGCCAAGCGCATGAGCAAATCCAAGCTGGATCAATGCATCATAATCTTCCTTACCCAGGCTGGCAGACAAAGCGATCACAGGGATAGAAATATCGTCTGAAATCTGGCGAAAGAAAGTTCTACCATCCATCTGTGGCAAGTTGAGATCGGTCAGAATGAGGTCATAGTGATGGGAGGTACTTTTTAGTATTTGCAAAGCATCTAGCGCCGTACTACACCATTTTATTTCATTGAGATGTGCTGAAAGGTAATTTTCCAACAGATACGCATTCCATTTGTCATCTTCTACAGCCAGCACACGGATGGGGTAATATACCCCTTCATTACTTTCAACCGTTTCCGTGTGCTTTTCGTACCGCTTACTGGTGACTGGGATAGTAAGGGTAAAAACACTACCCTTGCCCACTTCGGACTCCAAGTGCATATGTCCCCCAAACTGCTCCACGATATGCTTGCTTATCGAAAGACCAAGCCCAGTACCACTCACATTGTCGGGGCGCAAATTAGATATTTGATTGAAAGGCTGAAAAATTGTCTCGCGATCCTCAGGGGCAATACCCATACCTGTATCTGCCACCACTACCTTCAATTCATAATTTTCTTCCAATGGCAGAAGCTCAAACTCCAATGAAACTTTGCCCGCTGTAGTATACTTGAAAGCATTGCTCAGCAAATTAATCAACACTTGCTTGAGTTTTATACCATCAACCAATACACTGTATGCACTCAGATTTCGGGAATAGTTCAATTCAAACAGGTTGAGTTGTTCCTCCATCCTGAGTTTAAAAAGGAGCTTGATCTCATGGCACAAATCCGGAATGTACACACTCGACATTTCCTGTTTGAATATACCTGCATTGATCTTGGCCTGTTCCAAAATATTGCTAATCAATTCATTGAGATAGTGATTGGCGTGGCTGATTCCACTTAGAAACTTTCGCTGTTTTCCGTTGATAATCTCTTTGTCCAACAGATGGGTAAACCCAGAAATACTATGCAGCGGAGTACGAATTTCATGGCTCATTTTCGACAAGAATATTTCTTTGGCGGCAGCCAACTGTTCGGCTCGCTCCTTTTCTTTTTCCAACCTTCCTCGATACAGATTAGTTCGAGTAATGTCCCGGCTTAGGATAAAGAGCAATACAAACCCCATACATATACCGACGCCAGCAATAATCAGAAATTGGGTATTTGCCTTTTCTATCTTTTGCTTGGCCAGTATCTGCTCCGTACGAACTCTGTTTTCATTGGCCAACGCGATATCGTTGAGCAAGGATCGAATATTCCTCAAAAGCAGTTCATTGTAGGTAATGAGTTCCAGCTCGGTCGCATGTAGTTTGGTTTGCAAACGCACTTCTTCATCTAGCACATCTATCAGTATGGTCTTCACCAACGCCAGCGTAGTATCCACATAGTAGTCTCTCACGATGCTACTGTCTATCGACACCTCCAGACCATAGTTGATCTGCTCTTGCCAGGTGATGATGGTATCGATTTCAATGCGCTCCTTACCAAACACCTTACGAAAGAGTCCACTCAGCCCTTTGTAGCTGTCCGGATTTTTTACTACGTCTACATGCTCTAGGGTATCCCTTTTCGCCACTAGATCTCCTTTACGGGTAATCGCTTTATCTACATATACAGAATCTGAAAGTTGTCGTTTGATTCTAATCAGCGCCTGTTCTGTGAAAAAATGAGAATTCTCCTTTTGTTTAAGCTCGATCAAGATGGCATTGATCCTTGATTTTTTAGCAATGATGGCTTTTAGCGTGTCGAAGCTTTCGTGGTTTCGGACATACTCCCCTGTATGCTGCTCCATCTGCAGCAGCAGGCTATCTACCTCTTGGGTATACCCCAACGAATAATGCCACTGTAAGCTGTCGCCCGTGAGAATAAAATTATTAAAATGAAGATCTGACTGGACTATAAACCGGTACAAAAAATTGATCGCATTAGACTCTTCATCAGGTCTGATAATACTCTCTATAGACGCTGATGAATCCCTATAGCTCTTAGCCCCCCAAAAAATCAGCGACCCATAGGTAAGGGCAAGCACGACTATAATGATCCATATTTTGGTAATAGAGTTGTTCAAAAGGACTGAAAGTACTATCTCGGTTTAAAGTGACTCAAAGTAGGGAAAATCTCCGATTTTCATCATACCTTTTTTATCTCATGTAAAAAAATGGAGTTTTTTTTCGGTGCTACCAGAAAGCAAAAAAGGCCGAGTCTACTACTGAATCGCTATGGGATATAGACCGTGTTATTTGTATTTTACTCACAGTCATTAGTTGCCACCTTGCCTTACTACAGTGATCAACTGCTTATAATAAGCTTCAATTCTGGCATGAGCCGTACCATCAACCAATAAAATTATAATCATCATGGCAATCGTAGTGATACCAATAGCTCGCCAAGTTGGCGTGTTGATGAAAATAATCAATAAGGCCGCTACAACGATAATGGTTGGGACTACCTTGAAAACCACCGTGTATTCTTTCAAAGTACCTTCGGCACGAGTGATTTCTGAGTCTGCAAAAGCAGCAGCATCCTGATGGTACGCTTTTTCAAATTGGGTGATTCTTGACTTGTTGGTGAAAAACAAACCAAGTCCTATTGTCATAAGTAATAAACCTGCTACCAGCATCGGGATAATATAAGCCTTGGCTAATTCGGTTTTGCCGAGTTGCC
Organism: Reichenbachiella carrageenanivorans; assembly: GCF_025639805.1. Classification (NCBI taxonomy): domain Bacteria; kingdom Pseudomonadati; phylum Bacteroidota; class Cytophagia; order Cytophagales; family Reichenbachiellaceae; genus Reichenbachiella; species Reichenbachiella carrageenanivorans. Next base: position 2,650,773 of record NZ_CP106735.1, on the reverse strand, counting down.
AAAAACCTACACTTGCAGCTAAAAATAAAATAGCGAATATGATAAAGAATCGTGTAGAGAAAACCTCCGCTTTGGCCCACTCTTGGGCGACTTTTAAAATTTCCATTGGCTTATGTTTTTAAATCTGATTATCTATTGATTATCTGTTTTGCATTTCAGTTACAAGTAGCTCAATAGAGGTATGTGCTATATTATTTGTTAGCGGTTTACCACAATTCCTTCTGGGTTTGTAGTTCAATTATTTTATTTCTCAATCTTTCCTTTTCGTTGCTTTCATTTGTTCTAAAGCGCAAGATTGGGAAGTTGTACTCTTTCAATATTTGGTCTTTCAGTTTGTCTCTTTCGGCTTGCTTAGTTCCTCGTTTATGAAATTTAAAGCCATCAACTTCTATTCCGAGTACAGGAACTTTACTAAGCTTGTTGTATATCAAAAAGTCTAAGTGCGTCAGTGGGTTTGAAGCGTATTTTGCTTCTTGTTCGTTCAATCTCGAGAAATCCATAAAGAGTTGTCTTAAGGGAAAGTGTGGGAGTGTGTCGTACTTCAGAAATTGGTCTTCGGCTAAAACTTGTTTGATCAAACCAAACATTAAATTCTCACTGTCAAACTCCGAAATCTTACCTGATTTTCTAAGAATCTTTGATCGTTCTTCTTCATAGCCTCTATAGAGCAAATCGAAAATTGAACTTAACTCACTTTGAACAATAGAGAAGTTATTATACTCAATGTATTTTATTAAATCAGAAATGTTGTTGTCGCTTTCATTGTCATTTCCATTGACAACTACGATCAATTGATCAATAGCTCTGGAAACTGCTACATTTAAGCGATTAGGATTATCCGTAAATTCTGAAATATTATTATCAACAGTTGAAAGTATTATGACTTCATTTTCTCTGCCTTGAAACTTATCTACTGTATCAGACTTAATTGAAGTTCCTTGAAATGCCATCTGCAATGCATTGGTTTGATTGCGATATGGAGTAACAATACCTAAATCCACATTTTCAAGTCCCTCTTTTGGAATGATTTCATTTTTTATAATGTCTATTTGCCGTTGATTCATTCGCTCTCTTGCGTGATTTCCCTGAACCGTTTTATAAACGACAAGAGGTTGGCGTTTTTCTGAGTATTTTGTGTGAACAATAAGTTGATTATCATAGAATTTCTTGTTACAGAATTCTATGATTTTGGGGTGACACCTATAATGTTCTCTTAATAGTGTCTTAGGAACATTGGGAAACAATTCAATGAGAGATGATAGCAAACTGTGATTTGAATAGCGATAAGGTTCTTGCAGTTCGTATGAATTGAAAACCATATTAGTTTTCTCCTGCATGTCAGCATCCACGACGTTTGGCAGTTGCTTAGTATCGCCAACAATTACCGCTCGTTTTGCGCATGAAAAAGCCAGTGCGCCTGTCGCTAAATCTACTTGTGAAGATTCGTCAATGATTACATAATCGTAAGAAATATTGTCTGATAAACTTTGTCGTAATGAGTAAGTTGTACTCATTATGATAGGGTAATCTTTGATGAATTTGTCTGACTTAATGCGAAGCTCTTGAATTGTGTATGGTTCACGTTTTTGATTATTGTATCGCTCACACAACTCCGCTTTAAGAAGTTGCATTGACGTTTCTGTGTATTCTTTCATTTTGTTATTAAATGAAAAATACCTTAAAGAGATTTCCAATGATCCTATTTTCTCTATCAGTTCACTAATCTTGGTTGGATAATACTTGGACTGACAGATGTAAATCATTTCACCAAGTGAATTGGTATAGAATGATTTATCCTTAATTCCGTATTTCAAGCGAAAAATTAATCTTTTGATGAATCCGATTTTCCTTTTTCTATTACCGAAGGCTTCAAGTTTTATCCAAAGCTGAAGAATATTGTCTACTGTAATTGCCCTTTTAAAGGCTACTACTTTCTTGGCTTTGTCTTTATAAGTTTCTTTGAAATGCTCGTATTCTGTTTCAAAATTTTCAAGTTGAAGTCTTAATAAAGCCAACTCATTTTTCTTATGAAGATTTCCAGAGAGCTCAGCAATAAGCGTTGTTGCCTTTTCTTTCAAGTTAGTTTTTTCTTCATCACCCAAATGGAATTCCGACAAATCAGGAATTGCCTTTTGAGAATCAATGAACTCCTTTTTGTTTCGAGAATTTCCAAGAAGTGCTGCAATAAATTCAACCCCGTTCTTCTCAAGCTTTTCATAAACATTCTTGGTAGCTGAGTTATTACTTGAAACTACTGCTACACTTTGCTCATTCAAAATGGCATTAGCAATGATGTTCAAAATGGTTTGTGTTTTGCCTGTCCCTGGAGGGCCTTCAATTACACTTAGCTTATTGGAAAAGGCAGTATTCACGGCCTTTCGTTGGCTTAGATTGAAGCCAAAAGGGAAAAAACCCGGATTTGTACTTTTTCCTTTTGGTGCAGATAAAGAATGGTTTAAAAAAACCTCAAGCACACAATCCTCGGGAATTGCAGCAATGCTGTCATAACTTCTTGCGAGTATATTGTTGCCTTCTTCTGTTTTTAGACCAACTGTTTCAGCGATTTCTTTTAGGTAATTGAAAACATTAAATGCTTTGTCACTGCTAACAGCCGTTCTCACGATTCTTGCTCTCTCCCTGCCATATAAGAACTCCTTGGTCGTGTTTTTGAAAACGATTCTTATTTTGTCGCCTTGATACGAATACTCAGCAATTCTATCAGTTTCGTCTTTTTCGTCAATGTATATCAGTTCTCTTTTAAGCGACATTTTTCGATAATGATTTTTGCTGATTTCTCTGAAAACCCTCTAAAGTGACCGCTAACCTCCATATCATCCGTGGCGTGTGATTCAGTTTAAGTTTCGGCTACAAGATAGCCAAATCTCTGATTTGTGCCGAGGCACGTAGCCTATCCCTTTTTCAATTCCGTAGAGCTAACCTGAGATATGGCGTGGCTTCCAGAATGCAGAGAACTTTCATCTACCACTAAACAGCCATGATTTGATTACAGAATCCAAATGATGTACAGCAAACAAAAAGGGATCTTCTGTACGCCAAGGCATTTGCAGCGCTTCTATTGCTAAAATTTTATCTTTCATAATTTTCCGATTATGAGTTCAAATTCTAAGATTTATCTATATAATTGGCACTAGGTATAGCCTTCCAATCACCACAAATAAGGCGAGCAACATCAAAACTATGTTTGTTATCACCTTGCTTTTTTCTTTTCGTTGATAGTGAACTTTCATAGCCCCAACCATGGTCATAGCCAGCCCAATTGCAGCTAGAGGGGTTAGTATTGGAAAGAAACCCATAGCCATGGGCAGGATGAGCCCTATAGCTCCTAGTAATTCTGCAAGGCCTATTAACTTGATGCTTATGTCGGAATATTGGTCTACCCAGTCTCCTAGTTTTTCGCGAAGCTCTTTTTTGGGTTTGCTGAGCTTCATTGCTCCGGCCATTAAAAACATGAGAGCCAATAGACCTTGAACTATCCACAGTATTACATTCATTTCTTCTGATTTTAATCGTTAATAATTTATTTACGATACAAAGATCAGTGGAAAAAAATGCCTGTGCATTAATGTAGATTAAGAAAAGCGGATTGTACTATTTTAGATGCTTAAGGTGCTGACTTTTAGCCGCACTCAATGCTTCGGGGGTAATCCCCAGATAGGATGCAATCATGTATTGAGGTACTCTTTGAACAATAGTAGGGTAGGTTGAAACAAAGTGGTTGTAGCGTTCAATGGCAGATGCGCTCATGAGCATAATAACTCTTCTTTGCAACACCCTTATTCGCTTGATGATTTTTTTGTGATCGATTTCTAACTCAGTGTTTTTTTTTATTTGTATAACCACGGAATCTTCTAAGGCATCAATGTACAAATCGCAAGGTTCATCTGCGGCAGCATAGTCGGTAACTATCCAACCCTCAGGGCCGAACATAAAAATATGTTCTTTCCCATTTTTATCAATGGTATAACTTCTGAGTAAACCAGACTCTACAATATATGCCTGACTATGCAGGCTACCTTTCCTTTGCAGGATTTGCTTCTTTTTTATATTGATTTTATTCATCTGATATTTGACTCAAAGTCTGACTTTCTGATATAACGTTTTGCACCTACAAGAAGTTGGCGATTTCGGAGCACAAAACTGTCTGCCAGCACTACACTTGATACGAAGCACAAAACTTCATTTAACCACTGAATCGCCAATTTCTTGTAGGTGCTGTTAGCTGTGGTTTTTTTCTATTTCGTTAATCGCTTTTTCAAGTCCGTTTTCGTTGTTAATTGATTTTTGTATCTGTTTTGCATTGTCATAAAGTTGCTTGTTTGTCAAAAGGTCATTTATACTTTGCAAAAATATCTTTTCTGTCATTTTACTGATGGATGTCGGTTTAACTGCAAGTCCTTTTTTGTAAGCGTGTTGTCCCCAAAATTGTTGGTCGCCAATAGGGTAAAGAATTGGGCAAATTAGAAATGGTTTTCCTGCTCTCAAACATTCTGCGGTTGTCCCAATACCACCGTGATGAATAATTGCCTTTGTCAATGGAAATAACTTTTCATAAGGTGCAGAAGAAATTACTTTAATCTTGGGATTGTTTTCAAGTCGTTCGGTTTGGTCAAGTCCCCAACCTTTAACTACAATTATTCTTATGTCAAATTGTTCTGTTAGCTTAACAATGGCTGTCTGCAAATCAAATTTGCTCTTAAAAGGCATACTTCCAAATGTCAATAGCAATGGTGGTTCTCCTGTATTGATGAAGTCTGTCAGGTCTGTTGTAAGTTCAGTTGATGAAGTCCCAAACCAAAATCCCTTGAATTTTGGATGAGCTGGAAAGTCTTGCGGAACTGATAAAAAATGAGAACTTATTCCGTAAATATTCTTCACTGTCGGAACTGAAAACTTTTTAGGTAAATCAAACTTTGCTCTAAATTGTCCGATGGGCTTTGATAAAAGTTTAATGCTCAGGTTGGAAAATTTGTATGTCAGTTTGTTCAGAAAACTTGGTATTGGCAAACCACTAAATGCAGGATTTGCAAATTCACTTGTCGGCTCAACGATAGGCAAAACATTAGCTCTAATCATTTTGTGCGGAAATTGGTCGGCAAAACTGTCCGCCAATGTCTTTACGTGATAAAGGACAATGTCGCTTTCCGTTGCTAATTTGTAGAACTCTGTCAACGAGTTTGTAATCAGTGGATAAACCCAAGTATTTAGATTTCTCTTAACAGCAAAAGGATTTCCTTTCATCATCTTTTTACCTTCGTCAGAGTTTAAGATTTCTTGAAAGTCTGCTTCTACTGGGGCGAAGTCAATGTCATAAGATTTTACAAGTTGCTCAAAGTTTTTGGCAGTTGATAAAGTTACTTGATGTCCATGTTGTTTGAGTGCCTGTCCCAAAACCGCATAAGGTTGAACGTCTCCACGAGTTCCAAGTGTCAATATCGCTATCTTCATTCTTTTACGGTCGTCTTTTTAAAATCATAGATATCGCCCGGCTATAATGAGTGGGGATTAGAAAGCACTAACCTCTCGTCTCGCACATAGCCACACCTTGATTTAAATTTAAAACTTGTGGCGGACTTCACAATCCCCACGAAAATATCCTGACCCATGAAACCCCATTCATTCATAGCATATGTTAGCAAGAGTAATTGTCTATTTCGAAAATATTGAATCGCCCATCAGTTTTCACTAATTCAAAGTTCTGGAAGTGTTTTTTTAATCGCCCAGTCTTATTGGTGAAGAAATTAGTTTGCTCATGACCAGTGATAACTTCTAAGGCGAGAGCCCTTACGTTCATATCAAATAGCTTCGAATAAGAAACATGAGATTTTGAAGGGAAAATTTCTTTGAATTTTTCATTGTACTCAGGGCTGAAATACCTTATTAGCATCCCTTCTGTAACCGAGATAAGTTGACTTTCGGATATGTTTAACCCCGAATTATTGAAAAAATGTTGCTGCATTTCTTCGTTATCATTCTCTGGGTATTGTTCATAGGGCAAAGACACCATGAAATACTTTTGAGCAAAGTTTCCTATTAAAACGAAGACTTCTTTGTCTGGGTGGTCGTTCATAGAATCTGTTAAAATCTGCTGATAGGTTTCATGATTTACTAGTCTGTCTAGGGAATTTCTATTCCCATCCGTTCCATATGATTTACCAATGTACAGTATCTCATAATCCAAAAGGAATTGAAATTCCCCTATTTCTTGATTGGAGTTGCCAATAATTGAAGTGGGTCTACTCGAGATAGAATTTCCTTGAGTGTCTACTAGTTTGAATTTGGTAAATGGATATTCACTTTCCATACTTATTTTACCTTGCATCATTGGAAAGTTCATCTGAGATGTGAGAATTAGCCTATCTCGCTTATTCCAAACTTCGAAATCCATTGAAACCAAAGTTCCTTGTGTTTTAAAACTTTCAGGAATTAGGCAAATCTTTGGTCTTCGAAGGATAAAATAAATATTGCTCTGATCTTTTGAGTTGTTTTCTTTTAGCTCTTCAATATATCCTTTGATATCACCAGAATGTAATATCTGAAATGGATCTAAAAATGAAAGCAAGAAAAACTCAGTTCCAATTTCGTACTTATTATCAGGATTGTACATCGTATTCTTGCTATCGCCACTGTATCAATCGTGGCTTTTGGTGAAGATAATGTTTCCTTAACAAAATAGCCAAATCTCTGATTTGCGCTATTCCTTTTTGATTCCATAGAGCTAATCTGAGATATGCGGGGCTTCCAGAATACAGAGAACTTTCATTCACCTCCGAACCGCCATGATTTGATCACAGCATGTTAGAGTTATTTTAATCTGAGGTCAGTTTTTTAATGTTAGTCCAGTAGTCAGTACGCTCAATAAATTCAGGTTCATGGAATTCCGTTATTAGGTCTGCTATAAAATCTACTAATATTTTTATGCAGTTCTGTATTTCAGTTGATATGGAGTCTTGTTCTTGATCTTTATACCCTCTAAAAACTAGATATGGAGTTAACTGACCTAGATGTTCGTATTTAGAATAAATATCATAATGTTCAAAGGATAAGATTAGGTGTGATTGAAATTTTGAATTATTGGGTGTACCCGCAATAATTTCTTTTGCCATATGTCCAATAGTTGGCAGTTTGTCATATTGTTTTTTCAGATTGCCACCTGAATCAAAATAATTTGGAAACGCTGATTTTAAATCATCTCTCTTCTCTTGTATTTTCTTGTCATCAGTTTCGTATATAGATTTAAAAATCTTCAAATTATTTAGAGTGTACTTAATGTGGTCATATTTTAACCACTCAAGCTTATCATGTACGTTTTCGTTCTTGAAATCAGATTTAAAGAGTAGGTAGTCCATTGTAATCTTATCTGCCAAGAGTGCTCTTAAAGAGATGAAAATCGTATCGGAAAATTGTGGTTTATTGTTGAGTTGACTATAAAGAGTATTTACAGTTTCCAATCCGTTTGTAACCTTAAATAGAATGGTGAAAACAAATTTCCGATATTCATTCTCATCATTGATGTAGTCCATTACGGGATGAATAAGCTCTATTTTCGCTGATTCAATTACTTTCGAAATTTTGGTGGAAAAAGACAAATTAATATAATCTAGTTAACTCTAACATCCGAATATAACACACCAGTGGTTGATATATCCCTTATGTTTTTATTAAAGATTAATATTAGAATAACTATCTGGCTATTCATAACCTAATAGCAGCTAAACAAGAATAGCTCATGTCATTTGAGTTCCAAATATCAGCTATACTACAACGAGCCCTGGCACGCAGCAAAACCAACGAATCAACGTTTTAATAAAAATTTTATGAGATTCTGAGACTTGAGGACAAGGCACCAGCGATGAGACCTCACCGATCCCATTGGCCATCCTGATTGAAAATGATTAGATTCACAAAAACATACCATTGACATTTACCCCATATACGATGAACTTATCTCCCCTACAAGAGCGCTTCAAAAAGCGTATGCTCAACGTCTGGCTTTTCAGGTTATTCTTACTGACCAAACTCCCCATGGGGTGGATCGCTGGCATGAAAGCCATCGCCCTTACTGCCGATCACGCCACCACCACAGTAGCCCATCGCTGGCTCAATCAAAATCCCTTTCGATCCATGTATTTTGCGGTGATGGCCATGACTGCCGAACTATCCACTGGCGCCTTGGCACTGATGGCTATAGAAGGCATCAAACCCAGCGTGGCGCTGATCATCGTAGGCATGGATGGGGAGTTTATCAAGCGGGCCAATTCTAGGGTAGACTTTACCTGCAGCGAAGGGCAAAAAGTATTTGATGCCGTGGCCAAGTGCCTTTCCTCTGGCGAATCAGAAACGGTAAAATTAAGAACCGAAGGCAAAACAGCCGACGGCACCGTAGTGGCTGTATTTCACTTCACATGGTCGTTTAAACAACGCAAGCAGAAATAAACCTATACTTATAGAGTATAAAAAAAACGGTGACTATGTCTTTTCAGTCATAGCCACCGCTCTTCCTAGTCAGGAAAAGAAATTATTCTTCTTCGGCAAAAAGATCTCCTGTATAGTCCTCTACCATGGCGAGCACATCGTTGAAGAAGTCCTCGAAATAATTGAATGCATCTTCGCTACTATCGTCTTTGAATACGAGATACAAGATCTCTTCGCTTTCGCTAAACTTCACATCTGCTACTTTCATATCGTTGATCAAAATATCCAAATCCAATAATTCATTGATTTGCGCTTCTGTAGGGTCTTCTAAAGCAATCAAAGCTGCTAGATCCGACACCGACACGATGGTGAGGTGTTGCAAACGTATCTCAGCCTTAAGCTTTTTGATATCCTCTTCGAACACGATATTTTCAAAATCATTGTGAGCCAGCTCCACCTCTATGCCGACACCAAAAGAATCACCATCCTCGGTAGATATATCCAGATCCACATCGTACTTCGTATCCGATTCGCTATCGATCACCAAATGCAGGGAATGGGGTGCTATGAATAACTCCACATCTGCTTTACGGGGTATCGGCCAGCTCCCCGATCCATAGACTATCTCCTTTAGGGAAATACCTACAGCCTTCTCCCCATCCACACTCAGGCTCAGATCTAAAGTCGTAGGCAGTTTATAACTTTCCTCCCCTACCGCTTGGCTCTGCGTCTGATCCTTGTAGTTTTCGAGTAGCAATTGCCCATTGGCTGTTGTCTTGTTCTGTGCCGTCGGAAATTTCAATTCGAGTACACTCGTAGAGGAGCTGTTTTTGATCCAGGTACTATCCGACTTTTTGAACGTATAAACCCCTCCCATTTGGTTCAGGTCGATACCCTGCTCACCTTCTTCGTCTAAACCTAGGGCCTCACCTAGTTTGGCCGTCAAAGCATCTACCCATAATTCTTCATCCATTTCTCCATTAGAAAATCCCATCAGATCTTCTAATACCACATCCAAACCATCTCCATTTTTGAGATTCCTGATGTTGTTGAAAGTAATATCTAGCGCGCTTTGGATATTGACTTGGTCTTCGGTGACCGTAGTCTCATCACAGAGATCTCCGATACCGTCTCCATCAAAATCGGCCTGGTCTTCATTGGCGGTTTCAGGGCAATTGTCCAGATAGTCCAACACCCCATCTTCGTCCATGTCACCTTCACAAGCATCTCCGATACCATCTTCATTGGCATCAGCCTGATCGGGATTGGGTAGTCCAGGGCAATTGTCTACTGCATTTTCGATTCCATCACCGTCATCATCGGGAGGCTCTTCATCTTTTTGAAAAAAACATGATTGTACAATTAGCGACAAGCATATAATATATATGCTTCTTCGCAGAGAGAGTTTAGAGGAGTGCTTCATTGTTCCTTAGTTTTAAAATCTGCTGCTGGCTAGCAAATATAACTATTTCAACAATGAATTTTAAAATATCAATGTCATCAAATGTCTTTTAGGCATTTATTGTCTTTGGACTTCGACAAATCCGCATACAGTGCCTTGAGGGACTCTTCTATGACAGGAAGGGTTTTGACTTTGGAGCGGTGTAGGTTGCGTTCTCCATCTTCTTCTAGTTTCCTCAACACCAAATTGATGTCAATTTTATTAATATCAAGGGCGGGCAAGTACATATAGTTTCCTCCATGTACACTCAGACTTCTCGACAAAATTCCCGCACTCACCAGTCTATTTACCGTATTGCTGACAAATCGATGTGGGATTTCTAAACAAATAGCCAGACGCTTTTTCGTCCATGGTTCTTCATCGTTTTCAAAAGCTTTTACGATGGTATGTACGATCACTAGTGCGATCTTATTTTTTTCGGACATGCTAAATTTTACCTCTTTCTCATCTGGAATGTACTCATCCACCTTTTGAATTGCATAAGACAGCTCCCCTCCTATACAGACGATCACCCAGCTCAACTGACAGAAAATAAAGAACAAAGGCAGTACAGCCAATCCACCATATACCGCTCCATAATTGCCCATCAAAAATGAAAAGGTAATGAAGCCCTTCTGCAGCAACTGAAAGAGTGTACCAGCGATCACCCCAGCGATCAGTCCATACCCTATTTTCACTTTGGTATTGGGCATGATCACGTAAATCATCGTAAACAGCAGCCAAATCAGCACGTAAGAAGACAACTGCACAAAGAAGGCCGCCAAAGGGGAAACTACCGACTCCATCTGCACCCCTCTACCAATGAGTTGCAATTGGTTTTGTACGAATATCGTCACGCCACTAGATAGTATGATCAGTACTGGAGAGATCACGATGATGGCTAGATAATCCGTGAATTTTCGAATGATATTTCTCCCTTTGAGCTTGCCCCAGATGCTATTGAATACCTCCTCTATGTTGTTGAGCAGTTTCATCACAGTAAAAAACAACACCACTATGGAGATCCCAATGATCAAATCCCCTTTGTTATTGTTGAGCATGTTTTGTGCAAACTCAAAGATGGTTTCTCTGACCACTTCCTGCCCAAAGAAAATCTTGTCTAACTCCGATCGGATCAATTTTTCGATCCCAAAGCCTTTGGATATCCCAATAAGCATGGCCACTACGGGCACGATCGACAGAATGGTAAGGTAGGTAAGCGCTGAGGCTTGGAGTACAATTTTGTCTTTTTTGAACTCCTGAGCGGTAATAACCAAGATTTTAAGCACACGCAACCTGAACCCCTTCCATCCGGTACGATCTGTACTGCGCCAGATGTCTATTTTGATAAATTCAGAAACGGCTTTGATCTTGGTAGAAATATCCATGAGGAAAACTGAAGATTGCTTTATGAGGACACTTGGTTCTTGTCATAAAGATAGCTGATAATACCATCTTTGAGCCCTACATCGGGCACCATGATCTTGCGTGCACCAGCCTTTTTCATAATAGAAATATAAATTTCTGAGGCGGGGATAATTACGTCGGCACGGTCTTCGTTGAGCTGTAGATTGACCACACGCTCTTCATAAGGCATGTTTTTCAATATTTCGAGTTCCTCTTCCAGCTTCTGTATCCCAATGTATTTACCCTTCTCTTTGTTGGTCAATTCGTAAAGCTTACGAATGTTACCTCCAGTACCTATAGCTATCAAATGTCCCACCTTGCCTTTGTGATCGATGATCCATTGGAGCATTTCATCCCAAGTACCTACGCGCTCAGAATGCTTAAGTAGCCGGACCGTTCCGATCGGAAAAGATTTAGATACATTTTTGACTTCTCCTCTGTAGAGCGTAAGCTCTGTACTACCTCCCCCTACATCAATATGCAGATATTGCTGATCTTCGACCAAATTGAAGGCAATTACTCGATTGATCAACTCGGCCTCTAGGTCTCCACTAATGATATTGATATCCAAATCACAAGCCGCTTTTACGGCTTGTATTAGAGCATTACCATTTTCGGCTTCACGCATCGCTGAAGTAGCACAGGCATAGTATTCATCCACCTTATACAGGTCTATCATGGCCTTAAATGCGCGCATGAGTGTGATGAATTCTCTGAATTTTTGATCCCCAATTTGATTATTTTCAAATACATCCGATCCCAGTCTCAACGGGAAACGGATGTATTGAAGTTTCTTGAAGATGGTCACCCCATTGTAGGTGATTGGTCGATTGATTTGAAGCCTGACGGCATTCGAACCAATATCAATGGCTGCTAATATCATTTAATCGGTTTCTAATCCCTGACCCATTAAAAAAGCCTTGATGTAATCCTCCAAATCACCATCCAACACATTCTGCACATCTGTCCGCTCCACACCTGTGCGAGCATCCTTGATCAATTTATAGGGGTGTAATACGTAATTTCTAATTTGACTTCCAAAGTCGATTTTCATTTTACTGCTTTCTATCTCATCTCGCTTTTCGTTGCGCTTGTCTACTTCAATCTGATATAGACGAGACTTCAGCATTTTCATGGCGTGCTCTTTGTTGGCAAGCTGCGAACGTTCGATCGAACACACAATCACAATCCCTGAAGGCTTGTGAGTAAGCTGCACTTTCGTTTCCACCTTGTTTACATTCTGCCCGCCAGCACCGCCAGACCTAGAAGTCTGCCATTCGATGTCTCCTGGAGAAATTTCGATTTCGATGGTATCGTCCACGATCGGGTACACATAGA